>JBFLVQ010000407.1:0-8801 GCA_040758525.1 Acidobacteriota bacterium
GACAGTTGTCGGAAAGGCTCAACTACTACTCGCTATCAAGTCGAATGTCCTGCCATATGGCGGTTTCCGCCACTAACTAATTAATTCCCACTAAAAACATTTTTCTTTGTTATGCACTAAGGGCTGTTGTCTGTTCTGCTAATAGACATCGGTCTGGTGTGTTGGCGTAAGCTCTCTTTCTAACTAAGGAGTTGAAACATGAGTGAGAAAATTTTTATTGGAACTGCCTGGCCTTATGCTAATGGACCGTTTCATGTAGGGCATATTGCCGGTGTCTATCTGCCCGCCGACATTTTTGCTCGCTATCATAGACTCAAAGGTAATGAGGTATTGATGATCTCAGGTTCGGATTGTAATGGTACACCAATAACAATTCGTGCTGAGCGTGAAGGGGTTGCGCCGTCAGAAGTTGTGCGTCGCTACCATTCATCCTTTATCCGCACTTTTCAAGCATTAGGAATAGGCTTTGATCTCTACACACAGACTTTTACAGAGAACCATCACCGTGTCACTAAAGAGTTCTTCTCTAGACTGGTAGAGAATGGCTATATCAGTAAAAGAGTGATGATTGGTTCATATTCGCAGAAGTCGAAGAGATTTCTTCCCGATCGCTTTGTTGAAGGTATATGTCCACATTGCCAATTCAATCGTGCTCGTGGTGATCAATGCGATAACTGTGGCCGATTACTCGATCCCTGGGAGTTGATTGAGCCACACTCTTCAATCGATAGAGAACCGATCAGTTTTCAGAATACTGAACACTACTTTCTCGAATTGGAGAAGCTCTCACCATTATTGTCACAGTGGCTCAATAACTCACAACATCAACACTGGCGACCAAATACCTTACAGTTTGCAAAAAACTGGTTACGGGAAGGACTCAAGAATCGTGCTATTACACGCGATATAGATTGGGGTGTAACAGTACCTGTGACCGATACAGGTTTCCAAAACAAAAGAATCTATGTCTGGTTTGATGCTGTCATTGGCTACTATTCTGCTACATTAGAATGGTGTAGTTACCACGCTCAGCAAGATTATTGGAAAGAATGGTGGCGGGCTGATACCAGCGCACCAGCACGTTGCTACTATTTTATTGGTAAGGACAACATTCCTTTCCATGCGATCTTTTGGCCAGCCATCCTTTGTGGATATGGTGGACTGGTATTGCCTTACGATATACCGGCAAGCGAGTTTTTAACATTGAAAGGTGAACAGATGAGTACTAGCCGAAACTGGGCAGTCTGGTTGCCTGATATCGAAGAGCGCTATCAACCAGATCTATTACGCTATTACTTATCGGCAAATGCTCCAGAGAGCCGTGATGGTAACTGGTCCTGGCATGATTTTGTTCGTCGTGTTAATGACGAACTGATCGGTCATTGGGGTAACTATGCAAACCGTATGCTGTCACTGGCTTTCCGACTCTTTGGTGATGTACCAACTGCTGGTGAACTTACCTCTGTCGATAAACAGTTGCTTGCACAATCGCAGCAGTGCTTTGCACAAGCAGGCGCATTGATCGAGCGAGTGCGACTGAAAGCAGCATTACAAGAGATATTAGGTTTGGCTAAACGAGCAAACCAATATATCAGCGAACAGCAACCTTGGAATTTGGCGAAGTGTGATAAGCAGAGGACGGCTACAGTTATCTATACAGGATTGCAGTTGCTCAACAGCTTAAAGTTACTATTAAGCCCGTTCTTACCACATAGTTGTCAACACCTGCATGAATTGCTAGGTTACCAGAACCAGATCGCTCCTTTACCACAGACAAGAGCAGTTGCTGGAGTAGATGGTGATTCGCGCCTGATTCTCACTGGTGACTACCGCTCAGATACTAAATGGGAGGCACAACTAATTCCTTCTGGTCAGAAACTGCAAAAACCCATACCATTATTTGGTAAATTGGTAGAGAGCGTTGCAGAAGTAGAGTCAGAGAAGATATCTTAGCATTGCTCAGTTCATCTTTTGTAACTAGTAGTAATAGGTCTACTCAATTTTGTTATGTCACATGAAATGTACCATCGTGGACAGTTTACCGTTTGCCAGTGTCTCCTAGGTATTGAGCCTGCATTAACAGAGCGTTTTCGACAGATGCTAAGTCAAAGCGCTAAACAGAATGCCTAATTGTCTGTAAGTGCTATAACGGGACTTTCTCGTTATAGCACGCTATCCATCTTCAAATATCAATCCTCTATTTTTACGCTACAGCTTGTTTAAGGCCACACCTGCTTTCTGTATAATTATCCCTCCAATCTATTGATAAACTTTAAAAATTACCCGTTTATCCACAGCAATAAAGATTACAAAGTAGGATTGAGAATTTAATTACCATGCAGACAAAATCTTTCAGCAAATCCTCAGCATTATTTGTCTTCTCTACACTCGTTGAAATTCTCAGAATACAAGCAGGTGAAAATCCGAATAGAATAGCCTTTACTTTTTTAGCAGATGGAGAGACCCCGACTGGACAACTCAGTTATCGCGAATTAGAGAATCAGTCACTAGCAATTGCTGCGCTATTGCAGAATCAGTTTATGCCCGGCGAACGTGTGTTATTGCTCTATCCTGCTGGCTCAGAACAAGAATTTATTGTTGCCTTTCTTGCCTGTTTATGTAGTGGCACAATCGCTGTTCCTGTATATCCACCCGATCCCGCCAGGCTCAATCGTAGTCTACCTCGCCTTATTGCCATTTTGAACGATGCTTGTCCTACTATTGCTCTTACTACATCATCGGTTTTGTCTATGATCGAATATCTATTTGCTGATGATGTCCAGTTTCGTTCTATTCGTTGGTTAGCAACCGATGGTATTGACACTGCTTGGGCAGAGGATTGGCAGCAGCCTGATATCGATAGCGATACGGTTGCCTTTATTCAGTATACCTCTGGTTCTACGGCTACACCCAAAGGTGTAGTGCTAACGCATGGCAATATCTTAAGCAATGAACGGATGATTCGCAGAGCGTTTGGTATAACACGAGATACTATTGGCTTGGGATGGCTACCTCTCTATCACGATATGGGACTTATTGGTACAATATTGCAGCCTCTCTGTGTAGGATTTCCCTGTATACTGATGCCACCAACCGCTTTTTTACAGCGACCATTTCGCTGGTTGCAAGCTATCTCTCGCTACCAAGTCACAGTCAGTGGCGGACCTAATTTCGCTTATGAATTATGTCTTCGCAAAATTAACGATGCCGAACGAGCAACTCTTGATCTAAGCAGTTGGAAGTTGGCTTTTTGTGGTGCTGAACCAGTGCGTTCTCAAACTCTGCAGCGTTTTAGTGAGGTTTTTGAATCTTGTCACTTCCATTCACAAGCCCTCTATCCTTGTTATGGATTGGCAGAGGCAACATTGATGGTAACAGGGAGATTGCCCTGGTCTCCACCGTTTATCGAGACCTTCAAAGCATCAGCATTAAAACAGCGGCAGGTTGAGAAGACATCCTATCTGGATAACGATAGCGAGAGCTTAGTAGGTTGTGGTAAAGCTAGCCAAGATCATAAAGTTATTATTGTTGAGCCAGCATCTTTAACGGAATGCCCGCCTGAACAGATAGGCGAAATTTGGGTATCCGGTCCCAGCATAGCATATGGATACTGGAATAAACCTGTCGAGACAAAACAGACTTTTCAAGCCTATCTGGCTAACACTGGTGAGGGACCTTTCTTACGTACTGGGGATCTAGGATTCTTCTACAATGATGAACTGTTTATTGCTGGTCGCATTAAAGATATCATCATTATACGTGGACGTAACTATTATCCTCAAGATATTGAATGGACCGTTGAACATAGCCACTCATCATTAAGACAAGGTTGTTGTGCAGCCTTCTCAATAGATATTAGAGATCAGGAGCGCTTAGTAGTCGTAGCCGAAGTTGAGCGTTCTGCAAAAGAGCTTGATATTGAGAATATTGTCTCAACCATTCGAGAGAATATTGCCAGCGATCATGAACTACAGGTTTATGCAATAGTATTAATCAAAGCTGGAACAATTCCAAAAACATCTAGTGGTAAGATCCAACGCCATGCTTGCCAAGATGGATTTTTGACACAAAGTTTAGAGATATTAAGTACTAATATAGTAGAAGAAACAGTAACTACACAGTTCAAGACTATTACTCGTGATCTACTGCTTGCTACAGCAGTAACAGAACGGTTGGCATTGCTAGAGAACTATCTTCGTCAGCAAGCAGCCAGCGCATTGAAAATATCAGTATCCAAGCTTGATTTGCAACAACCATTAAGCAGGCTAGGGTTTGATTCATTAACGGCAATTGAGTTAAAAAATCAGATCGAAATCGATCTAAGAATAACTGTACCATTGATGAACCTACTTCAGTCTCCTAGTATTACTGAATTGGCAATACAGTTGCTCAATCAGTTAGCAATAACAACTTTTATACCTTTATCAATTACTCAAACACAAGAGACGATTGTTGAGCATACTCTCTCATATGGTCAGCAATCACTCTGGTTTCTTAACCAACTAGCGCCAGAGAGCGCAGCTTACAATGTATTCTTTGCCGTGCAAATACGATCAAATTTAGATGTTGCTGCATTGCGACAGGCGTTTCAAATGCTTGTTGATCGGCATACTGTACTACGTACGATTTATTTGATACGTGATAACAGACCTGTTTGCCAGATCCAAAAGACCTCTCAGGTTGACTTTGTAGCAACAGATATTTCGACTTGGAGTAAGGATTCGTTAAATAACGCGCTTGTTAAAGAAGCTCACCAGCCTTTCAACTTGGCAGAAGGACCACTACTACGTGTAAGATTATTCACACGATCTGCACAGCAACATATCTTATTACTTACACTACATCATATTGCCATAGATCTATGGTCGTTAGTTGTATTGATAGATGAATTAGGCATGTTTTATGAGAAAGAAAAGGAGAATGTAGAGTTGTTACTGCCTGCTACTGTGCAATATCTCGATTATGTTCGCTGGCAGGCTGATATGTTGGTTAGTCCACTGGGTACACAATTACGAAACTATTGGCAGAAACAGTTAGCCGGTGAGTTGCCTGTGTTGAATCTGCCCACTGATCGACCACGCCCTTCGGTTCAGACCTATCGTGGAGCTTCATATGCATTTAGGCTAGACAGCGAGTTGACCGAACAACTAAAAATACTCGCTCAGGTGAAACATGCAACTCTTTACATGACATTGCTGGCAGGTTTTCAAGTATTACTCTATCGTTACACTAATCAGGAAGATATCCTTTTAGGTTCACCTTCAGCAGGGCGCAATCGCGGAGAGTGGCAAGAAGT
This sequence comes from Acidobacteriota bacterium, assembly GCA_040758525.1. Classification (GTDB taxonomy): domain Bacteria; phylum Acidobacteriota; class Blastocatellia; order Chloracidobacteriales; family JADJPF01; genus JBFLVQ01. The sequence continues at coordinate 5,297 of JBFLVQ010000407.1, forward strand.
AATTGGATATCTTGTCAATCCATTGGTCTTGCGTGTGAATCTGGCTGGCAACCCACTCTTTAAGGATCTTCTTGACCAAGTAAGAACGACTGTACTGGCAGCCTTGGAACATCAGGATTATCCATTCCCATTACTTGTTGAAGAATTGCAACCTGTACGTGATGCCAGTCGTGCGCCTCTCTTTCACGTGATGTTTGTATTGGAGAAGCCCCATAAGCTTGTAGAACTATCGCCATTTGTACTTGGTGAAGATGGTGCTTGTGCCAACTGGGCTGGATTGGAGATAGTGTCACAAGCCATCGATCAACGTATTGCTCAATTCGATTTGACATTGATAATGGTTGAGGCGAATAACACGCTCTTGGCTTCCTTGCAATACAATACAGATCTTTTTGATGATAGCACTATTAGCAGAATGGCAAGGCATTTTCAGGCCTTACTAGCAGCCATAGCAGCTAATCCTGCTCAAGGTATCTCGGCATTACCATTACTCTCTACAGTAGAACAAGATCAGTTATTAATTAGATGGAATAACACACAAGCCGATTACCCTAAACAGAGTTGTGTACACAAGCTCTTTGAAATTGTTGCTGAGCGTTATGACACAGTAATTGCAGTAGCATTTGCAGAAGCAGAACTGACTTATTACGAGTTAAATCGTCGTGCTAATCAACTAGCGTACTATTTGTGTAGCTATGCAGCAGGCCCAGAAATGATCATAGGCATCTGTATGGAGCGTTCAATAGAGATGATAGTAGGGATCTTAGGCATACTCAAAGCGGGTAGCGCATATGTACCTCTCGATCCGACCTATCCAAAAGAGCGGCTAGCCTTTATATTAGAGGATACTCAAACATCCTTGCTTTTGACACAGAATCATCTACGTGAAGTTCTTCCTGAATGTGAAGCACAAATACTCTGTCTTGATAAATGTTGGCCAGAGATTGTCCAGGAAAAAAGCGAGAATCTAGTTAGCAATGTAGCAGCAGATAATCTTGCCTATATTATCTATACCTCAGGCTCAACAGGCAGACCTAAAGGCGTGGCGATGAACCACCGTGCGCTTATTAACATGCTTACTTGGCAAGGGCAGAGCTCAACACTTGGTAATAGAGCAAGAACATTGCAATTTGCCTCTCTCAATTTTGATGTCTCTTTTCAAGAACTCTTCTCTACATGGTATACAGGTGGAACAGTGGTCTTAATTCACGAGGAGTTGCGCCGAGATGTATTAAGTCTACTACACTTGCTGAAGAGTGAATCTATTGAACGACTATTTCTTCCATTAGTAGTATTAAAACAGTTAGCTGAAGTCGCGGTAACTTTTAATCTATTTCCCGATAAACTTTGTGAAGTGATCACAGCCGGTGAACAGTTACAGATAACTGAGCAGATAGTAGATCTGTTTAGCAGGCTTAATAATTGTACACTCTACAATCAATATGGTCCTACAGAAAGCCATGCCATTACTGCACTGACGCTCACTGGTTCACCACATAACTGGCCGGCACTGCCGCCCATTGGCCGACCTATTGCCAATACACAGGTCTATATTCTTGATCCTCATCTACAACCTGTTCCGATAGGTATAACAGGGGAACTGTATATAAGTGGTGATTGTCTTGAGCGTGGTTATTTTAGACGGCCTGAATTAACAGCAGAGAGATTTATTCCTAATCCTTTTAGCAACAGATTGGGAGAACGGCTTTATAAGACTGGCGATCTAGTTCGTTATCTTCCTAATAGCAATATCGAGTTCTTAGGACGTAGCGATCAGCAAATAAAGTTAAGAGGATACCGTATTGAACTAGGTGAGATCGAAATATTATTAAGTCAGCATATAGCAGTGCGAGAGTGCGTAGTTGTTATTAGAGACAATCTACCTGGTGGAAAGCAGTTGGTTGCTTACATAGTTGTTAAGCAAGAAATCGCTTTTTCTCTTGATGAGTTGAAAGCCTTTCTCAAAAAGAGACTACCTGAATATATGGTGCCAGCTATTTTTGTACAGTTGGAGGCACTACCATTTACATCTAGTGGTAAGATAGATCGTCAAGCACTTCCTGCGCCTGAACAAATTAGACATACGCTGGCGACAGAATTCTTTTATCCACGTAATCCAGTTGAGGAGATCATCGCAAATATTTGGTCTAAAGTACTCGGTGTTACGCGGATAGGTATTCAAGATAACTTCTTTGAGTTAGGAGGGCATTCACTGCTTGCCACTCAAATTATCTCCCGACTACGTAACACTTTTAAGATAGAATTACCATTACAGGCTCTGTTTGAATCTCCTACCGTTGCCGGGTTAGCAGAGCAGATAGATAAATTACAGAGTATTTGGCAGGGTCAGTTACGTTCGCCTATTGAACCTATTACCAGAAATGGTGAGCTATCTCTCTCCTTTGCACAACAGCGTTTATGGTTTATAGATCGTTTAGTGCCTAATAGTTCAGCTTATAACATGCCTGGAGCAGTGCGCCTTATAGGTATGCTTGATTTAATAGTGCTGGCGCGAAGCTTGAATGAGATAGTGCGTCGTCATGAAATTTTACGTACTGTTTTTCCTGAGTCGAATGGTGCTCCTATTCAATTAATCAATGCTGCAGAGATATTGATCTTACCTCTAATCGATCTTCAGTTATTAACTGCACAAGTAGGTGAAACAGAAACGCTGAGATTAGCAATAGCACAAGCACAACAACCATTTGATCTAGCACAAGGTCCATTGCTACGTGTTTGTCTGCTACAACTAGATAGTAGAGAGCATGTCTTGCTTGTGACAATGCATCATATAATTTCTGATGGTTGGTCTCTAAGGATATTTATAAAAGAGCTAACCACGATCTATGATGCCTTTTGGCAAGATAAGCCATCTACATTACCCGAGCTAACTATACAATATGCAGATTATGCTGCCTGGCAGCGGCAGTGGCTTCAAGGAGAGGTTCTGCAGGCTCAACTTTCGTATTGGCAGCAACAGTTAGGTAGTAACCTTACGCTGCTTGAGCTGCCATTGGATCGCCCTCGTCCACCAGTACAGAGTTTTCATGGCGCGATATATTCGTTAGTTTTGCCAGCAAGTTTATACGAACAGCTTAAGGCGATAAGCAATCAATATGGCGTCACAGTGTTTATGACAGCCTTAGCTCTGTTTCAGACGCTACTTTATCGCTACAGCGGTCAAGATCAGATCACAGTCGGCTCACCCATTGCCAATCGCAACAGTACTGAGATTGAAGGGTTGATGGGATTCTTTGTCAACATGCTAGTGCTGCGTACCGATCTATCTGGCAATCCAAGTTTCCCAGAGCTATTAGAGCGAGTACGAGAAGTGGCGCTAGGCGCATATGCACATCAAGATCTGCCCTTTGAAAAACTGGTAGAAGAAATACAACCACAGCGAGATATCAGCTATACACCGCTTTTTCAGGTAATGTTTGAACTAGAGCACACACCTTTGCCAGAGTTAGTATTACCAGGATTGACATTAACTCAGTTCGAAATC
>JBFLVQ010000408.1:0-8798 GCA_040758525.1 Acidobacteriota bacterium
ACTGGCCATCACTAAACGCTCTACAGTAACTGTCTCATCTCGTGAGAATGAGAGCCAGTCGGTTGTACCTTCTAGACTCATTATTAGTAATGGCAGCAGTAATAGACTTTTCAACTGCCGCCGCATCTCTCGCTCTCGTATCTCGTCCCAGATTGCCCCTACAACTAAGCCAACAATAAAAAAGATCGGTGAAGCCATTACAATACAGATCAATCCTTCACCTAATAGAATGCCAGACATCAAAAGCGCTATAGTAATGCCTTTCAATATCATTCCCTTGGCAGTACGAGCACGTGGTGTAAGCGCCAAGATAACGGCAAGAAATGTCGGTAATCCAATAAAGAGCATAGAGGTCTGTTGTAGACCTACTCCACTTATCATACGATAAGCAATACTACCAATAAAGAGGCAGAGCGTAATGGCCACCACAGTCCATTGATGATTGCTAATCGTATTCCGATCTATAGTATTGAATATTGGTCGGCCAGCATTCAAATTACCCTCTGTAGAAGTGGGCACTGTCAAACCAGAACAACGCTGACAAGTACCTGTTTGAGGATCCAGTTGATCGGATTTGTGGCATATTTCACAACGCGCTGGGCCGCTCTCTTTACGTATCACAAGATGGCCGCCAGGTTCGTATGCTTGCGAGGTTTCCCTAGGCTTATTGGGTGTAAGTGGAGGACGCTGCTCATTCATGGAGTGCAGCATAAAACAAATAAGGGAGCGGAGCAAGCGGATAACTCACTGTCGCTTTTTCTGTCTATGTGTGGTCGATAGGATAAAAAAGAGGTAGCTCAATACCAAAATATAGTAATAGCAGCTACCTGTTTAACTAACAAATCTTTGCCTGCCCCTGGTATCTCAATTGCACAAATCCTTAGCAGTTGATTGCGCAAGTAAGGTGAGAATCTAATTGGAGCTTACTATAAAAGGCTGGCAGGATCATCTAACCACAACACTCTACGGTGCGCTCTGCGCATTAAGGAGATCTCTATATTTTGGCTATATAACTTATCGTGGCAGTCGTATATACAATTACTATCAGGAACTACTAGAGGAAGAACGCGCAGGTATCGCCAAGGATAAAACCAAACAACTATTGATAAAACTACTCTCTTACTGTAACCAATATGTACCCTACTATTCAGTGCTCATTGATAAACTGGGCAATGATTATCAGCAAGATCCTTTCAATTATCTGTTGCGCTTTCCTACCCTTAGTAAAGAGACAATTCGTAAGAACTTTGAGCAGTTAAAATCTCTTGATCTACCAAATCGAAAATGGCATTTCAACACCTCTGGCGGTTCAACCGGAGAGCCTATACGATTAATACAGGATCGTGAATTCCTTGATCGCACTATTGCTATTACGCTACTGCAATCAAAATGGGCAGGTCGTGAAATAGGCGAACCAGAAGTCTATATTTGGGGTTCAGAAAGTGAGATTCTTGCTGGTAGATTAAATTGGAAAACCAGTTTGATGAATCTGCTTACCAATACCGAATATCTCAACGCTTTTTGTATGACTCCCACAAAAATGCAGGCATTTATCGATAGACTTAATAGTAGACCGCCAAAACTGATTATCGCTTATGCTCAAGCAATCTATGAACTGGCGAAATTCGCACAAAGAGAGAAACTAGCGGTGCGTGCACAGAGAGCGATACTTACTTCGGCAGGTACACTCTATCCATTTATGCGTGAAAAGATTGAAACTGTCTTTCAGTGCAAAGTATTCAATCGTTATGGCTCCCGAGAAGTGAGCCTAATCGGCGGTCAATGTGAAGAGTTTGTCGGACTACATGTGCCTCCTTGGGGTAATTATGTTGAGATCGTTGATGAGAATGGCAAGCCACTTCCGGCTGGTGTTGAGGGCAATATTCTTATCACCAGTTTGACCAATTTTGCTATGCCACTATTGCGCTATCAAATCGGTGATCGTGGTATGCTTGCTAGACAAGCCTGCCCTTGTGGTCGGCCTGGACAAGTACTTGAGAAGGTGTTAGGAAGAAATGTTGATGCCTTTCAAAGAGAGGATGGAACATTGATTGATGGTGAGTATTTTACTCATCTGCTCTACTTCAAGGACTGGGTCTGGAAATTTCAAGTAATCCAAAAAGACTATTCCTTGATAGTCTTCAAAATCATCAAGACCAACAATAACAATAGACCTGAGGAGCTTGATGAAATTGCTGCCCAAACTCGACTACTGATGGGTGACAACTGTCGTATAGACTTCGAATTTGTTGATGAACTTCCCGCTAGCCGATCAGGAAAATACCGTTACACGATCTCTGAAGTTACTCAACCGCCAAGTCATGCTATGCACAGTTAAAGGAGGATAAAAATGCCCAGTATGCTTGATGATGCCAGGGTAGCGCTGGTAAAAGATTCACCTCATTATGCTCAGTCACCACCTTTTCACCCTTCAGAAAGATTACCAGAATGGCCAGATATGATTATTTCTCAAGAAGACAACCCTGCCTATCGAGCCATACGAGAGCTTTTGCGTAATCTTAATCTCGATAGTGCACACTTTGGCACACAAGACTGGAATCCATTGGGCGAGATTATACAACCAGGCAATATTGTCGTGCTTAAACCCAATCTGGTCTCACATCGTAATCATGGCCCAGAAACTGACACAGATAGTTTGGTAACGCATGGTTCAGTGATTCGTACAGTTCTTGATTACACTGCCAAGGCATTACAAGGATGTGGAAAGATCATTATTGGCGATTGTCCAATACAAGGCAGCAATTGGCAGAAGCTCTGTACATTAATTGGTCTTAATGAGATTGAGAAATATTTCCGTACTAACTTCTCTAATATCGAACTTATCATTAAAGACTACCGACTTGGCCGAGCAATAATGAATGGTGAGCAGGTCTGTGAGCGTATTGTCGATATAGAGTCTATTTCACACTACCTAGAGATCGATCTCAAAGAGCACAGCTTGCTGCTCCCACTGATGCAGGATAGTCATGAATTTGGTGTATCGCAATACCAGCGCCGACGTATGCGTGCAGCACACACATTACAAACCAACCAATATCTAATGCCCAAAGATCTGCTCTATGCCAATGTGATAATCAATTTACCTAAAATGAAATCACATATGAAGGCAGGAATTACTGGCGCAATGAAGAATTTTGTTGGTATTAATGGTCATAAGGACTACTTGCCACACTTCCGTTTTGGCAGCCCTAAGCAGGGTGGTGATGAGTACCCAGATGGTAATCTATTATGGGATCTGATGTGGTTTTGCCACCATTGTGATTGGGAACTGGATCGTGGACGACTTAAGCGTCTATTCAATTTGGCAGGACGTACTTGTGCAAAAATACTACGACTCTATGGTTATCCTAAAGGTTTTGATTCTATAGGAGGAGGAAGCTGGTATGGCAATGACACACTCTGGCGTACGGTAATTGATATCAATCGGGCATTCTTCTATTTCGATAGGAAAAATCAGCGACTGACAGACCAATTATCGCCAGATGTAAAATATCTGGCAATACTCGATGGATTGGTGGGTGGACAAAAAGAAGGTCCGCTTTCGCCTACCCCGATCACCAGTGCAGTTATGCTGGCAGCATTCAACCCGCTTGCTCTTGATAGTGTTGCTGCTGCGCTAATGGGATTTGATATCATTAAGATCAAACAGATATGGGAGGCATTCTCTCTCACTACTCTACCGCTTGCTAATTTTCCTGTTACCGAGATAGAGATCTTGAGCGATCTTCCACAGAGATCAATTTCAGATATCTATCAAGAGAAAGCTTATATACCTTTTCAACCTTCTCAAGGATTTCTTGGACAGGTGGAATACCTTGGTTAACTGGTTATCGTATAAGTCCGGCATCGGCTGGACAACTTTATATCTCTTCAGATAGAGTGCTTTTAAGAGAACTTTATTGAATAAGGAGAGAATTGTGACTCGACCGACTTTCGAGCAACTGGTAGCGCTTATACATACACTACGTAGCCCAGGCGGTTGCCCCTGGGACCGCGAGCAGACCCATGACAGCCTTAAACCTATGATGCTCGAGGAAGCTTATGAAACCGTAGAAGCGATTGATGAAGGTGATGATGAAGAACTCTCATCAGAACTTGGTGACCTGCTTATTCAAGTGATCTTTCATGCTGAGATCGCTAGTGAGACTAACCGCTTTACCATTGCCGATGTGATCGAGAAGATCCATAACAAAATGGTGCGCCGCCATCCACATGTCTTTAGTGATGCTGAGGCAGACTCTTCTGCTGAAGTATTACGCAATTGGGAGGCGATCAAGGCGGCGGAGAAACGTGCTAGTGGCAAACAACAAGAGCATTCATCTATGCTTGATAGTGTTTCTACCGCTATGCCTGCAGTAATGGAAGCATTCCAGCTTACTACCCGCGCCGCACGTGTACATTTTGACTGGTCTAGTGTAAAAGAATGCTTAGACAAACTCCATGAAGAGATAGGGGAACTGAATGAAGAGATCGCGGCTACACAACGTAATGCCAAAAGACTGGCGGCTGAAGTAGGCGATCTACTCTTTATTGTTGTTAATATTGCGCGCTTACTTGATGTTGATCCAGAAAGCGCGTTGAAAGGCGCAAATCGCAAGTTTCGTCGTCGCTTTGCCTACATCGAACAGGCGCTTGCTGCACAAGGTAAAACTCCTAGTGAGAGTACACTGGCCGAGATGGAGGCTTATTGGCAAGAGGCTAAACGCTTGGAACAGAGCAGTAGCGAACACTAAACTCCCAAATACCGGAATAATTTAAAATATAGATCGTTTCAACATTGTTGAACCTACCGTTTTTCTGCAAGTATATGCTCTTTTTGAGTAAAGCTTTGTCAGTACCATTGATCTAGCTTTGTCTCGACTAGATATACACTTCGTAGCAAATTTGTACAGCCGCTGTATCAAGCCAGTACGAAGAACAGCATAGCTGGTAATACAGCCGTCCTGTCTATGCGTTGTGCAAGCTGAGAGTGGTAACAGGCTTGCAGTTCGAACTGCTTATGCAATGGTGCGCTCACAGTAGTTTTGGCCTAATGCTTGCCTTGGTAGAGGTTGTCACAACAAAAGTTGTTTTGTCAGTTACTTAGCTATTGGATTCGTGTTTGTAAAGAACTGTGTGAGAGTAGACGCGATCGTCGCGTTACTGCTTACCAAAAGGGTACCAGTCCGATTGTGGCTCTACAGCCATGACCGGTAGCTAGCTAGGGCCAGATGGCCCTGTAAAAAATTAGGAGAACAGGGTTTTGCTATGACTAAAAAGCTTTCTCATCTAATTCTCGCTTCGATCTTAGCGGTTGCTATGCTAGTTCCGCTCTTTCCCCAACAAGCTCAAGCTCAATCGGCACGGCAAGAGCTACTAAGTCGGTTCCAGCAGCGCGTATTGATATTCAATCGCGTCTTGTTGCGCGCAGATAATGTGCTCACTACACCTAGAGTGCTGGCTATCCTCTCTGCCGCATTGGGTATTCCAGTACCTATACTAGAGGCGGAATTGGAAGCTTCAGCATTGCCAATTAATATCTTCGTGCTGGCACAACTGATGGCCCGCACGGCTGGCGTACCAGTGGTACGTATTATAGACCTGATCAACTTAAACCGTAACTTTGGCCAGATCGCATTGCAATTTAGTCTGCTTGATCAGCCTTTCACTTTCCGTATGGATAGCTTAATAGACATCCTGCTCGCGCAAACTGCTAGCGCATTGGGTGGTGAGGAGATTCCCAATGATACGGTAATTAATGAATTCTTCCTGGCTGTTCGTGCACTCAAAGCACAATTCGATAACTTGGCCACAACCATTGGGGACCCAATCACCTTCCAAACTGTAGTGTTTCGCGGCTTAGCGATAGAGACTGGTCTTAGTGTTGGTACGATCACAAATCTACGTAGCTTGCTGCCGCCAGATTTACAGGTGGGCGATTTCGTAGTCTTCTTGCTCGCCTTCAATTCACTTAATCTACCGATCTTTGCTCCTGATGGCGGCCGCATAGAACTAGTCTCTGATGATGTGATTATTAGCTTCTTCCTTGATGGTGGTTTACCACTACCAATCTTCACCAACAGAATAATCTACTTCCAGCGACGAGTGATCAGCATGACGGACGGCTCCTCAGCATAACGCACCTACCTGCCTAATCCCTGCGGACTGCCTGATATCTATCAGACAGTCCGCTTTTAAATTTTTCTTAATCAATCGCAAAAATTTAGTTTGACTAAATTAGTACGTCCGTGCTATTTTCTTCATATGGCAAAAGGGGAGAATACAAGATCAGAAATATTATCCAAAGCACTATCAATAGCCAGTAAGGTGGGCCTAGAAGGCTTATCAATTGGCGGGCTGGCAAAAGCTGTAGGGCTTTCCAAAAGCGGTCTATTTGCGCACTTCAATTCGCTTGAGCGACTGCAGATAGAGGTGCTGAAAACCTGCCAGGATCGATTTATTGAGACCGTGATTCTCCCAGCACTGCGCAAGCCACGTGGTGAACCACGTATAAGAGCACTGGCCGATAATATGTTAGCTTGGGAAAAGGCAGTTTTTTTACCAGGTGGTTGTCTATTTGTATCTGCTGCTAATGAGTTTGATGATCGGCCCGGACCAGTGCGCGATTTTCTTGTTAACTCACAGAAAGACTGTATGGCAATGATTGCTACTGCCGCTAAGATCGCGATTGAAGCAGAACACTTTTCTCCTGATCTAGATACCGAGCAGTTTGCTTATGAGTTCTATTCTATTGTCCTTTCCTACCACCACTATGCCCGACTACTAGGTGATCCAAGTGCTGAAAACCGTTATCACCGCGCGATCAATTCATTAATCGAGAGATCCAGAATCGAAAATTCCCGCTAAGGAGTGTTAATCATATGTCTAAAGAGAAAATTTTTTTGACTAAGAGTAGCACGAACGTTCGGCCGCTTTCTTGGCAAATTTCATTGACTCGCTGGGGGCTAGGCATTACTGAGCAGATACTGCCAGAGTTGGCGGCGCATTGGGCAGCAGGACTATTTTTAACTCCACATCGTCACACACGCCCAACTCGTGAGCAGGAGTTATTAGCACAAGCTGAGGGTTTTGATATCAACTGGCATGGCAGCAGACTAGCAGCATGGCAGTGGGGTAGAGGCCCGACAGTGCTATTGGTACATGGTTGGGAGGGAAGAGGGGCGCAGTTAGGAAGTTTTATTCCCCAATTAGTAACTGCTGGGTTTCGTGTTGTAGCATTTGATGGTCCTGGACATGGCGACTCTGCTGGCAATAGATCATCAATGGTAGAATTGGCCGATGCAATTAAGACCGTGGCCAATGTTGTTGGTGAAATTGAGGGAGTTGTTGCCCATTCAATGGGTACGGCTGCCACGACATTGGCAATCAATGCTGGTCTCTCTGTTAAGCGGCTAGTCTACCTAGCCCCACCCATAGCAGTATCAGACTATCTAAACCGTTTTGCACGCCTATTAAATATCTCACCGGCACTGCATCTACGTATTCAACGCCGTCTTGAAGCCCGTTTTAATATGGAGATGTCAGCGCTCAATAGCCTAACAATGGCGCCCAACATGACCACACCATTGCTAGTTTTCCATGACCGACAAGACTTTGAAGTATGTTGGCAAGATGGCGCTGCACTAGCAGGAGCATGGCCATATGCAAAATTCGTTATCACAACCGGTTTAGGCCATCGACGCATTCTACATAATCGCGAGGTGATCGCAGCCGCGGTCGCTTTTCTCGCTGGTGGCGAAGCTAACGAGATAGCGCCACATATTGCCAAGATTCGTACTGCTGATGAAACCGCTGATCAAACCAGTGAGATATCATCAAATCGGCACAGCTCACAATCGCCCAATAGCACTATACGTTATCAACAACTGCTACACGAACTTGGTTGGCAGTAGAAGGCGACAAAATCCGTCGCAGATCTAATTGTCTATGAAACGAGCAATATTCTGAAAGTTTAACTCAACCCAGCTCATTATCGTTCTGTTACGAGGCTGCTTCACTTAGTACCAGATACAGGCAGAGGTATCGGCTATGGTAGTAAAAATCATCTTTAAATTAAGAGTATCTATAGTATTAGCTTTACTACTGCTGCTAGCTTGCAGCGGCCATCACGCTACCGCACTCTCTTATGTAAACACTCAGGGAGCAGCAGAAACATCTGACAATGACACGACTAATGACACACTAGTGATCAATAATAATCAGGCCACCCTACCGACCAATGTTATTGTCCCTGAGACATTGAAACCATTACTTAGTAAATTATTGAAACAGTCGAGTACCTTTCAGCAACAATGCCGGCAGATCAGCAATACTACCAAGTTACAAATTACCCTTATTATTCTCCCCACACGACCGCAGGGTTATCGATCTTTGTCAAGAATTACCAAATATACTGATGGTCGCTTGAGCATCAGGATTGAGATGGTGCTAATGAATGATTGTATAGAATTGATTGGGCATGAGTTTGAACATGCGCTTGAGCAGGTAGAAGGCTGGAATTTGTCGGTAATGGCTACTATCAAAGGCAGCCGTGTTTATCGGCAGGCAGACGGTACTTTTGAAACTATGCGCGCTGTCCATGCCGGTCGTGCTGTCTCACGAGAATTCCGTAACTACCGTACCCCTACTTATCGACATGACCAAGATCTACACTTTGCTCAACCAAATCGCTAATCTGCTACTCTCTATATAAAGAACCAACCGTTAAAAAAATATTCTTCTCTTTCATTGTCATTTTATTTATATTCTCAGAAAAACTATTTTGTTTGCGAAATACC
>JBFLVQ010000409.1:0-8779 GCA_040758525.1 Acidobacteriota bacterium
TTTTTTGGGAAAAAAGTTATGTCGGCAGTTAAAGCCGCTTACAATCGTGTTCTACTCAAATTGAGTGGAGAGGCATTGATGGGTGAGCGGGGCTATGGAATAGACCCGCAGGTTGCCCTTAATATTGCCCAAGAGGTAAGAGAAGTACATGCTCTTGGCGTAGAGACGGCGCTGGTAGTTGGAGGTGGCAACATCTTCCGTGGTGTAGCAGCTTCAGCAGCAGGTATGGATCGTTCTTCAGCCGACTATATGGGTATGCTTGCCACTGTGATCAATGCCCTTGCTCTACAGGATGCGATTGAGAAGATCGGGGTGCCCACACGGGTGCTTTCGGCGATCGAGATGCGTGAAGTAGCCGAGCCCTTTATACGTAGGCGTGCACTACGACATTTAGAGAAGGGACGTATTGTGATCTTTGCTGGAGGCACAGGTAATCCCTATTTCACTACTGATAGTGCGGCCGCGCTACGTGCGCTTGAGATCAAAGCCGATGTTATCCTTAAGGCGACCAAAGTGGATGGCGTCTATTCAGGCGACCCAGTGATAGATAGTTCTGCCAAGCTCTTTACCTCACTCACCTTTCAACAGGTGCTTGAGATGAACCTGAAAGTGATGGATACATCGGCGATCGCGCTTTGCAAAGATAATAACTTGCCGATCATAGTCTTCAACTTGCGCACCAGCGGCAATATCTTGCGAGTAGTACGTGGCGAGAAAGTTGGCACGTTGGTCAATGCGCGGGCAAAGGAGGAGAAAGCCCTATGATCAAGGAAGTTTCGAAAGATGCTAAGACACGCATGGAATCGGCGATTGATGATGTCCGACGCAAATTAGGAACAGTACGGACTGGTCGCGCCTCAGTGAGCCTGCTTGATAACATCACAGTAGAATATTATGGCACGCCCACACCACTTAACCAGGTTGCCAATGTTAGTGCTCCTGAACCTCAACTCCTCACCGTGCAACCTTGGGACCCCTCTATTCTGGGCGTGATTGAAAAGGCAATTCAAGCTTCTGATCTCGGTATTAACCCATCCAATGATGGTCGTGTGATCCGTATCCCCATTCCTCCTTTAACTCAGGAGCGACGTAAGCAACTGGCCAAGGTTGTGCGTGATATTGCTGAAGAGCACCGCACTGCGATTCGCAATGTGCGTCGTGATGCTAATGAGCGACTAAAGAAGCTGCTTAAGGACAAGAAGATTACTGAAGATGATGAGCGCAATGGGCTAGATGAAGTTCAGAAGCTTACCGATGTTTATATTGAAAAAGTTAATGAAGTGGCCAAAACCAAAGAGAATGAAATAACGAATATGTGATTATTCTGTTTGTTATAGAACACGCAGGATCATACATTTCAAATAGTAAGTTTCTGGTAGCGCCAATAACATCGGATGATCACGTCCTTGAGTACGTTTCTCCAATAATTGCAGACAGCGGCCAGCATCTGCTGCGGCTGCTTGTAAGATCTCTAAAAACATCTCTTCACTTACATTGAAAGAACAAGTACAGGTGATCAGGATACCGCCTGGTGAGAGTAGTTTCATTGCTCGCAGATTAATCTCCTTATAGCCCCGTATTGCTGCTGGTATGGCCGCACGATTCTTTGCAAAGGCAGGTGGATCTAATACAACAGTATCAAACTGCTCCTTTGCTAGATCAAAATCCCTTAAACGATCAAAGACATTAGCCACTTCAAAGTGGACATTGTTGAGGCCATTGAGCGTAGCATTCTGCTCTGCCTGCTCAATTGCTGCAGCCGAGATATCGAGTCCTAATACACTTTCTGCATTCTCTGCCATATGCAGGGCAAAAGCGCCTGTAAAAGTGAAGCAGTCGAGCGCACGTCCATGCGCATAGTGTCGAGCGCTACGATGATTCTCACGCTGATCCAAGAAGAGGCCAGTCTTCTGCCCACCTAGCAAGTCTACAGTAAAACCCACGCCATGCTGATCAATGATCAATTTTGGCGGTGGTTGTCCAGCTAATATCGCTGTCTGTTCAGGCAAACCTTCTAACGTGCGTACACGCACATCATCACGTTCAATTAAAGTACGTGGCTGGAACATCTCTTTAAGCAACTCCAACCATGTCGTACGTAGTGCATCGGTGGCTTGGCTAAGCATCTGCAACACAAAACATTCACCATAACGGTCGATAATTAATGAAGGGATTAGATCTCCTTCGCCATGTATCAGTCGATAGGCTTGTGCACCCTCGACAACCCGTTCACGTAGTTGATGGGCTGCTACCAGCCTACTATGCCAGAATTGGCGATTGATAGGCTCATCTGTTGTGGTAATTAATCGCAGTGCAATTTGTGATTGAGAGCTATAAAAAGCCTTTCCCAAAAGCTGACCTTGAGGGCCACGTACACGTACAATACTGCCTGGTAGCGGTGCAATTTTTGATGTGATAAGGTCGGCGCGATAGATCCATAAATGACCCTGGACTAGCCGCTCTAGTCCCTTGCGCGTGATCGACACTTCTGCAATACTCTTTTCGGATTCAGTACGTTTTTGCCGTTCTTGCATATAGAGATTCTAAATTAATTATGAGCCTAGTTGATATGTTAAATGCCGAGCAGCACGAGGCTGTTACGACCACAGAAGGACCAGTGCTAGTGCTGGCAGGCGCAGGTTCTGGCAAAACCCGTGTGATCGCTTATCGTATTGCTTATCTGATACAGGAAAAACAGGTTCGCCCAGATCAAATCCTTGCCGTCACTTTTACCAATAAAGCTGCCGAGGAGATGCGTGCAAGGGTCGAGAAATTGTTACTAGATTGTGGTGTACGGTTGGCCTCGCCTCCACTTATCTCTACTTTCCACTCCCTCTGTGTACGTGTGCTACGACGTGATATCGATAAGCTATCCACCGGCTACACACGTAACTTCACCATCTATGATAGTGATGATCAAGCCAAGGTGATACGAGGTTGCCTAAAAGATTTAGAGTTTGATGAGAAGATGCTATCAGTGCGCGTTTGCCAATCAATGATCAGTATGGCAAAGAGCCGCGGTCAGTCTTGGGAGGGAATGGCAGCAAGCGCACAACTACAGCAGGGCAGCGATCTCAAACGAGAGGCAGTCTCACGTGTCTATAAGCTTTATGAAGAGCGCTTACGTAATAGCAACGCACTTGACTTCGATGATCTATTACTTAAGACCGTACAACTGCTGCGTAACCATGCAGAGACACGCGCCTACTACAATGAACGTTTTCGTTATATTCTTATAGACGAATATCAGGATACCAATCCACCACAGTTAGCGCTGGTACGCTTGCTTACTGAACAGAAACAGAATCTCTGTGTAGTTGGCGATCCAGATCAATCGATTTATGGTTTTCGTTCTGCCGATATACAGAACATACTAGATTTTGAGAAGCATTACCCACAGGCTCAGATAATCAAGCTTACACAAAACTACCGTTCTACTAAGACTATTCTGGATACTGCCAATCGTGTAATACGCAACAATCAACAGCGTCGTGAGAAAGATTTGCGCACGGAGAATGAAGCAGGTGATAAGTTGCGCTACTATCAGGCTTTCGATGGTGACAATGAGGCCGTTTTCGTCACGGACCGAATTGAGCGTCATCTACGTGATGATTCTAGTATACGTTGTGTGGTGCTTTATCGTACCAATGCGCAATCACGTCTATTTGAGGAAGCCTGTCGCCGTGCGGGATTACGTTATAACATTGTTGGTGGCTTCTCTTTCTATGAGCGCGCGGAGATTAAAGATACCATTGCCTATTTGAAGCTGGTTCTCAATCCTCACGATAATATTGCCTTGATGCGTATCATCAATACTCCGCCACGAGGTATAGGTAAGACCACGATAGATTCAATCCAATCTGCTGCTAATCGCAATCAGATCTCTGGTTGGGATGCAATTGGATTATTGATGGACCAGAATCAACTGGGTGGGCGTGCACAAGGCGCATTACGCAACTTTCAGAAAGTGATTGAGCGATTGCGCGAGCAGCTTACAGAACTTTCCCTCTCTGATCTTACTAAAGCTGTGCTTGACGACACTGGCTACACCAAGATGCTTGAGCAAGAGGATACTCCAGAAGCCGAAGGCCGCTTACTAAACCTTGAAGAGCTAGTTAATGCTGCTGCTGAAGCAGAGTTACGTGATGAATCACTACGAGATTTTCTTGATCATGCTGCACTCATCTCTGACACAGATGATTATCAAGATGATACTTCTGTAACATTGATGACCATACATAGTGCCAAAGGATTGGAATTTCCTGTAGTTTTTCTGGTTGGTATGGAGCAAGGTCTCTTCCCACATGCACGCGCACTGGAAGATCGTATGGAGCTAGAGGAAGAAAGACGCTTGTGTTATGTAGCCATTACACGCGCGGAGAGAAATCTATATATCACCCATGCGCTCACTCGTCGTATCTATGGTGAGGAGTCACCCTGTGAACCATCACAGTTTTTAAATGAACTACCACTCGATCTAATCGAAGACCTATCACGTGGAACAAGCTGGCTACGAGGAGCAATAGAAGGGCGTGGAGTTGGTCAGACTGGTTATGGAGTGGCGGCGGCACGCGGTTATGAAACCAAGAAGCGCAGCAACTATACAGGTAAAAGTTATAACAATGTAGAGAGTGTGCGAGAGTTCTTCCAGCAACATAAACGCACTAGTGAAGAGAACAGTTTTCCTGTTAAAGAAGAGAGCACTGATCCTGCATCTCTCAGCGGTGCGAAAGGATTCAAACCAGGTATGCGTGTACTACATCCAAAGTATGGTATGGGATTAGTGCTACGACGCGAAGGGGAAGGTGATAGCGCCAAGATCCTGGTTAGTTTTCCTCGTTTTGGTCAGAAGAAGTTGGTTGAGAAATACGCCAATCTGGAAAAAGCGTGAGTTCAAATATTGGTAAGCCTGATATGACCTTCTTCAGGCTACGCTGCTGGCGTGAGAGTGACCAGGAGCGTGAGTTAGTACATAAACTCTACTCAACAGGTCTGTTTACACCTCGCGAACGTGCCAGTTGGGCTGTCTATCACAGTACTACCTATCAAAGATTACAAGCTAGTAAAGCCCTTTTCACTACCTTTTGCCAACAACTTGAACAACCTCTTAAAATCGACACAGAAGCACATACAGAATTTCTTATACTGCTTGAGAATGAGTGTGCCGGCACAGTGCGCACGGCTTGGTTAGCGCTTGATAGCTTAGCACATGAGATCAATCTAGTCTGTTGGAAACAGGCTGGCCGTAAGGATCTTTATCACCCTTATGTACAGGAGAAGAAGATCTCCTTTTATATGGTGCGTCAACGACTATTGCTCTCTGCAAAACTGCGTAATAGTCCTATTTGCCAATTACTAGTACAACAGACTCAGGATGCTACACATCGCTCTCAACACTATATACTACTCAGTAATCTTGCTGTGCGTGCCTCACATAGACCATTATTGCTTGGCTGCCGCTGGCAGCAGTTAGCTGAAGACAATCGTGCCTACCGTATCCTGCTGACAGAGAATGAAGGTATGCCACGCGAGAAAGCTTTTAGCCTGCATGATGTCGAGATTGTCACTACACTAGATGATTGCCTAAAATGGTTAACACAGTTTGTTGATGATGTCTATTTCGCGCTTAGTGCCAATCTTTAATCCTGCTTACGTTTTCACCTTTCCCATTTTTACAATACTTTTTTGGTTGACGTTAATATTGTACCAGTGTATTATGACAGTAATACACCAAAGGTAAGCGGAGGGTAGATCGCGCGGAAGGGTGTTGTCGCCGGTACGTAGTTATATGGCTGCGTGCCGGTACCCACGTGCGTAGTTAAAGGAGCGATAAGACAATGAAAGATATCTATACAAGAGAGATATTACAAGCAATATCATTATTGGTGGCATTGTTAATGGTAACGAATGCAGTGATAGCACAATCGGTACCAAACAATGGTAATGAGCCACCACGTGCGCTCACTGGGCGTGGGCTTGACAATCTGGTTGCTTTTACAAGATTACTTGGTTATGTACGCCATTTTCATCCTAGCGATGAAGTAGCTGCGACAGATTGGAATAAGTTTGTTATTAATGGAGTAGGTATTGCGGAAAAAGCCGCCAGTTCTACTGAATTAGCAATGGTACTGGAGAAATACTTTCATTCCATTGCCCCTACCATTCGTGTCTTCCCAACTGGACAGCCGCCAGCTTTACCAGCAGAATTGAAACCTCCCAAAGACGATCCATCACCTAAGTTGGTGAGTTGGCGCCACTATGGTGTAGGACTTTCAGAAAATTCTATCTACTCAAGTGTGCGTATCAACAATAAAGAGAGTAATACAAACGAATTTGGCAATTTAATGCAATTTGTTGATGCTACTCCTTATCGTGGCAAGCGACTACGTTATCGTGCCGCCGTACGTGCCGAAGTTAATGGAGTTGGCAACCAAGCACAGTTATGGTTGCGTGTAGACCGCAATGGCAATCAGATGGGTTTTTTTGACAATATGGATGATCGACCGATTAAAGCTAATGAGTGGCGTGAATACGAGATTGTTGGCGAGATTGCCAATGATGCTCAAGCTATCTATCTAGGATGTTTTCTATTAGGTAAAGGTAAGGCTTTAATTGCCGATGTATCGTTAGAAGTGATAGGAGATAATGGTAGTGTAAAGGTGCCATTAAAGAACTCAGATTTTAGCGAAGGTAAGATCGACGAACCGCCTAAAGCATGGATGGTAGCTGCTCCTGCTCGTTTTAGTATCAAACTTAACGAAGATAGCACGAGAATTAACAAACGTTGTGCAAGCATTGTAGGTGAAGAATTAAAGTTTGATTTTCCTGATCCTGCCAAACCATTTATTGCCGATCTAGGTGGTGGTATCTCCTGTATGGTGCCACTAGCCCTCTATGCTGATTCAAAAGCAACCATACCGCGCGCATCAGCAGCAGAATATCCTTTAACTAAGCAAGCAGGTTTCATTCCCTCTGGCGATGATCGTGCTACTCGTTTGGCAGCGGTAGCGATCGCCTGGAATATCTTTCAACATTTCTATCCTTACTTTGATGTGGTTAAGACAGACTGGTCGGCAGTGTTACGAGAGACATTAACAGCCGCAGCTACTGATACTGGTCAAGTAGCTTTTCTCACTACCATGCGGCGTATGGTTGCACAGTTGCACGATGGTCATGGAGGTGTCTACCATAGGAGCGATATACGAGGATTTGTGCCACCTTTTATTTGGGATTGGGTAGAGAATAAATTGGTGGTAACCTATGTTGCTGCTGAAGCAGCCACAAGCTTGCGGCCAGGTGATGTGATACTCAAAGTTAATGGTCGTTCTGTTGCAGAAATTATTACCGAATGGGAAGCACTGATCTCAGGTGCAACGATACAATGGAAGCGCTACAATGCGCTACAGCGTAATATCCTGGCCGGCTTAGAAGGTAGCGAAATTAATTTAGAGATACAAAGACAACAAGGCAGTCCCACAGTAATAACCCTGCGGCGCACGATTCATTTCACTAAGATCAAAGAGCCGCGTCCAGAGAAGATCACAGAAATTAGGCCAGGAATCTTCTACCTAGATCTAGACCGTATCAATGATGGGGATTTTAATCAGGTATTAACTAAACTAGTGGATGCCAAAGCCGTGATCTTTGATCTACGTGGTTATCCTCGTGATATCTCTACCCTCCCTATTCAATATTTAACCGATAAACCGGTAAGATCAGCAAGATTTTTGGTACCACAGGTTAAGCTTCCCGATCATCAGCAAATGATCTTTGATGATAATAGCTGGGAACTTACGCCACTACAGCCACGCTTAAAAGGTAAGATAGCATTTATTATTGATGGACGAGCGATCAGTTATGCAGAAACCTATATGGGCATTATCGAGCATTACAAATTGGCCGAGATCGTAGGCAGTCCAACCGCGGGCACCAATGGAAATATCAATATATTTATGGCACCTGGTGAATATCAGATCGTATGGACAGGGATGAAGACACTCAAACAGGATGGCAGTCAACATCATGGTATAGGTATTCAACCAACTGTACCAGTATTTCGCACAATGCCTGGTGTAGTAGCTGGGCAAGATGAATTACTGGATCGCGCAATCCAAGTGGTAAGTCGTTAGCATATGTGGCGGCCTTTATTTGGCCGCCACAATGAGCTTCTTTATTTCGTTGGTAATATTATCAACCTCAATATCCTGAGACTGTTTAGTTCTACGTGTAAAGAATTCCACTTTACCTTCTTTCAACTTCTTGCCAATGGTAACACGGAAGGGGATGCCGATCAGATCGGCATCTTTGAACTTTACTCCAGGCCGCTCATCACGCTCATCAAGCAGTACATCCAGACCAGCAGTAGTTAGTTCATGATATAACTCTTCGGCCGCTTCACGTTGTGCCCCATCATTGTAATTGGCAGGTGTAACAATTACTTCAAAAGGTGCAATCGATACTGGCCAGCTAATACCATCATTGTCATTGTAGAGTTCTACTGCCGCGCCCATAATACGGCCCACACCAATGCCATAGCTGCCCATCACAATGGGTACCTCTTTTCCTTCTGCAGTAAGCACGCGAGCACCCATTGATTCACTATATTTCGTACCAAGTTTGAAGATATGGCCAATTTCAATCGCCTTATCAACTCTCAGTGTGCCATCACAGTTTGGACAGCCCTCACCAGAGACCACAGTGCGTAATTCAGCCCATTTATCTACTTTAATATCGCGGGCAACATTAACGCCGCGCAAGTGGAAGTCATCTTTATTAGCGC
>JBFLVQ010000410.1:0-8778 GCA_040758525.1 Acidobacteriota bacterium
GATATGCCAGAGTAGATTTGTATTGAACAGATAGATTGGTGTAAGTAGGATCAGTTGAAGTAATTGTAGGTACGACAAACGCGGGGCGATTTGACCTCCTCACCCTAGCTGAAGCTAGAGGATTCCTTTGTGTGGCTACCAAGATCAAGCCGTTGCTGACACAAAAGAATGTGGCAACCTCTTAGCAGAGGATTCCACCGGTTCACCCTTCAACAGCCTAGCCAACGCCAAGCCTCCGGGCGCAGAAACGGGTAGCCCACCCGTTTGCAAGAGTGTACTGATCCCTCTTGCTAGGATATTGATTGCAGCATTCTTGTCTCTGTGCAGTACTAATCTACAGTATGGACATCTATGCCAGCGCATACCAAGTCCTTTAGGTACTTTCTTGCCGCAACCACTGCAACTTTGCGATGTAGAGTTTGGGGTCACGTTCACAGCCAGCTTATTAGCATCCGCCGCTTTATAGTCCAGCATATCAAAGAACATTCCCCATCCTACATCACTGATACTCTTAGCTAGCTGATGGTTGTGCACCATTCCAGCTATATTAAGGTTTTCGTAGAAGATTAGATCGTTATTGTTGACGATCTTTCTTGATTGCTTATGAGCAAAATCCTTGCGCTGATTCTTGATCTTAGTATGGATGCGTGCCACTTTTTGCCTGGCTCGCTGCCAATGACTAGATCCTTTCTTTTTACGTGATAGCTTTTTCTGTGCTTTCTTGAGCTTGTGCTCAGACTTTCTCAGGTGTTTAGGATTATCTACTTTTTTGCCAGTATGGTCGGTATAGAAGTTCTCAAGGTTGACATCAATGGCAATGGCTTTACCTGTGCTAGCAATGGCTTGGCTTTCCACTTCACAAGAAAATACTACATACCATTTGTCGGTCTCTCGCTTGATAGTTACCGTCTTGATCTTGCCTACAATCGAGCGTGAAAGACGCACTCGCATACTACCGATCTTAGAAAGGGTGAGCTTGTCACCTGCTAACTTCCATCCACCTTGTGGATATGTGAAAGAATCATAGCGAGCCTTACCTTTGAAGCGTGGGTATCCTGGGGTAGAACCCTCTTTGATACGCCGAAAGAATCCATCAAAAGCACGTTGCAAGCGTTTTAATGTTTCTTGTAGAACTTGACTATGTATAGCACCAACATCGGGACGGATCTCTTTGATCTCTGGCAGTTCGATAGCTTGAGCATGATAGTTGATAGACTTGCCAGCCAGCTTGTAGGCATCTCGTCTTTCTTGCAGTCCACCATTATACAATTCCCGGCAAATATCGAGTGTTGCTTCCAACTTCTGCTCGACAGCACGAGATGTCTCAATACGAAACTTGAAGGCTTTCTTCATACTCAAATTATACCATTGTTAGTAATACTATTCCATGAAATCGCCTGTATTTATGCGGCTATTATCGCGCTTTCGCGCGATACGATTTTTCATCCCCGCAATTCAATTGCCGGGTTTTCAAATCGCTTTTCCTATAAAGCCTTTTCTATTGCTGCAGTCACCTTTTCATCTTCAGGCTTATCAGAGCTTTCAAAGCGGGCGACAATCTTGCCATTCTTATCAATAAGGATTTTGTTGAAGTTCCAGCTTATCTCTCCAGCTAAATCTGGATTCGTCGCTTTTTCAGTAAGGAAGCGGTAGAGAGGATGTTTGTCTGCGCCCTTTACCGAGATCTTAGCGAATACAGGGAAGCTTACGTTATAGCGGGTACGACAGAAGGTCTGTATCTCCTCATTTGTGCCGGGCTCTTGCTCGCCAAAATTATTGGCAGGAAACCCTAGGACAAAAAAGCCACGATCTTTGTACTTATCATAGACCTTTTGCAGGCCCTCATATTGAGGTGTGTAACCACACTGACTGGCGACATTCACGATCAGCAATGCCTTATCGCGGTACTGCTCCAGCTTCACTTCTTTACCATCTATACTTTGTAGAGAAAATTCGTAGATCGATCGCTCTTTTAATGGTGTCATGTTACTGCTTTCCCCAACTGCTGACTGACAGGCCGAAAAAAGTGTAATAGATCCCATTGCTAATACTACTAATGCTAATAAGGCTATCTTACGCATCTCTATTTCTCACTTTCATAAATTGGATTTTACAATTCTCTCCAGTTTACTAAACTATCAATCATATTTGAACCATATAGGGTGTCAAATAGATATTATCAATTATGTGGCTGAGTTTGCATGGTAATGTTATGGATTTTAAGGGTACTGCCAATAGTTTGGTAGAAGTCAGCAATAGCTTTACTAAGATCGGTCTGTGCTTGTACTTCACGCCCACGGGCAGTTACCAGATCAGATTGACGTTGCAAAACCAGAAAAACGGTCGATAAACCCGTTTGGAACTTTCTTTGCTCGCTCTCATATATTTGTTGCGCGGCAGCACTGGCAGCCATTGCTGCAGCTAGACGCGCCTGTGCCGATTCTATTGCTTGTAGCGAGTTACGCACTTCAGTCTCTACCGTCAGTTCCAACTGTTCACGTTGATTCTGTATACGTGAACCTTCTGCAAGAGAGCGACCTAAATTGGCTTGTGCAGTACGATTGCGTATTGGCAATGACAAGCGTATACCTATCCGCAGAGTAGTAAAATTCTGCTCAAAGAGGTTTGATAGCGATTGTCCTAGCCCACCAACTAAAAATTCAGGAAATACTCCAGTTGCAGGAGGAGGCAGGGTTGGTAGTCCAGCTCGACTAGAAAGTTCATTGACACGCTGAAGTAAGAGAGCATTTGAGGCTGTGAATGGATTGGCACCACGTTGAGCAGGGGTGCCAGCAAGACCAGCAGCATTGTATATACCAAATAGATCAAGCTGTGGTTTAGCTTGATCACGGAAGAACTTAGTATTGATCTCATTAATCTCAGCATTCATCTGTAGCTGATCAATCTCTGGGCGATTATTTATTGCTGCCGATACTGCTTCTGTAAGTGAGATCGTTGGTGGAGCAACATTAACTGGTGATACAGGCAGCAGTGCCTGTGACCACATTGGTGCTGTACGGTCAGGCAGCATAAGCGTCTTAAGACTATTCTCAGTGCGTGTAATCGCCTCTTGTGCAATATAGACATTCTGTTCAAACATTACTACCTGGGCTTCAGCCTCTACAATCTCTATGGGGGCAAGAATACCTTCTGCAACCAGTCGGCGATTGCTCTCTACCTGTTTACGCGCTGTGTTTACTGCTTCAGTCTGGACCTGTAGATTTCTTAATGCAAGAACCAGATCCCAATATGCCCGCTCAACACGGGTAATAATATCAATGACACGCTCGCGAAATTGAGCATCTGTAAGGGAGAGATTCTTCTTAGCGATCTCTATACGGCGGCGATTGTCATCTATACGTAGGCCGCGCAAAAGAGGTTGAGTATAGGTTATTGTAAGTGCAGCAGGAAATTGTGGACTTAGTGAAGTGAACTGATTATCTGTGGTTAAGCGTGTAGAGGAGAAGTCTACTTGATAAGATCCTCCACCCCAAGGGGCAAAACCAGAAAATCTTGTTGTTCCAGTAGCCTCTCGCTGAGTTACCTTACTACTACCTCCACTCAGTTGTGAACTGACGGGATTGATACGGCGTTCATAAAAACTTTCGTAGAAGAACTTTGGATCAAAGATACCTTTTACCGCAGTTAGATCAAATTGAGAGATCTGAACATTAATACGTGCAACATTGATATCTTTATTATTTTCCAATGCCAATCTAATAGCATCAGAGAGCGTAATAGGTGTCTGTTCGGCAACATCTACACCAATTCGCTGTGCAGAGGGAAGGGGACGAGAAGAGATCTGGCTATTAGCAGATTGTTGCGGGTTGGGTTGTTGTCCCATTACCGCAGGGTGGGAAAATAGATAGATAGCTAATATTAGTAATAGAGTCTGCTTACGATTAATCACTTGGGAACTCGCCAGCATGTCTTCTTCTCCTTCTTCTTTCGCTAACGAGAGAGGTCAATTTTGTTGTAATAACACGGTATCTTCTCACCATATTGGGCCAGATTGGTAATTCACGTAGATCTTCAAATAAGGAATAAAAGACTGGTACAACCAATAAGGTAAGTAATAGACAGAGAGTCTGTCCACCTACTACTAGTACACCAATGGAGCGGTTAGTACCTGCTCCAGGACCGCTTGATAGTACCAGTGGGATCATACCGGCAACTAGTGCTATTGTTGTCATTAAAATAGGACGTAGACGATCACGATTGGCCTGTAGGATCGCTTGATAACGGCTCATCCCTTTTGCTCTTAGCCCATTGGTATGATCGATCTGTAAAATAGCGTTCTTCTTAACAACGCCAAACAGCACCAGTAGGCCTAGACCACTATAGATATTGACTGTCTGTCCGGTAACAAGCAGTGAGATAATACCAAAAGGGATCGCCAATGGCAGTGTCAGCAGAATGGTAACGGGATGAATAAATGATTCGAACTGTGCCGCCAGTACCATATACATAAAGGTAAAAGAGAGTAGAAAGGCAAGCATAAAGTAGAATCCTGCTCGCCCCAACTCTCTAGATCGCCCCGCCAAACCTGCCTTATATCCAGGCGCCAAGTTTATTTCTTTGACAAATTGGTTCATCTGATCGATCACCTTTGCTTGCGATCCACCAGGTTTGACGTTAGCGACTAACATAACTTGGCGTTGACGGTTAAGACGCTCTATTGCCGACGGTCCTGCAGCTTCTTCAATACGCACCAGATTATCTAGGCTGACCGCACCAATTTTGGATGAGGAGACTAGCATATGCTTTAACTGTTCGGCACTGGTACGATACTCGCTCAATGCACGCAGGCGAACCTCATATTGATCTGTGCCAGCGTTAAAAGTTGATACCTCTTGTCCTGCGACTAATGTATTTAAGGCTTGTGCAATATCACCTACACGTACACCCATATCGGCAGCGCGTACTCTATCAATAATAACTCTCAGTTCTGGTTTTCCTGTTACTAGTGAGGAGTCAATATCGACAACAAAGGGTATTGTGCGCATCTTCTCCTTTAGTTGGTCGGCATAAGTGGCAAGCTTCTGAAGATCTGGGCCATTTAGTATGTACTGTATATCAGCATTGCGAAAGCCACCGCCAGAGATTGCTGCTACCTGTTGAACACTGGTGCGTAATTGTTGTGGGTATCTATTAAGAATCTCTCTTACCTTAAGCATGAGTTGCTGCTGCGACATATCACGTTCTTGAATAGGTTTTAACTTAACATAAATTGAGCCCACATTTACTATCTGTTGCTGACCACCGCCAATTGTTGTAAGAGTATCGGTGACACCAGGTAATTTTCGTATTTCGGTAGCAATACGTTCACAAACTACTGATGTGGCCGCTAGTGTAGATCCTTCTGGAGCGCGTATGGTTAGTTCAAATTGGGATTCATCATCAACAGGTAAGAAATTTTTACCAACAAATATAAATAGTGGCACAATACTGATTATTACAAGCAGACTGGCTATTACCATTATTTTGCGATGTGCCATAGCCCACTCAAGCAGACGCAAGTAGGTCAAATCGATAAACTGATAGACACGTGATGCTTTGGCACTCTCTGGTTTTGCTGAAGTGTTTTCTCCCTCTCCTTCTTTGGTTGATTTAGGCAGTTTTATCACTCTCGCAGTAAGGGTAGGAGTAAGAGTAAATGAGACTAGTAGTGATACAGCAATAGCAAATGCCGAGGTCAAGCCAAAAGAGGACATAAATCGGCCTACTATACCGCCCATAAAACCTACTGGAACAAATACCGCAAGTAGTGAGAGTGTGGTAGCCATAACGGCCAAGCCGATCTCTCTAGTGCCTTCAATAGCCGCCTGAAATGGTGGTAATCCTTTCTCTTCAATAAAGCGGTAGATATTTTCCAATACCACAATTGCGTCATCGATTACAATGCCAACCATTAGCGTGAGGGCAAGCATAGTAATCTGATTCAAGGTATAACCCATAGCATTCATCAATCCGAATGTAGCAATGATTGATGTAGGTATTGCGATTGCTGATATTATTGTGGAACGTAGATTCCAGAGAAAGAGAAAGACTACCAGTGCAGCTAGTATACTGCCTTCGATTAGGTGAGTCTTGATCGAGTTTACTGCGGATTTAATAAATATTGATTGATCGCCAACGATCTGTATACGTACATCTTTTGGCAATGTTGGAGTGATCTCAACTAGTCGCTCTTTCACAGCATCAGCAACCGTGACAGTATTCTGCCCAGACTGCTTCAAGACTATTAAAGTTACTGCAGGTTGATTGTTTAGACGCGCCGAGGTACGCTGTTCTTCAGCACTATCTTCAACCTTTCCAATATCACGTAATTTGATTGGGTATTGGTTGCGAGTTACCACTGCAATATCGTTGAAGCTGGCTGGATCTACGATGCGTCCCATTGTACGCACTGTTAATTCTCTAGATCCTTGATCGACACGACCACCTGGCAGATCTAGATTTTGTTGGCGAACCGCATTGGCGACCTCTGTGACCGTTACGTTATAGGCTTGCATACGGTCTGGATCAAGCAGAATATGGATCTCTCGTTCTCTTCCTCCAACAATTTGAACTTGCCCTACACCATTGACACTCTCAATACGCTCTTTAATCTGTTTATCAGCAATTGTGGTCACTTCACGAAGTGAGCGAGGCGCAGCTACGGCAATTCGCACAACTGGCGCGGCATCAGTATCCAATTTTTCAACTATTGGTGTTTCTGCAGTATCCGGCAGATCTGAGATAATACGATTAACTTTATCGCGAATCTCCTGAGCAGCAACATTAGGATCTTTTTCCAGTAGAAAAGTGACAAAGACCTGTGACACACCTTCTACAGAGGTTGAGCGCAACTCATCAATACCACTGATCGTGTTAACAGCCTCCTCAACCTTATCAGTTATCTCTGTCTCTATCTCTTGAGGGGATGCGCCAGGATTAATGACTGTGACGGTGATGGTGGGAAGATCAATCTTAGGAAATCGATCGACACCAAGACTGAAGAAAGAGAATGCTCCTACTACTGTCAAAGCGAGTATCAACATTGTTGCAAAGACAGGTCGGTGCACACATATTTCGGCCAACTTCTGCATAACTCGACTGACCTCCGAACGCCTTTGTTACTATGGCGTTACTGCTACACCATCATATAGTTGAGCGACATTACTAGTAGCAACTACTTCATCGCGAGAGACACCTGAGAGGACTTCTATCCAACCATTCTCTTTCACGCCGGGCTGTATTACCCGTAGCCGCGCTACATTATTTTCAATAACGTAGACAAATGTTGAGTTTGTATTTTGATCAGTAGTGACTGCCTCAACAGGTACAAAAACACTCTCTTTACTAGCTGGCTCGATTATGTGAGCAGTAGCAAACATACCAGGATATAAGAGATTGTCTGGATTGGTGAGACCTACTACGGCATAAATAACTCTCGCCGTAGGATCGGCGGTAGGGCTAATAATGGTTACTTTCCCTTGAAACTTCCTTTCTGGATATGCAGTAACACTAATCTCGACGGGTTGAGCAAGCGCTAAATGACTGGCATCTACCTCTGGCACCTGTAGCGATAGTTTGAGTAAGCTGGTGATCTGTAAAGTAATGAGCTTTGATGCAGGAGTAACATATTCCCCCACGGCAGCAGGACGATCAGAGATAAAACCAGCAAAAGGTGCTCTAATTACGGTATCATTAAGCGCCTTTTGCGCAATAGCAAGCTGGACATGTGCGCCTTCATAAGCGGCTTGTGCCGAAGCAACGCCTTGATTGCTTTGTTTTGCTACATTCAAAGCCGCTTCATACTGCCTATGCGCAGCCTTGGCCTGTGCTTGTGCCGTTTCCGCTTGTGTGCGTGCCTGGTCATAGACACTACGAGATATATCACCGCTCTCTATTAGATTGGCATAACGATTGGCATTGGTTTCTGCTAGCTTAGCTTGTGCTTGCGCAGATTCATAAGCTGCTAATGCTGCTTGTACCTCTGGGATCTGATGGGGATCAAATTTTTCCCCTACTTCCAGTCCAAGTTTAGCTTTGGCTTGACGCAGTGCTGCCAGTGCCTGGTTTTCTGCTGCTTGTGCCTGTTCCAGGCGTAGCCGTGCATCTTGATCTGCGAGGCGCATAATTATGTCGCCTTGCTTTACATAGCTGCCAACATCAACTGGTGTTGCTGCTATCTGTCCAGAAATTTCCGGAGCAATATCAGAGGATTCATAAGGTAGGAAAGTACCTGTTACTTGTAAGAATGATGGCACTGACTTTACAATCGCGCTGGTGGTAGCAACCTTTACCGCAGTAACAGTAGTGTTTGTGCTAGGATCAGTTTTGTTTTTGGCACTCGATTCTGTACTACGACAGGCAAGCGATACTATGGCAATTACTGCTAAGATAATAGTTGTAATTACTCTAAAATTGCTCTTATTAAGAGAAAACCAACATAGCATATAAGATTACCTTTATTGGCAAGAACCAACTCTATCAATATCACAATAGTTTCTGCGACAACCGCTCATCGTAATTCAGTTAAAAACCTTTCTGCGAGAATATGTTGAGTAACTACCAAGATTAGTTGTTTCTTTATCTCTACGATCATTTCAGTTGTAATAGATCAATAGCTCGGCAAAAGGTTCCCGACATAATGATCCTTAAAAGTAATTAAGGCTCTGATATTAGAGTAAGTAACGATTTACTTACTTAGTCCAATATAACAAGCGCTCAATAAGCGGTCAACCACAGCATCACGGCTTGCCTTGCTATATATAGAATCATTTATCATAT
>JBFLVQ010000411.1:0-8775 GCA_040758525.1 Acidobacteriota bacterium
GCCAAATACCAAAAGAGATACCAGCAGGCAAGCAGGTTGCAACTCTAGGGG
This sequence comes from Acidobacteriota bacterium, assembly GCA_040758525.1. Taxonomy (GTDB): domain Bacteria; phylum Acidobacteriota; class Blastocatellia; order Chloracidobacteriales; family JADJPF01; genus JBFLVQ01. The sequence goes on from JBFLVQ010000411.1 coordinate 52, forward strand.
GCGGTTGTTTCTGGTGTATCGAAGCAGTATTTGAAGAATTGAACGGTGTGGAGAGTGTTGAATCGGGTTATTCTGGCGGTAGTGTAGAAAATCCCTCTTACCAGCAGGTGTGCAATGGTAACACTGGCCATGCCGAGGTTGTACAAATCATCTTTGATCCACAGATAGTCTCCTATAAAGAGATTCTAGGGGTCTTCTTCACTGTGCACGATCCTACCACATTAAATCGTCAAGGCGCCGATGTTGGTACACAGTATCGCTCTGCCATCTTCTATCACAATGATGAGCAGAAGAGCATTGCCGCAGAGGTGATCAAAGAGATTGAAGGGGAACAGATTTGGGATGGACGTATTGTCACAGAACTCTCTCCCTTCAATACTTTTTACCGTGCCGAGGATTATCATCAAGAATACTATAAGTACAATGAGAATCAGCCCTACTGTCGTATGGTAATTACGCCTAAAGTGAGGAAGTTTCGTGAGCATTTTCGCGACAAGCTGAAAAAGTAGTTGCTGGTACTGATTCTCTTATAAGGTGACTTTGTACCAGGCCAGATCGGCCTGGTACAACAGTATCAATACTTGTCGCAAATCGTAATTAGAGCTGAAGCGATTTTATTTCAAGAAACTCTTCAAAACCATATCTACCCAATTCACGGCCATTACCAGACTGCTTATATCCTCCAAAGGGGGCAAAAGGATTGAAGTCTCCACCATTAATATCTATCTGTCCGGTACGCAGCCGTCGCGCTACTCGTTGAGCACGTTCTCGATCTGATGACCAGACGGCTCCTGCCAATCCATAAATAGTATCATTGGCAATCTGTACTGCATCATTCTCATCTTCATAAGGAATAATGGAAAGTACCGGACCGAAAATCTCCTCCTGTGCAATTGTCATATCACGGCGCACATTGGCAAAGACGGTTGGTTTAACAAAGTAACCCTTCTCCAAGCCTGCTGGCGCTTCAGCACCACCAGTGACCAGGGTAGCGCCTTCCTCTATTCCTTTCTTGATATAGTTACGTACACGCTCACGTTGTACATCAGAGATAAGTGGTCCAAGTTTGGTCTCTATATCATCTTCAACTCTAGGATCACCAGGCTTGAAACTTTCTGCCGCTTCTTTAGCAAGCTCTATCGCCTCAGCATGTCTGCTTTTTGGTACCAGCATACGTGTCCAAGCCGAGCAAGTTTGACCAGAGTTAAGATAGCAATTTTTCACACCTGCACGCACTGCCTTCTCAAAGTCAGCATCATCAAGAATGATATTGGCCGACTTACCACCCAATTCCATTGCCACACGTTTAATTGTCTGCGCTGCCAGTTCACTAACACGACGGCCGGCACGCGTCGAACCAGTAAAGGAGACCATATCAACATTGGGATGGGCCGCTATTGCCTCGCCCACGACATTGCCATATCCGGTAACAAGATTAAATACACCGGCAGGCAGACCTACCTCATGGCAGACCTCAGCCAATACGAAGGCTGTCAAAGGTGCCACTTCACTGGGTTTGAGCACAACTGTACAACCTGCCGCTAGAGCTGGTGCTACTTTTGCCGCGACTTGATGTAATGGATAGTTCCAAGGCGTGATACAACCTACTACACCCACTGGTTCACGAACTACCAATGAATTACCAATACGTTCCTCGAACTGATAATCAGTAAGCAGGTCAGCATAAAAACTTATTGTCATTATTGGTAAACCTGCTTGAATGGCTTGAGATTGTGGTAGCGGCATTCCTACTTCATTAGAGATAGTAGTAGCGATCTCATCCATACGTATCGTAAGTGCCTCTGCCAGTCGCTGTAAATAACTGGCACGTTCTTGTTGAGAGGTTGTAGACCACTTCTCAAAAGCAGCCTTAGCAGCAATAACAGCACGATCTACATCCTGGCTTGTTCCTTCTGGAACACGACCCATTACCTCTTCTGTAGTGGAATTGATCACATTGATCATTCCTGTTCCTGCCGGTGTTACCCATTCACCATTAATATAGAGTTTGTCATAAGCTTTCACTTCTAATTTTGCTGATGCTTCCAATGTTACCTCCCTAGCGTTAACCAGCCTAGCTAACAGACTGGTATATGCGTTTATCATTGATATTTTAAGGCTGAGTATCCTGGTATTACGGTTTTAGTGTCAAGGCAGTAAAGCTGATAGCAGAATGGTGATGTTACCCGGTTTAACGTTTCAAAGGAATAACTTTAATACCATTTTGAGGGCGTAATGTCAGTGCTGGTTTAAGCTTTACTAGATGTTCTGTGACAAGTTGTAAATGGTACTTTTGCGCAATCGTGGCTAGAATCAATATTGCTTCTATCATTGCAAAAGATTGACCTATACAAATTCGTGGGCCGCCTCCAAAAGGGAAGTAGGCATACATCTCTATTATCCCTATAAGCTGCTACTTTTCTCTACAAACCTGCCAATTATAAAAATGGGAACCAACTTGAGCGATATATTTTGCGTATAAGGGGTTTGAAACGGGGCTTAATACTGGTGGGTTAGCGCTCTTTTGCTATAATTTGCCAGTAGCCAATTTCTACATTCCCAAATTTAAGAGAGGGTTTAGGAATGCGCATAGTCGTATTATTGCTTATTGTTTTCTTTTTCTGCCCCTTAGCGGGCAGAGCCGAAGATGAGAATTTCACACGGTTATTACGTTTCCCACATATTCAAGGGGACAAGATCGCTTTTGTTTATGCGGGAGATATCTGGATAGTAGATACCAATGGAGGAGTTGCACGTCGATTGACCTCCCACAAAGGTCGTGAGCTGTTTCCTAAATTCTCGCCGGATGGCAAATGGATTGCCTTTTCTGCCGAGTATAATGGCACTCGCCAAATCTATGTGATGAGTGCAGATGGCGGCGAGCCAAAACAGCTCACCTACTATAATGATGTAGGAATATTGCCACCTCGTGGTGGCTTTGATAATCAAGTGTTAGGTTGGTCACCAGATGGCAAAAATGTGCTCTTTCGTGCCAACCGCTTGCCTTGGGGAGATAGGATGGGCCGTCCTTATATGGTGCCATTAGAGGGTGGTATGGAGACACCATTAGCAATTCCTGAAAGTGGTGGAGGAATGCTCTCACCAGATGGCAGCAAGATGGTCTATACCCCAATAGAACGCGAAAATCGTACTTGGAAACGTTATCGTGGTGGTCGTGCCCAAGACGTTTGGATCTATGATCTAAAAAACAATACTGCCGAGAAGATTACCGATTACAAAGGCACTGACAATCAGCCTATGTGGGTTGGAGATACGATATTCTTCACCTCTGATCGGGAGCATACACTCAATCTTTATGCTTATAACCTGCGTACTAAGGAGACACGTAAGGTAACTAATCATAATGATTATGATGTGCTCTGGCCCAGTGCTGGACAGAAGGCGATTGTCTATGAATGCGGCGGCTATATATACAAGTTTGATCCCAATTCGCGTCAATCTGTGCGTGTGCCGATCCGTGTCTTTGGCGATCTTCCTCAAACGGTTGCTTACTTTAAGAATGTACGTGAAAATATTGACTCTGCAGACTTATCACCGAGTGGCGCACGTGCGCTTTTTAGCGCCCGTGGCGAAGTCTTCACAGTGCCTGCCAAAGATGGCGAAACACGCAACTTGACCAATACACAAGGTGTGCGTGAAATGGATGCTACCTGGTCACCAGATGGAAAATGGATTGCATATTTAAGTGACCGTACTGGTGAATATGAACTCTATTTGCGCAATCAGGATGGTAGCGGTGATGAGCGCCGTCTTACTAACGACGGTGATACTTGGCGCTTCCCACCCAGTTGGTCACCAGATGGCAAACTACTCGCCTACAGCGATAAGAAACAGCGTCTACGTTATATTATTGTGGATAGCGGCAAAGTTATCGATGTTGATAAAGGGAAGTATAACGATATTACTAACTATCGTTGGTCACCGGATAGTAAGTGGTTGGTCTACACTAAAGTTGTTGATACTAGACTGTCTGCTATTTGGGTCTATTCGCTTGCCGAAGGCAAGAGCTATCAATTGACTAGTGGACGGACTAATGACTTTGATCCGGTCTTTGATCCGAAAGGGCGATACCTCTATTTCCGCTCGAATCGTGATTATAATATTACCTTTAGCAGTTTCGAGTTTAACTATGTCTACACCAATCCCACACGTGTGTATGTTGCATTGCTTGCCAATGATGGACCTCCACTCTTTTTGCCAACTAGTGATGAAGAGAAGCCCGCCGAAGATAAAAAGCCTGCGCAAAACATTCAAGATAATGCTGGTGGTAACAAAAAAGCTGGTGAAGAGACCAAACCTGAACAGAGTAAGGCTGCTGCCACGCTAGTAGTAAAGATAGATGTAGAGGGTTTTGAGAATCGTGTACGTGCGATTCCTGGTCCCCCTAGCAGCTATCGTGATTTAAGCGCAACGGCGAACGGAGTACTTTACCTGGTAGGCGATGGTGGCGATACCAAGTTAAAACAGTACAATATTGAGCAGAAGAAGGAAGAGGTCATTATCGAGGGAATTAGCGATTACGCCCTCTCGTTTGATGGCAAGAAGTTCCTCTTCCATCGTGGTAATGATTATGGTATTGCTGCCTTGCAACCTGGACAAAAGGCTAGTGAAGGGCTGCTTGCGCTGCAAAAGATGGAGATCAAGATTGTCCCGAAGCTGGAATGGAAGCAGATGTTTACTGATGGTTGGCGCACGCTACGCGATTGGTTCTATGATCCTAATATGCATGGCGTTGATTGGGGAAAGATGCGGGAGCGATATGAACCGCTGGTTCCCTATATTGCCACACGGGCTGATCTAGACTTTATCCTAGGCGAACTGGGCGGCGAGTTGAATGCTGGCCATGTCTACGTCAACTCTGGCGATGAAGTGCGTGTTGAGCGTCAAGATGGTGGCTTATTAGGCGCAGAGATCGTTGCACATTCGTCTGGATACTTTCAGGTAGTCAAGATCTTTCCTGGAGAAAACTGGCATGAGCGGTTTCGATCACCACTAACCGAGCCCGGTGTTAAGGTGCGTAAGGGCGATTTTATCCTTGCTGTAGATGGCCGCTCAACAAAAGAGGTGAAGAATTTCTATGAACTGTTAGAGAACAAGGCCAACCGTAGTGTGACGCTACTGGTCAACAGTAAGCCAGAGGCAACTGGTGCACATGAAGAAAGACTACGTCCAGTCGCTAGTGAAACCAATCTACGCTATTTAGATTGGGTACAGTCGCGTCAAGAGTATGTTGAACGTGCCTCGCAGGGCCGTATTGGCTATATACACATTCCTAATACTGCCTTAGAAGGCAATCGCGAGCTCTTCAAGTACTTCTATCCACAAGCGAACAAAGAGGCATTGATTATTGATGATCGTTACAATGGCGGTGGTTTTATACCCGATCGAATGATTGAGTTGCTGGATCGACCCGTGCTCAACTACTGGGCGCGACGTGGCCTAGAGCCATTGTCTGCACCTGGCTTTAGCCATGAAGGTCCCAAGGCCACCCTCATTAATGGTTATTCCTCTTCGGGCGGGGATGCCTTCCCCTATTACTTCCGCAAACGTGGACTGGGCAAGCTGATTGGTACACGTACCTGGGGTGGACTAATTGGTCTAACCGGTAATCCTACCTTTATTGATGGTGGCTCAGTAAGCGCTCCTACTATACGTTTTGTTGATACAGAGGGCCAATGGGCAGTCGAGAATGTTGGTGTCTATCCTGATATAGAAGTTGTTGATCGACCTGACCTGGTTACAAAAGGGCAGGATCCTAGCTTAGAGAAGGCAATTGAAGTACTAATGGAAGAACTTAAGAGCAAGTCTCCCAAGAAGATTAAGATACCTACTCCACCTGATGAGTCGAAATAGTGGCAAACAACAATGGGCAAAGAGAATCTACTCTCCTTGCCCATTGTTGGGACTCTACTCGTAATTAAGACAAACCCCCTCCAAGCTTACGAGAGAGCCTCTCATAAGTGGCTAACAAGAAAAGATGGTGTCTGTCACTAACCCTTCAATCGTCAGACGAAGCCGGTTTTCCGTTTTCTCCTGCAGGGGCAAGTAGATCCCTAGAATCGTTTAGTTCAAAACGGAAAAGCTGTTTCCCAATACGGATCAAGTCGCCATGTTTAAGTTCTGCTTCACCATGGATCTGTTTGAAGATACCATTACGTGAATTCTCATCAACAATTACATATTGTTCGCCACGACGTTCAATGCGCGCATGTCGGCTTGATACATAAGCATCATAGGGGAAACGGATATCGCCGGTATTACGGCCAATAACGGTTTCGTTTGAATGCAGTCGATAGACTTCGCCTTCGCCTCCCCCTTCTTCGATAAGGCGCAGTTTCGGTGCTAAACGGGCAGGTGAGGAGTTAGGCGAGCCCATTGTAAGTGTATCGACAACCGGAATAGGGTCGCCGCAGTTAACACAGAAACTGTTGGTCGATATATTAACGCGTTCGCATTTCGGGCAAGTGACCAGTTTGCTTGGTTTAAAGCTATCGTGCTTACCCGAACTAGAGATACTGCTGCCGGCCGGGGAGGAGACCTGTACAGAAGTATGGGCAAGCGCGACTGGCATTGCCGTAGCGCTAGCGGCGGCTTGCTGAGCCACCACAACAGGTATAGGTGCAGCAATAGGTTGTGACATACCAGCCTTGTGCAAAGGCTCGCCACAGTGCTGGCAGTACATCCATTTTGCATCATTAACAGTTTTACAGCTCGAACAGAACATCTCGCCTGGCCCTGGCTCTCTGTTTGTAACAGGAGTAATAGGCCCAGCCACCAGAGGTGTTGCGCATACCCGGCAGATTTTCAAACTGGGTTTATTATCAGCTCCACATTTAGGACAGATCATTTTGAGTCCTCTATATACCGATATAAGTCCACGACAGCACATCTAGTTGATGGCAGCCAAGGACACATTCTGATAAAAGGTAACCCGCTTGCTTATTATTAGGAATTATCGGTTTTCTCTAAACTACCCTTGCACCCGGGATATATTCTAGCACTTCTCTCGGGTTTAGCCTATTAATTGGATCGGCGAATCTCCCATACCTTAACTTAATGGAGCGCTACAATAGATTAATTCGGCATCAGCGTACTGAGTAGATTCTTCTCAGCCGGTAGGGAATAGGTCTTCCAAGTTAGTACTGCTGCATGTTTATTATTTTTATCATGTAACTGTGTCCATTTGAATGCGCCATTGCAGGTTAGTCCATCAGTAATAGTCAGTTCACTTGCCGCAACTACATGATCATCACCATCAAAGAAACCAGGATGTCTACATACACCAGTAACCTGTATACCACCGTCGCTACGATCTAAACCACAGGAACTACCTACGTTATAGGTAGCAGAAGAATTATAAGCGAGCGTTGATGTGGTAACGGTGTTAGTAGCAGCAGTACGTGGCGCGCTATTGAATATCCAGTTGAGAATACGACTACGGGCAGCATTGACCGCCTCCATATGGCCACTATTACTGGAGTCAGTAATAGCGCTATGGCAGAATGAGCCATACTTCTGACCATGTGCAGGTCGCCAGGTCTTACCAGGCGCAACTGTCATATTAAGACCAACTGCCTGAGGGCTGCCTTGCGCGTCAAATGGCAATGGTCCATCGCTATTACCTGTCCATAATGAGGGTGAGCAGCTAGCATAAGAGATAAGCATTAAACCGTGTTTATTTTGACTAACCCAATCAGCGGCAGCAAATCCATTGATAAGGCCAGCATATTCACACCAGCCATTGCCTAGTGCGCAGCTTGAGCCAAACCCCATGATGAAATCGCCATTCTTGCAAGTAGTAACAAAGCTTGCTGCTCCGATGACATTATATTTGTTGCTATTTAAACCATCCAGCATACCCTGAACTGTTACTACCCCAGCAATCTTGTTCTGTACGCCCCAGTCCATTGTGCCTACGCCATTTGGTCCCACATTGGCGGCTACTTCCATTGCCGTACGTGCGCCGGTACTATGACCTATGATAATGATATTTTTGGCATTTTGAGGAAATGCTGTCTCGATCACTCTCTTCAAACGATATCGCCATTCATAAGCAGTGGTACAGGGTTGGCCTTGTACGGTAGTGTTACAGCCTGGGTCGCCTACTTCCCAATCATCCATATGTAGAGGATTGGTAGAATCAGATGGATGATAGGGTGAGGCGGGCGCCGTGTAAAGATTGGCTCTAACGCTCTGGGTGACTATCGTGATATCAGGGTGACTACTCTGATATGCTTGTATAAAGTTAGGTAACTCAGCATTGATGGCTGCTTCCAGATCATTGAGTGAATTTTCTGCATTAAGCCGCTGCGGATCGCATCCCTTCACGCCATGTACATAGAGAAAATTCAATTGCAGCGTGCTAGCGGCAAATAAGGAACTATTTAAGCTTAAGGCGATAGCGATTGCGAGGGTAAGCATTATTCGTAAATAGTATTTTTTGATAATTTTTGGCATAGTAAACTCTCCTCTAGTAATGTGGCCATTACCGACAATTGCTATCTTTATGGGCTTGATATTTTTGCAAGATTGTTCGACGGCTAACTTTAACATAAATTTACTCTATGTTATATAGAATTTAGAGTCTTGGGGGAGCGCGAGGGGAAAATAATCCCTCTTAATTTATGTTACTGCTGGCGAACTCTATTAGAGTCACCCTCAGAAAACTATCAGAAGATAGATTCTTGTGAAAAAATAAAAACG
>JBFLVQ010000412.1:0-8765 GCA_040758525.1 Acidobacteriota bacterium
TCCCAATTCTGGATGCTTTCCTCTCTTTACAAGATCTTTGGTAGTGATATTGAGATTATTAAGAGCTTGGATACTATCTGATCTCAACTCTGCAAATCTATTCAACAACTCCTCTAAACTCTTTCCTCTACTTGCCTCAAATTGGGCAAACCGGTCGAAAGGTTCGAATGCCTTAGACTCTCCCGCTTGCAAAATAATTTTGATGCGGGGAATCCAATTCATCTGCTCACTGTGAATAAGATGACCTAGTACATCGAAGGGAGACCAAGTTTGCTCTCCCTCATTACTAAAGACCCATTCTCCTGAAAGGTTACCTAGCATTGATTTGAGTATAATAGGAGTACGGGACAGAATATCAGTAGTATGATCAAGATTGAAATGCATTGAGATTCTCCTAAGTAATTATGTGCTAAAACAGAAGTATCTCTCCATCGGCAGGGATAAGTAACTGCTTTGCTTCAATCCCCTCCGCCTCAGAGATAGCGCGTAAATCCTTACGCGAGACTGTATCAAAATCGAAGGTCTCCATATGTGTAGCAATCACAATGGAGTGAGGGGCTACCCGACAGACTGCTATTGTTTGCTGCCCATCCATAATGATTGGCTGTCCAGTCTCAAAACTTGCCCCACTAGAGTGGGTAATAATGATGTCTGGTTTAGTTTCAAGAATTAATTGTTCGACGGCTTCACACCAGATTGTATCTCCAGTCCAATAAATTGTTGGTTCATTATCAGCCCGGAAAATAAAACCGGCTACATGCCCCATTTGTGTTGCCCAAACCTCGTTGCCGTGCTGACCAGCCGTACGGGTTATTGTTACCCTGTGCCAATCAACAGTGCTGTCAACTGCTATAATATTAGAAAAACCTGCTGCTTTTATCTGATGTTCATCACTAGGTTGACAGTATAACTGAATATCCTTGGGTAATAGCTGTTGAGCGAGACTATCAAAATGGTCTGGGTGTAGATGCGAGATAAGAGCCATTTCAATATCTGCCAAAACATCTTCTGGTGGACAGGGTAAATCCACCAGTGGATTGCGTGATTTCCCGACCAATGGCTCTTGTGAATATTTGGGGGCAAGATAAGGGTCAATGATAAATACCCGATTATCATAGGTCATTCGTAAAGTTGCGCTACGAATTAGTTGAATTTGCATTACTTCATCCTCACACCAGGGTTGTCTCATATCTATACTTTAATTTAGATCTACTAAAGTGCATAATATTTTACCTACATTAGTATAGAGAATCCATTTAAGCGGCCATAAAAGATATAGAAAATAGCTCTATTTATAAAAGTAATCAAATAAAGCAGAATATGAATTTGACAGATTGTGAAACAGATAGTAAAGATGCGATGATTATTAATATAGTGAGAGTTTTGGATTAGGATTTTGAGTACAGTGAAGAACGAGGCAATAGATTTGGCTGATGGACATAGCTTACACCGGCTGCATTGGCTGGCCATTCTGGGCGGCTGGTTATTGTTGTCATTGATCACGTCTGTACAGTGGTATTCCCTCAGTCGACCAAGCGGCATAGGTCTTGGGTTTCTGATAAATTTGTTCTGGTCGGCGGTAATCTGGATGTTTTGGGTGTTGGCTACTCCAGTTATCTTTTGGCTAGGGCAGTACATACCCTTACAACGGAGAAGATTGACCAGGGCTTTGCTGGCGCATTTTATCTTCGCGTTTGTTTTTGGCTGGCTGCATCTGGCCTGTTGGGCAGCAGTCGCAGTATTTTATGACTTTGTGCAAACAGGTGTCCCAGGCAAATTTGCTGAAGAGTTTTTTCGCCTGTCACAGTTTGTGTTATATGTCGAGGTAGTCCTCTATTGGGCTATTTTAGGCGCTAGTATGGCTCGCCAAGCCTTCCGACAGGCGCGGGAACGTGAATTGAAAGCACAAGCACTCGAAGCACAATTGCAACAAGCACAGTTATTAGCACTAAAGCAGCAATTACACCCACACTTTCTTTTCAACGCACTTAACACGATTGCAATGCTTGCACGCAATGGTGAAACCCAACAGGTGGTGCGTATGATTGCAGAGTTAGGGGAAATGCTGCGCTGGTCGCTTAATGAGAATGTTGCGCAAGAGATTACCTTGGCAGTTGAATTAGAATCGGCGCGGCGCTATCTTGCAATAGAACAGTTTCGCTTTCCAGATCGCTTGCAGGTAGAGATGAGTGTGCCGGAGGATCTGTTGAGCGCAGCCGTGCCGAATCTGATCCTGCAACCATTAATAGAGAATGCTGTGCGTCATGGTATTGCTAAATCATCATCGGCAAGTTTGGTCAGAATTAATGCTCAGCGACGAGAAAAAGTGCTGGAATTGTGTGTTGAAGACGATGGCGAAGGCTTTCCGGCTGAGTGGAAGCCTGGAGTCGGCTTGGGTAATACGCGCGCACGCCTTGCTCAGCTTTATGGTGAACATGCTGAATTAAATATCATACAGAACGGAACAAAAGGCGCTAGTGTGCGGCTCTGTTTGCCCTATCGCCCAGCAGTCTGATGCAAAATTTATGGAAAAAATTAGAACCCTCATCGTAGATGATGAATTGAATGCCCGCAAAGGCTTGCGCACATTACTTGCCAAAGATAACGAGATCGAAATCATTGGTGAATGCAGTAATGGCCGGCAAGCGCTAAAAGAGATTGCCGCGCTGAAACCTGATCTTATCTTGCTTGATATTCAGATGCCTGACCTCAATGGCTTTGAGGTATTAGCAGCGTTTGATCAATCTTATACTCCTTCACTGATATTCGTTACTGCCTATGATCAGTATGCCCTCAAGGCTTTTGAGTTCAGTGCCCTTGATTATCTACTCAAACCATTCAGTGACGAACGCTTCTATCAGGCAATGGCACGCGCTAAAGCACAACATAATCAGCGCCAATCAAGCGATTTGAGCTGCCAACTGCGGCAATTGCTGGTCAATTACCAAGCCGCTGGTCAAGCTGGGATTGAAGCGCCTAGCGCCTACTTACAACGTTTTCCTGTTAGAAAGGCTGGTGTAATTCACTACATTCCAGTAGATGCGGTGGACTGGCTGGAAGCCGATGGCTATTGCACAAAGTTGCATTGCGGCAAGCAAACGCATTTGGTGCGTGGCAACTTGGGCAGATTCGAAGCACAACTCGATCCAAAAAAGTTTGCTCGTATACAACGCTCAGCTATCGTTAATCTGCACCATGTCAAATGTCTAAAGAATTGGTTTCATGGCGAAGGCTTAGTACTGCTGCAAGATGGAACAGAACTCAAAGTCAGCAGTAGCCAGCGAAGACAATTGGAACAACTACTCGAACGTCTCTCCTAACCATTTTAACCTTGCTCGTTGCAAAATCCCTTACCTTTATCATCTTCCTTGCAGCTTTCGTTGCTTTCTTCTAATCACTCTGCTTTTCATTCAAGTACTCTCAATAGAAATATAAGATATGGGAGGAAAGATGATCAATAAATGTTATCTTCACATAATTAAACCTGTATGGTTAGGGATGATTGTCTGGTTGGCACTCAGTCAATCTGTGCAGGCGCAGGAGCTTTATCAGCCCGATCTTGCAGATGTCAAAGCACGTGTAGCAGAGGTGTTACGCTTTTATCAAGTTGCCGACAAAGCAACCCCACAGGATATCGATGAGCTTGTCCAGTTAGAGATGAAGATCGAGACACCGAGCGTAACCATGCGCGACCGTGCGCAGGCCTATCTAGAAGTTTATCGCCTGCTCTATCGCTTGAATGGTGTTACCTCACCACCATCAGAATTGATGAATAACAATTTGCGTATCAGTACAGGAATTATTGGTACCTTCCTGACAAGCGGCCCAGTCAAACCTTTGGGCCAGACAACTACGCCATGGGGCCAACTTGGACAGGTAGAAAAACGTGGGCGTGGCGCAACTCCTATGATCCTGATTGCGCCAGTCGGTTTTGATTGGACAATCTATCAGACCTTTATGGAACGCAATGCCGATCGTTATACGATGTATGGTGTCACGCTCCCAGGCAGTGGAAACACGCCATTACCGACCAATCCAAAATACTTCGATCCAATGTCCACACCATGGTGGGAAAGCGCTAGACAAGGTATCCTTACCTTGATAGAAAAGCAGAAACTGAACAAACCGGTTATTGTTGGCTTGCAATCAGGTGCGTATTTGGCAGCACGTCTGGCATTAGATCAGCCTGATAAGGTGCGTGCAGCCGTGATGCTGTGCGGACTCGCACATACGCCACAGCCATCCGAGACCGATCCTGATCGCCCAATGACACTGGCCGAACGCCGTCAATCGGCTACATTGCGAGTGGCGGCAATGGTGACAGATCTCTGGCCACGTGTAACATTAGCTTCGCGAGAAGGAGGAGAGAAGTTATTGCAGACATTTTCGCGCTTCTATCCGCCTGGCTTAAGTCATCATCAAAATCGTAACAATGAGCTATTTTTAATGAGTGCACTTGATAGTTCACTATATGCCTGGCGTTACTTTCATGAATTAGCATTGACTGATCTAGCTACTGAGCTTGGCAAATTGACTGTGCCAGTACTGGCAATTACTGCTGATCATGACGACGCCTCAACAATGCAGGGCACACCAGATACAACACAATGGACAGAAGTAAAACTGCGCTACCCGTCAATTCCATTAACCATTAGTAGGTTTGAGAACTCACGCCTGTTTGTCACAGATGATGCTCCGGAAGACCTAGATGCCGCCATCAATGCATTCCTAACAGGTAAACCAATCGAAATCAAACGCGAACGATCACTGGCGGTTCGCCCCAGTCCACGCGCCAGTACAGTACAACAGATCGGACTGGCAGAAGTGGTAATCGCATATGGGCGGCCACAGGTCAAGGGACGCGAAATTTGGGGTAAACTCATCCCCTGGAATCGTGTCTGGCGCACAGGGGCAAATGAGGCGACAACAATCACTTTTAGCCGAGATGTACTGGTAGAAGGCCAAAAACTCTTGGCGGGAACCTATAGTCTCTTCACAATTCCGTCTGATGGCGAATGGACATTGATTTTTAACCGTATAACACATCAGTGGGGCGCATTCTATTACAACCCCGAGTTTGATGTATTGCGAGTGAAGACAAAGCCGCAAAACAGCGAGCCAATGGAATGGTTAAACTTTGGTTTTGAGCAGACTGGCGAGAGGTCTGCGAATCTGATTCTGCATTGGGAAAAACTGAAACTGCTAGTGAAAATCGAAGACACTATCTAAGCAGAGCACTAATATGAATTACAGCCTCAAATGGAGGGATAAGTAACGACTCTAAAAGTGAGATTAATTCTCGGTTGGACAGCTTTAGCAGTTTTAGGAATTTGATGTTGCCAATAGTGTTGAGTAGTGCCTTGCATAATCAACAGGCTGCCCTTGGCAAGAGGAAAAGAGATTCTAGCAAGATTTTTGTTGAGTTTATGGCGGAGCTGAAAGACTCTTTCTGAGCCCAGACTGACAGAAGCAATAATTGGATTAGTGCGTAATTCTGGCTCATCATCAGAATGCCAAGCTACACTATCTTTACCATCTCGATAGAGATTTAAGAGCACGCTGTTGAAGTTGGCATTGGTAAAGGTTTCAATCTTCTCTTTGATTGTCAGCAATGTTGGTGTCCACAGATGTGGTTGCATGGTAATACCAGAGTAGGTATAAGCTTTGCCAATATCGCCATACCAAGCGGTAAGACGAGGCTGCAATATCTCCTTATTGAAAAGCCTGATCTTTTCATGTTGCCAGTCAATAGTATCTAACAATTCTTGAAAGAAGAGATCGCTTTCCCTATCAGTGAAGAAATGGGGATAGTAGGTAACATCAGCGTCAGGCATTGGCAGCCGAATCGTAGTCTGAGTTAGGTAATTAACACTCATAAGCGAGTTCCTTACAAAGATATTACCATGCCCTGAGAAAAAATGTTTGGCTGTCCGCTGTTACTGAGAAGGCTGTTGCTTGGAGATACTGGTATGCTGCTCGGCAACGATCTGCCAGTTATGCTGTCGCTTTACCCATACAGTGGTATAGCGGTATTGGGCCTCAGATCCACTGCGAGTTTTTACCATTACACGACCTATAATGATGGCCGTGTCACCATAAACACGAATTTTAACATCATCTGTAGTGATAGATTGGTACTTGGCAGCAGATGTTGCGATGTATGCTCTATCTTCATCTCTGGTCACAAGTTTTCCATTAGAAAATGTGGAAACATGCTCATCTGCGATGATACGGTCAAAAGCCGTGATATCACCTCGTACAGCAAGTTCTGCCCATTGACGGTCGAGTTGAATTAAATCTTGTTCGATTTTTTCATTTTCGCTCTGCTTCTTGTCGGCTGGCTGGCCAAAGCTAATAACTGATAGCCCAAGTATTAACACAATCATGGCAAAACTCTGTTTCATATTTACTCCTGACAAAAAACTGATCTTATTGCTCTACTTGTTCATTGGTACGAGAGTGTAAACAAAAGTTGGTGTTATACAAGAGCCAATTTTGAAAATAAGATCAGACCATTATATTCAACTCAAATGCCCTAATAATAACTTCTTTGTCAGCTTGTGTAGCTACTCGTCTTTCAGATATATTCTCTTTTCTCATTAGAATATTCCCTAAATAGGCTAGAAATATGAAGATTACAACTATAAAACTGTTAGCTATTCTATTGATCTCTTTGTTTGGTCTGGTTGATCAAACCATGGCACAAGAAACAAAAATAAAATGGTTTGGACATGCTGCTTTTTCGATTACAACTCCCAATGGCAAAGTTCTTTTGATTGACCCTTGGCTGAAAAATCCTACTAATCCGGAAGCCAAAGATGGTAAAGATCCATTAGCCGAGGTTTCAAAGGTTGATTACATACTTCTTACACATGGACACCGTGACCATGTTGGTGATGCAGTTGAAATCGCTAAAAAGACTGGCGCGCTACTTATTAGCAATCCTGAATTAGCTGCTAATTTAGTGAAACTGGTAGATTTCCCCAAAAAACAGGCGGAAACCGATGTGCTTATGGGAATTGGCGGCGAAATTCAAATTGCTGATGGTGAAGCGACCATTGCTATGACACCAGCAGTTCATTCAAGCAGCGTTTTTAATCCTAAAGCTGGCGCCAACGAACCTGAACGCGCTTATGGTGGCAATCCTGCTGGATTTGTTATCGCAGTTAAAAATGGCCCAACAATTTATCATACCGGTGACACAGCATATTTTAAGGATATGGAAACAATCGGTGAGAACTACTCAATA
The DNA here is from genome assembly GCA_040758525.1 of Acidobacteriota bacterium. Classification (GTDB taxonomy): domain Bacteria; phylum Acidobacteriota; class Blastocatellia; order Chloracidobacteriales; family JADJPF01; genus JBFLVQ01. The sequence goes on from JBFLVQ010000412.1 coordinate 7,250, forward strand.
GATATTGCGTTACTCAATATCGGCGGACATTTTGGAATGGAGGCAAAAATGGCAGCGAAAGCTGCACAATCAGTACATGCAAAACTTGCGGTTCCACATCACTTTGGGACTTCCGCTGCGGTAGTACAAAATGCTGATGGTTTTGCTGCTGAATTGAAAAAATTAAAGATCGCACTTTATGAAATGAAACCCGGTGAAACTATCACCTTTCGTGGAAAACAGTTAATCAAAGCTAAATGAACTTAGGTAAAAAGTGAGAGGAAAAAACCCTGCCTCTCCTTGTTAGTTAACAGTAAATAACAACGCCATAGGTGGTTTACAATATAGTTAAACACTCATAGAATAGACTAGCGCGGTATCTTTTGCAGGCAGGAAACTTTCACTTCTACCTGACTTTGCCGCTTTATCAGCCATTAAAAAGAGCATGCCCGACCAATAGATATCTTCAACCGAAACTGCTATGGAGTTATTTTTTTTTATCGAGGTAATGAATGACCTCATTGCATCAACATGACCTAGATCTTTTGTGTGTTTGCGCTTAAGCACAGTGTGTCCGCTCTCTCTAACAATCAACTCCTGGAAATCGTTAATATTGATAGTAAGGTCTGCTTTCATTATCTGAATACTATTTCTAATCAAACAATCACCGCGATCGCCAAACAGGATCGTTGCCAGCGAACCATCCTCAAAGGTGATAGAGATAACAACATTCTCATCTTTTCTGCCAATTGTAGAACTAAAACTCGATATTGATAATGGTTTCTTGCCAATCAGATAATAGGCAAGATCGAGATGATGACAGGTATTGCTAATAATACGTGTACCCTGCTCTGGCCAATAATAGAAGCTATTTGGCGCAACATCATGAATGCGTGTGTTAAACTGAATATTAATGGGAGATATCTGCTTTTCCAGCCAATGTTTCGCCTCTACAATTGTCGGTGCATATCGGCGATTAAAGCCAATCTGTAGATGATTGGGAAAGTTTTTTACAGTAGCAACCAATTGTTCTAATTGATCCTGGTTAACAACATGAGGTTTTTCGACATAAACAAATTTTTTCTTCTTAAGCGCTTCGATCACTAGTGGCGCATGTGATGCATGATCAGTAACAATAAAGACAATCTTTATCTTATCATTCTCAATAATCTCTGCTGGATCTGTGGAACAGACCTTACAATTGTAATTTTGTGCAACAATACCAGCAGTATAGACATCTCTATCAACAATTGCTTCGATGGCAATATCATCCATTGTGCTTAAACGGCGTAGCCATTCTATCCCGAAGGCACCTGTCCCGATTAAGCCTACTTTTAACTGATGATCCCGGCTGACGAAATTTCTCTTAATCAATAGGGGAGCAGGATCTTTTTTACGCTCAGCGAAGCTATATATATAACGAGAACTAAGGGTGAAACTATTTTGCTCAACAAAATCCAGATAGTGTTGCAAATACCTCCTTTTACACCAGTATGGCAATTCGAAGGCAAGGCTGCTGTAGAGATTTAGATTATCG
>JBFLVQ010000413.1:0-8759 GCA_040758525.1 Acidobacteriota bacterium
GCTTGGAAATATGCCGAACCAGGCATTATTTTTATTGATGAGGTGAATCGTCATAATCACCTAATGAATTCGCTAGGACCTATTTATAGTTGCAATCCTTGTATAACAGGCGACACGCTGGTTTATACAAATGCTGGGCTAATCCCTGCCGCTACGCTATTTCAGGATCCCAGTAAAGCCCGTGGAGATTTCCAGGTTGTTATAGATGGAAGGTTTGGACATGAGCAGGTGGCTACCACTGCTACGCCTATCTTCTGGACAGGACGTAAAGAGGTTTTCAAACTCCGCACCCGAGAAGGATATTCGCTTAGGGCAACTGCCAACCATCGGCTTATGACCCCCAAAGGATGGATGGAGTTGGGTGATTTACGTCCTGGAGACAAGATTCATATTCTTAATCGCAAAGGCTGCTTTGGTATAGAAGGCACACTGGAACTAGGCCGTACATTGGGCTGGTTGGTCGGCGATGGCACACTCACCAATGGTAAGGCGGTATTATCATTTTTTGGTAGTGAGCAGGAATTGGCAACGAAGTTTGCTGGTTATGTTGATGAGTTGGTTGCGCCACTTACTGTTGGCGATCGAGGCAGTTATCCAGTCGGTATTAATCCAATACCCAAACGGCAGGAGACACGTGTTCAGTCCACACGACTACATACAATCGCAGTAGCAGCAGGATTAGGACAGGGAGTCGAGAAGCTACGTGTCCCTGTTTCTGTTTATAGTGGCACTGAAGAGATGCAGCGCGGCTTCCTACAAGCTCTCTTTACCGCAGATGGTACTGTGCATGTGGACTCGCTCAAGGGCAATCATGTCCGCCTTACTTCAATCTCCTCAACATTGCTCGAATCGGTTCAGATGCTGCTGCTCAACTTTGGTATCGCAAGCCGAATATACCTAAATCGTCGTCCTGCTGCTCAGCGCAATCTGCCAGATGGCCGAGGTGGGTATCGTGAGTATAACTGCCAAACCTATCACGAACTACAGATCTCCAAGTGCAATATCGAAACGTTTGCTTTAGAGATCAGTTTCCTGACCAGAGAAAAACAGGAGCGACTAGAGAGTATTGTAATAGGGCGCCGGCGTCAGGCCAATAATGAACCCTTTACGGCAATCGTAGAGAGTGTTCAGTCCGAGGGCGTAGAGGACGTTTATGATCTCACTGAGCCGCTTAGCCATTCGTTTATCGCCAATGGTATTGTTGTCCATAACTGTGGTGAGCAATTTCTCCACTCCTATAATTCCTGCAACCTTGGTTCAATTGATGTAGCAAAGTTTTGCCATGATGGTGTGATCGATTGGGAAGAGATGCGTGATGCAGTACATACGAGTGTACGCTTCCTAGATAATGTTGTTGATGCTTGCTGTTGGCCTTTACCAACCATTCAAGATATTGTGCATCGTACCCGTCCGGTCGGTCTAGGTATTATGGGTTATGCCGATCTCTTGTTGAAGATGCGTGTACGTTATGGTTCGCAAGAGAGCCTAGATATTGCCGAGAAGGTAATGAGCTTTATACGACGGGAATCCTGGGAGGCAAGCTTCAATCTAGGAATGGAGAAGGGTGTCTTCCCTGAATTGGAGACGAACCGGGATCTCTATGAGAAGTTCCTCTATAACGAGATTGGCATAGATCCCAAGCGTCCGCTTACACCACGCAATTATGAGACAACAACCATTGCTCCTACTGGCACGATCAGTTTGGTAGCAGAGACTTCTTCAGGTATCGAACCAAACTTCTCTTGGGCTTATGTACGCCAGGATACGCTTGGCAAGCGAGTCTACTTACATCCAATCGCTGCGGATGTACTAGGTATTGAATACGATCTCAGTGACGATGCCTCGATTGAACGTGCTGCACAAGAGGTCTATGATCGCCAATCTGAGCTACCCGACTATTTTGTGCAAGCACATGAAATTGGCGCCGAAGATCATATACGTGTGCTGGCTGCTTTCCAGAAGCATGTCGATAACTCGATCTCGAAAACCTGTAATGGTGCATCAACTGATACCGTAGCCGATGTGGACCGGCTCTATAGGTTGGCGCGTAGCCTAAAAGTGAAGTGTGTCTCTTACTATCGTGATGGTAGTCGTGAAGGTCAGGTGCTTACTGCGTTGAAGAGTTCCGATAAGACCAAGGCTCAACCGGAAAGCCCTGCCCAAGCCTCAACTAGAACACCTGAGACAGCTTCGCCCAATGTTCCACAGACTGTTACACGAGTACAACAGTTGGAGCGTCCTAAAGAGCTAGTTGGTTATACCTGGCGTATTCCTTTTGATGGTGTCAACCTCTACGTTACTGTGAATCATGATTATAATCGTGTGTTAGAGATCTTTGCCTCAGGACCTTTGAGCCCATCTGTAGGACTATTAGCCTCTAAGATGTTAAGAGGTGGTTTTGAAGCCGAGGAAGTAGCGCGTAGTCTTAACAAGGTCAGCGGTACACATTCGGTCTGGTTCAATCAGCGTTTATGCACTTCGCCGGAACAGGCGATTGCTGAATGTATACTTATTACTAAACGTAGGTTGGAAGGTAAGTCTGATACTTCACGCACTAAGGCTGTGGGTACTACAGGTATATGTCCAGAATGTTCAGGACAACTGGAGCGTGCCTCCAATTGTGATACCTGTCGTGATTGTGGGTATTCGAAATGTAAGTAAAACGTTCTCTCTTTCAGGTTGAGCGTGCTAAGCAACGCTTTAGCTTTCTCACCTCTGTAACCTTGTTTCCTTAACCTAACTCTGATGGGATGTGCTTAACTGTACATCCCTTTTTTCTTTTCCTCTTGATACAATATAATTGGTCTATCAGACTAATTATGCTAAATCCTAGTTATGATAAAAAAAGCTCTAGAGATTCTAATAATATTTATCTGGTTGTTAAATAGCGCCTGTTCACCACCAACAGCGCCGGTGGCGCCTTTGAAGAATGCCCCACCGGCTGTGACCGCTCCTACTCCAATTCAGTTAATCTTTCGCCAAGCCGACCGAGTACGTAATCGTCTGCGCTATTTCGCAGAAGAGATTAAGATCACTTATAAGCCTGTACAACAAGCAGCGCTCTTTGATGATGTACATAAAATCGTGCATCCTGCCTGGCAAGAGATAAAGACACTTATGGTAGAACCTATGCCGCCTGATCAACAACAAGCTACCAATGAGATTGAGCAGATCTGCGCTCGTATTGATACGGCATTGGAAGAGCGTGATCTTAAGCTCTTACAATCTGCGCTACGTGACTTTAACACGGCATTTGAGCGTCTGTACAATCTCGCTCTTTAATACAACCCTCAATCCATTATCAACAGAAGAATCTATTCTTCTATAGGGGTTTCTTCTGTTGGTTCATCTTCACGGGTAAGTAAATATTCAACCAGCCGATTAGTCGCATCCAGCGTAGCCTTGGCAATATTATAGGTAAGGTTAGCATCATCACTAAGACAGGTGCCGGTGAGAGAAAAACGCTCTTTTTTGTAGGTAAGCTCTACCATCACAACCAATAGATAGTTGGTGAGAGTATCTGGCTGCATCTTAGCAGCTCGTTTCAGTTCGAATTTGACAGGCATTGGTAGATATTGCAGCAGAGCATCCAAGGTGGCAAGCGCAATTGCGGTAAGATTATCCTCCTCACTGGGGGAACTTTCGCTACGTCCGCTGTATTCGCGACCTTCGCACTGCAAAATCACCATTACTTGCTGCCTGTTATCGCCTTGCGCAAAGATGTTTACTGATTGAAGAATAGGTCGTTGCACGGCTCCGCCTTTACAGAAGAGATATTTATGTAGGCCCATTGTTGTGGATTTCTTGGCTCTCGTCAAGACCATAGCGTAGAGATCACTAGCTGCTGATCAAAGATCTTTCCCTTTAGCCAGCAAGCATAGCACTCACCTACTATGGCAGTTATTGTCTCTCTATGAGCCTTACTTATTGAGCCCTACAAGAAATTAGCTCTCCGGCGACTCATACAAAGAAGGGATATCGAGTAGCTTATTCTCACGTCCGTCATGTACCGCGTATTTACCGTATTGACGTTCCTTATCTACTATACGATAGCCCCATAGTGCGCCGGCGCCATATTCACCATTTTTATTAACAGCATAGAAGTTGACATTAAATTGTCTTAGCTTCTGCATATTGCCATGATAGTTATTGACAATACGTTTAAGCGCTTCCAAACAGGCTTCTGTGGGCGACTTACCTTGACGCATCAACTCAACAACAGTATGACTGCCATTAATCTTTATACACTCTTCGCCAAGACCAGTTGAGCCCGCAGCACCCACATCATTATCAACATAGAGTCCACAGCCTATTAGTGGCGAATCCCCAACTCTACCAGGAATCTTAAAAGCCAATCCACTTGTTGTCGTAGTGCCAGAGATATCGCCACGCTCATTTATTGCTAAACAGTTGATTGTACCAGTAGGACGATTGGCAATTACACGATCCGCCAAGGCCAGTAGTTCAGCGCGATTTAGATTGTCATTCAAGTATAGGCTGGCGGTCTTATCAGGATTTGACAATCCTGGTCCCCAGCCATCCTTGTCACTCATTGCCTCTTTCCAACGTAGCCAGATGAACCGGGTCTCTTCTGTCAAAAGTTCTTCCTTCTTGAAACCATGTGCAATGGCAAAGCGTAAAGCACCCTCTCCAACCAGTAGAACATGCTCAGAACGGTCCATCACTACACGGGCTACTTTAGATGGATTCTTGATATTGCGTAATGAAGCTACGGCGCCTGCACGTCGGCTGGGACCATGCATCACACTAGCATCAAGTTCAACATCCCCCTCTTCATTAGGCAGACCACCATAGCCAACCGACATATCTTTAGGATCGTCTTCGACAATATTGACACCAGCAATTACAGCATCAAGCGTATCAGCACCACTGCGTAGCATCTGCATCGCTTTTTCTGTCGTGCGTATACCATTAGCGCTTGAAACGACCACCGGTCGAGAACCTTTTGCTTGAGAAAAGGTTAAAGGTGAAGTCGCGCCCAAGCTTGCTGCAACAGTGGCAAATGCCCCCCCACGCACGAAATTTCGACGACTGATCTTAGTATTCATGAGCGGTTTACTTTCTTTAGGTTAAAGAACTATTTTATAGGCGGCGGAACGTACCCCCTCCACTTCTACGATTACCTGATTCTCCCCCTGCTTGAGTTTTAACTTCTTCATCTTCCCTGTCAGTATCAGTGTATCCCCAGTTGAAAGTAATTTCGGTTTGCGTTTGATTTTACGATCATTGATGATAATGCGGGCAGTATTTAAAAACCCGCTTCCCATAATTTCCAGTCTTTCTAAACCCTGCAAGTATTGCGCAAATTCTATACGTAGTCCTGTGCCTATATTGACCAGTGCATCACTGGTGTCAATTACTTCATTACTCATATCGGTGCGTACCCGCACACGGAAACGCGCATTTGCACTGACCAACTCGGCAAGATTGGCTTCAAAGCTACGCATACTGCGATCTAGTCCAGTCGCGATTGCCTGGAAGGTGGCGCCTCCATCTGTAGAAAGTAATAGATCCTGGCTAGTGATACTTGCTGCCAAAGATTCGCTTACACGCCAGCGGATCATAAATGGACTATTCTTTTCCAGAAACTCACCACCATTTGGCTGAATCAGAAAAAGTCCATTACTGCTACCAGGCGCGTTAGCAAAATTGCGTACAAAGTTATCACCATTGGGTGAACCCCAACCAGTGCTTAAATCATATCCAGGCTGTGCAGGAAAGCCTTCTACACCCAGGTTGCTATTATTACCTTGAGTAATATCATTGAAAACAGCCGTCCCGCCTTGTTGTTGTGATGTACCTAGCTGATAGATACGTACATTTGCCAAACCTAATCCAGAGAGTTGGGAAAATTGGTTGGTAAGAGCAAAAATACCTGCCCAAGCCGGTGCCGAAGCACTAGTTCCACCAATTACACTTACCACACCACTCTGCACAATAAAGAAACCTGGACTACCAGGATCGGCTAGCAGTGAAACGTCTGGTACAGTGCGTGTTACTCCAGCTAAGCCGCCTATTGTTTGATAGGCTGGCCGACTATAGATTACACTGATACCTCCGCCACTGCCATTCCAAGCTCGCTCATTGTTGACAGCAGTAGCATCTCCACTATCATTAAAGCGAAGATTGAGTGAAGTCCCACCCACACTTACAGCAAATGGACTAGAAGCAAGGCCATTAACCTGTTTGCCACTGCCATCGCGACAATCATTGGCGCCGGTATCGCCTGATGAGACTAATACCGTCTGCCCCTGTGCTGCGGCTTGCTTATATAGATTGTTGAAGACAGCTTGGAACGTAGGACCTAGATCACGCTCACAAAGACCAAAACTGATACTGATAACTTTGGTATCAGGAAGATTGTTAACAAAAAACGATAATGATTGATCGATCTCGCCATCCCTTTCTGCAATTACAACTTGTACCGTCGCCTTAGGTGCTGCTGCGCCTGATATTTGTGTATCAAGTAGTACTTCTGCCTCCTCTATACCACCACGGTTGACAATCGCACCACCAGCAGGAATTTTGATCACATTAGCAGGCGGAAGCTTAAAGGTTTCGCGAAACTTCTCAACATCACTCATTTGGAAATCACTACGGGCAACAATCCCTATGGTCTGACCAGTACCATCAATACCATCAGCAAAGAGTGGATTAAGATTATAAGCAAGGTATAAGTCTTGTGGTCCCACTGCAACTCGGCCACCTGAGCGGAAATTTGGCGAAATATTATCCTTACGCTTGACATTGAGGGGGTGAGCTTGAGGGAAGTTGAATAGACGTACTCCTTCGATCTGACCAGCTATTGACATAGGTACTAGCGGTGCGTCTGTATTGGCGTAGTAGCTAATACCCTCTAAAGAATATAACTGCATACGTACACCAAAAGTCTTCTCAATCTTATATGTGGGAGCACTAAATTCTATTGCCAACCGATTGGGCCAGATACGTGTAATCTCGATATCGGCAGCACGCAGCCAATCGAGTGTCTCTTGATAAGCCTCTGCACGCGCGCCAAAGCGTGTGCCAAACTCTTGTGGTGTTAGCCAGCGGTGATAATTTGGGCTCTGAGGGTCTTGCTGCTCAAGTAGTAGCTGCTCAAGTTCTGTTTCATTACTAAGGCGGAAATGTATTGTGCCACGTACAGGCAACTGACTAGCGGCTCGACCTATTACTTGTGCATCTAATGGTATAACCTGATCCTGAACTAATGCAACTTTGCGATCATCATTACTAGTCACAGAAGTAATAAAAAAGGAGAGCGTGACCAAAGCTATCCCTAATAACACTGCTGGCAGTTGGATTCTGCCTTTACTCATTTGATTTACTCCTAACTACGGTATGAAAGGTTTTGTAAAAAGGTTTTCAAGGAGTATAGCGTCACCCCTAAACGAGGTCAACCGCGTGATAAAGACAACTTGACTGCTTAGTCGCTGGCAGAATCTGATCGCCGGTGGAACCGTGCTCTTTGTTAGTATCATCTCTATTATTTTAGTTGTCGTGACGCTATTCCATTAAGGCAGATGCCAGTGGCAACTGGCTTGCGAAAATGATTGGTCTCGCGGTGACGATTTAAGGTATACTTTGAGACTTTAAATCGCCGATCGGTATCATATGAACGTTAAAATCTTGTATCACAATAACTGTTTTGATGGAGTTGCCTCGGCAGCGATCTTCGCAGTCTTTTATCGAGAGTGTGTTAACAAGCAGGCCGAGCAGATCTTTGAAGGGCTTGCCCACAAGGCTGGACAGGTCTTCCAGGAGTCAAGCTTTAGTGGTGATGAGAATGCTATTGTCGATTTTAAATATAGCAGCTCACCACGTCTAACCTGGTGGTTTGATCACCATCAGAGTGCCTTTCTTACTGAGCAGGATGAGGCACATTTCCGTAATACTCCTGAGGGCTGGCAGAGCGGTAAAAAATTTCATGATCCCAGTTTCCGCTCTTGTACTAAATTCATTGCCGAGATCGCTTTTACTCGTTTTGGCCTAAATGTTGATCATCTCTCTGAACTGATTAAGTGGGCTGATATTATCGATGGTGCGTTGTATCCTGATGCTCAGACTGCCGTCGAGTATAACGCTCCAGCTATGCGCCTAATGCTTGTCATCGAGTCGGCGCGTGATCAGAAGCTACTACATAAAATCATACATGACCTGCAACGGCTTGCCCTTAGCGAAGTGGCGGCACAGAGTTACATTACCAGTATCTTTGACCACTATTACCAGCGCCATCTACAGGCGCTCGAAATTATTAAGCAGGCGGCTCGTTGTGAAAATCAAGTAATCTACTTTGATGTCAGCAACCATGATATGGAAGGCTACAGCAAATTTATCCCTTATTATCTATTCCCTGAAGCGCTCTACAGTGTCGGTGTCAGTTCCAGTCCGCAACGAGCTAAAGTTTCAGTAGGATTCAACCCTTGGGGGAAGGGGGCACGCCGACATAACCTGGCTACCATTTGTGAGCGTTACGGTGGCGGTGGTCATGCTGTAGTAGGAGCAATCTCTTTTGGCCCACAAGAACTTGAGCACGCTCGTCAAGTTGCTGCTAGTATTGTGGAAGAACTACGCAGATAAGCCTGTATCCCACATCTTTAACTAAAGAGGAGGCACGATGAAGATCCTGGTTACCGGTGGGGCTGGTTTTATTGGCTCATATGTGGTTGAGGCTTATTTGATGAGCGGTCATGAAGTGATAGTGATCGATAATCTTAGCACTGGACAACGCGCCAATC
>JBFLVQ010000414.1:0-8687 GCA_040758525.1 Acidobacteriota bacterium
CTTACGACTACGTGCAGAAGTGAATGCCCCCGGTTCATAACCGAAAAGCTCACTCTCTAGCATTGCTTCTGGGATTGCCGCACAGTTGATATCGACAAAAGGACCATTACAGCGGGATGAGTAATGATGAATAGAGTTAGCAATCAACTCCTTGCCTGTGCCTGTCTCTCCTACGATCAGTACAGGAGAATTGGTGAGGGCGACCTTCTTGACCAGTTCAGAGATCTCCTGCATCTTTGTGCTTGCGATTATTAGCCCAGGAAAACGTTCTCGGCGCGCTAGTTGGTTTTGCAAAACCAGGTTCTCTCGACGCAGTTGCCTCTTTTCATAAGCTTTACGAACCTGCAACTCTAATTCGGAAAGCTGGAAGGGTTTGGTTAAATAGTCATAAGCCCCTAACTTCATCGCTTGCAAGGCGGTCTCTACAGTAGCATGGGCAGTTATCATTAAGACTTCTGGGGGAGAGTCAAGGTCCCGTAATGACCGTAGTACCTCGATACCGTCTTTTCCTGGCATACGAATATCCAGTATGACAATATCAAAATCCTCGTTACGAGCCTGCATAATCGCATCATCGCCATTGTGGACGAGGCTAACTTCACATCCTATCTTGGTGAGATCTTCGGCAATTACAGTACCTAAGATAACCTCATCGTCAGCTACCAATAATCTGATTTTGCCCTCTCTACTCACCTATTCCCCCTTGTGATCTCTTAAAGACTACCTCCTAATTCCTATACAGAGGAGTATTTTCGCAGTTCACCTTTCACCAAGCAACTCAATAATTATTGCCAAAAAACCTATTTACTAACCTGACGCTTCAAAACGACAATAGCTTACAACCTTTACAGACGGTAGGGTAATCTTGATCTATAAAAATAGTATCTCTATCATAAATAATGGTCGCTTGCCAAATAGCAGGGAAAATAAGCATGAATGATATAAAGGTTCTCATTGTCGATGACCATACGCTTTTCCGTAAAGGTATCCGCAAACTGTTGGAGTCGATCGAAGGCACAACAATTGTTGGAGAGGCTGCGGATGGGCGTGATGCAATAAAGAAGGTCTCTGTACTTAAGCCTGATGTCGTGCTAATGGATATCTCTATGCGCGAAATGAATGGCTTGGAGGCCACTCGTGAAATCCGTAATACCTATCCAGACACTTCAGTGATCCTATTGACAATGCATGATAACGAAGAACATCTCAAGCAGAGTTTGGAATATGGTGCCGCTGGTTATTTACTAAAAGATGCTTCAGCACAAGAACTCTATCTTGCCATTGAAGCCGCCAGTCGTGGAGAGACCTATCTATCACCGGCAGTCTCTCGCAAAATGATCAACAAATTCTTACAAGTAAATCAGCAACCAGAAGCCCAAGAGCGTCCCCTCTCTGCGCTTTCACGGCGGGAATTAGAGATCCTTAGACTACTCGCAGAAGGCAAGTCAAATAAAGTGATCGCTGATGAACTTTGTATTAGTATCAAGACGGTCGAGAAACATCGCACCAATATAATGCAGAAACTTGAGATCCATAACATTGTTGATCTCGTCAAATATGCAATTAAACATGGCATTGTCAATGTTTGATACCACAGAGCACAGAGTGTGTGTACTCTGTGGTAAAGATCTGCTAGCTAGTGGCTTTGCTTTTGCGAGCCTTCTTTGATTTCGTTTTGCTAGTGGCCGGCAATAATAGATCTAGCTTTTCGTTGACCTCATCAAGGGTAGCTTGTAGCGCTTTAAGCTGTTTAGCTAAACCACCGACATCCTGGCGTGTAGGCAAGTTCATCATACCTAGTGTGGTTTGCGTCATATCCCTAACACGTTGTGTGATATTGAGGGATTGTTCCAAATTCTGCGCTACGGCACCGAGAAAAGCTTGGCTACGGGCAAATCTCTCCAACTGCTCGGTTGCTGATCTCTCCCACATTTCATAAACCTGTTTAAACATGTCCTTAATGCCTTTATCGTTCCGATCCGTCATAAGTCTTCTCCGGAAGAAAAAAATGGTTGCAGCATTGTAACAATCTCAAGCAAACTAAGGAAGCTAATACAGAAGACCATCTATTTAGGACGAGCAAAGCGGCTGCAGTGCGAATTCCAAGTTGCTAAGCTATAATTAGCTTGAAAGGGCAAAACTATGGAAGGGTCTGATACATTACTCTCATTCTTGGTGAAGTTAGTAGTTATCTTATTACTAGTTTTCGCTAACGGCTTCTTTGTTGCTGCTGAATTCTCCCTGGTAGGTGTAAGGCGATCAAGAGTGCTAGCCTTGATTGAAGAGGGTAATGCCAGCGCCAAGACACTATTGCGTGTTATTAGCATGTTAGATGCCTATATATCTGCTACCCAGCTAGGAATCACATTGGCGAGTTTGGCACTAGGCTGGTTAGGTGAAGCCACTCTTGCACATGCTTTCACACCTCTTTTTGAAAAGATTATGCCACATGGTTATGCAACAGGCGCTGCCCATACTGTCGCCATTGTCGTAGCCTTTACAATGATCACATTTCTACATATTGTGCTGGGCGAGCTAGCACCTAAGACACTGGCACTGGAGCGAACCGAACGTACAGCATTATTGATAGCGCGGCCAATGGAGATCTTCTACAGGATCTTCAAGCTGCCGATCTGGATACTCAATTATTCAGGAATGCTGGTACTTCGTATCTTTGGCCTACAAGCTAATGCTGAACATGCTCATGCTTATACTAAAGAAGAGTTGCGTCAACTAGTGGAAATGAGCCATCAGGGTGGCCATCTGCTGAATGAGGAGATGTTGATGCTCCATAACATAATAGAGTTCTCCAATACGGAAGTGCGCGAAGTTATGGTACCGCGCACAGAGATCTGTGCATTATCAGATAAAACAAGTATTGAAGAGGTCTACAAAACCTTTTCGGAAAGCGGTTTTTCTCGCCTGCCTGTATACCATGAGCGTTTGGATAATATAATCGGTATTCTTTTTCTAAAAGATGTTGTCCCCTATCTACGTCAATCAAATGATTTCTCCATTGCACGATTGCTTAACCGTCCATTATATCTTCCTGAAACAGCTCATCTAGGCGAGGCGCTACGACAGATGCGCCGTGCCCGTGTACATATGGCGATTGTTGTAGATGAGTATGGCGGTACTCTAGGCGTAGTAACATTGGAGAATGTGCTTGAACAGATCGTTGGTGAAATTCAGGATGAGTATGATGATGAGCGTGCTAGTTGGGTGGTAGAAGAACAACCAGGAGTCTACACTCTTAATGGTGGCGTCACGATCAAAGCCATTAATAAAAGACTTAAATTAGAATTGCCGGAAGAGGATGGTTATACTACCTTAGCAGGTTTCCTGATGGCTCAAGCAGGCCAAGTATTAAAACCAGGTCAACATGTCACCTATGGCCCTTTCCGCTTCACCATCACCAAAGCTGAACGCTTCCGTATCACAGAGGTTCTACTACAAGATAACCGCACCGCACATGAGAGTACCGTCAATAATGAAAAGCGCCATATACTAGAGACTAAAAAGAGTTAACCAGTTTAATCCCATTTATGATTATGCCAATCCACGATAGGTGGAATAGTGGCATAATCGGTAGCGTCTGGGATATTGGCTAAGGCAAAACCTTTTTGTCGTTCCGCACACTTATTGCAGTATGCGCCACAATGGCGTCCATCTTGTGGATTCACACAAGAGAAAGACAATTCTAAAGGAAGATCTCTTCCTAGTACTATTACTGCTTCTTTCTCTAAATCTATTAATGGAGTAATAATACGTATTTGATAATTTAATCCAGACCAGATCATTGCTTCAAAAGTTTGAAAAAAACTGGGCTGTGAATCTGGATAAGGATTGCCCTTAAGAATACCTAACGCAATATTGGCATGATTATATACAAAAGCAGAGATTGCTACGGCACTAAGCAAGACAATATTACGACCTGGGATAAAATTTGCCGTATAGCCATCATTGAAACCTGGGCGATAACCTTGCTCGCCCCAATGCTGGTCAAGTATTCCTCTTATAGGTAGGGAAATTTCCGCTAATGGTAGGATTGCGGCGCGCGCTACTGCCGCGAGAAAGCGCCGCAAAGCGGCTACTTCAGCATCTTCCCAAGGATGGCCATTGCGTATAAAGACTGGCTGTACAGTGTCAAAATGTTCTGTCAGTCGTACTAACATTACACAACTGTCTAGCCCGCCGCTGACACAAACTATTACCGAGTCTCGTCGTTCTGCCCGTCGTAAGTCTAAACTGATCGACATTTTCTCTACCCCACTAGGCTAACAAAAAACCGATCCTAGCGGAGTGGACAATAGATAGACAAGTTGATATAGCAGAAAGGAGACAAGAAAAGTTATTACGCTAGTCCAATCAGCCTTTCTGCAACCTGTCGGATCTCATTAGTATCGACATTGAAGGATTGAAACGCCAGACTGTTATGCATCAATAGACCATGTAAAGTAATAACTAACAATTGCGCTAGTAAAGCCGGTCGCAGTCCGGGCGAGAAAATGCCCTGTTGCTGTCCAGCCAAGATGATCTTCTCTAACTTGTCGATAAAAGTGAGATACTCATCATCAAGCATGGTCTCAGGCAATAGTGTAGGATTGCGCATCTGTACGACAACAATACGAAACACTTGTGACTCGGCTAACCAAGGCCGTGAGGGATCATCAGCACTAGATTGAATCAATGCCTGTAATACTGCCTCAAACAATTGTCGTGGATTATTGCTGACCTGCTGATAGTGATTCAAACGTAGGTTTAGCGGCGCCCAGTAGTATTCGCTCATAATAAACAGTGCTGCCTGTTTAATACCGGCAAAGTATCGATAAAAGGCGGGGTCCGATGTGCCAGCACGTCGAGTGATCTGCGCAACCCTTGCTCCCAACACCCCCTTAACAGCAAACTCCTCAACTGTAGCACTAACAATACGCTGTCCTAGATCGGTTACTGGCCTGCGCTTAATCCATTGTTCTCTATTGATTGGTTGTAGCTTTGCGGCAGTCTTCTCTTTCAGTCGTTTTACTTGTGTATGTGCCATGGATTTTCTATCAAATCGGAAATGAAAATATTGCCCAGCAGAAAGAGTCTGTAAAATTGTTGATTGACAATTGACCGTTTGCTATAACTTAACTGTTAACATTGTAAGTGTAACTTATATTTTTATTATAGTCTATAATAAGATCAGCTAAATTGGGAAAGGAACTCGCAGCCATGTTAGCTTTCTTTGTTGGCAATAACGATCCCGTACTCTTTAATCTATTTGTCATCTTTTTGGCAGCGAAATTGAGCGCAGAGATATTTGAACGTCTACGTCAACCTGCGGTAGTAGGAGAGATCCTTGCCGGTGTCTTGATCGGCAAAAGTGTCTTAGGTTTGGTTGAGCCTTCTGAGGTTACTAGTACGCTTTCGGAAATTGGCGTAATACTACTGCTTTTTACTGTTGGCTTAGAGATCAACCCTAGTGCGCTTTTCCGTGTCGGTGCGCGAGCATTACTAGTAGCAGTATTAGGAGTGATCGTACCTTTCATTGCCGGTTGGCTATTGATGATAGCCTGGGGGGCACCAACCATTGAAGGCGTCTTTCTAGGAGCAGCAATGGTGGCTACTAGTGTTGGTATTACTGCACGAGTATTAGCAGCAATAAACATGCTGAGTGCAAAATCGAGCCAGATAATATTAGCAGCAGCCGTAATCGATGATATCTTGGGTTTGTTGGTGCTAAGTGTGGTTAGCAGTATGGCAAAGGGGGGCATCAACTATGGAGAATTGGCGCTCACTGCTACTCTCTCTATCGGCTTTACACTCTTTATGGTCTTTATTGGCACAAAGCTGGTTAAGAAAGCTCAACCTGCTGTAGCAAGATTGCGTATCGGCCATTCTTTCTTTGTTGTCGGATTGGTACTCTGTCTAGGTTTATCACTGCTTGCAACCTATACAGGAGTAGCGGCAATTATTGGCGCTTTTTTAGCGGGAATGGCATTAGCAGAGGTTAGCGAAGATACCGATCTACACCATCAAGCCAGCGCGGTAATGGAATTTCTTGTACCATTCTTTTTAGTGGGAATTGGTCTACAACTAGAATTAGCTGTTTTTGCTGATAGCAAAGTAGTAGCACTGGCTCTGTTAACAACATTGCTGGCAGTTATCACAAAGTTGATCGGTTGTGGTACAGCCGCCTGGCCATTAGGTCGGCGAGCAGCAATTCAAGTTGGTATGGGAATGGTGCCACGTGGAGAAGTAGGAGTTGTCGTTGCTCAGATCGGCCTAACATTGGGAGTGTTGTCGAGTACGCTTTATGGTGTAGTGATATTTATGGCAGTAGCAACAACATTAATCGCACCCCCATTTCTGATGCGTATCTTCAACTCATCCGATGTAATGGATAAGGGTGAAAAGACGGCTGAGGTTATCGAACCAGAACAACCATTTTCTGCATTGGAGTGATGAAATGTCAATTTCTCATACAACTCCTGCTAATGCAGGAGTTGCTACTCAATTTATCCCAAGACTAGATCAAGCAGTCTTTGGTAATGGCAGGGTGCTTGGTCTAATATCGCCAACCAGTGCGATAGAATGGCTCTGTCTACCGCGTTTTGATTCACCTTCCTTATTTGCCCGTATACTAGATCAGGAAAAGGGTGGTACTTTCCGTTTTCTCGTCGCTGATCAGGAAATAATCGGAAATCTCAGCTATATTACCAACACTAACGTATTGCAGACACGTTTTGAGCATAATGGTTGTATTTGGGAGCTAATCGATTTTGCTCCTCGTATTCCTGAAGGACTAAATGTACGTGTTCCATTAGAGTTGATCCGATTACTACGCCCTATTAAAGGACAACCGCGTCTACGTGTCGATTTCGATCCACGACCTGACTATGCACGCACACATGCTGAATTTATTCAAATAACCGATGGAATAGAGATCTTAGGGGGAGCCACACCAATGACCCTGAAGACCAATCTACCTATTCCCTATGTATTGAACAGACATGAATTTGCTCTGAATCGACCGATCTTCTTCCAACTTATCTATGGTCATCGAGATATAATACCGACGGTTGCTAGTATACAGCATGATCTAGATTTAACTGTCGCAGGTTGGCGTGCTTGGGTAAAGACCTGTGCCCTGCCAACCTTTGCACCAGCAGCAGTTTTACGTTCAGCACTGTGTCTAAAATTGCATGTCTACCATGATACTGGGGCAATTATTGCTGCCACTACTACCAGCATACCAGAGGCAATGGGAACGCCACGCACTTGGGATTACCGATACTGCTGGCTACGCGATGCTGCTTTTGTTGTAGAAGCGCTACGGCGGCTTAGTCATCTTAATGAAGGGGAACGATTCATATATTTTCTGCGCGATGTTGCCGAAGCAGGTCCATTACAACCCGTCTATGGAATCGATGGCAGACGTGATCTAACCGAAGAGTTTCTCCCACATTTGTCTGGCTTTGGCAACAATGGTTATGTACGAATAGGAAATTCCGCCTATTTACAACGACAAAATGATCTAATGGGAGAACTGATTCTCTGTCTAGAAACGCTTCTTAATGATCCGCGTATTGTGCTAGATGATACAGAAGGATTCTTTCTACTGATCGAAAAATTGGTAGAAGAAGCAATAAATGCGGCTCCTACGCCTGACACAGGGATCTGGGAGTTCCGTTCCTTTTTACGCCCTTATACATTTTCACGAGCAATGTGCTGGGTAGCAACACATAGAGGCGCCGTGTTGGCGCGCAAATTTGGGCGTGACAACTTAGCAGCGCGATGGGAAAAGATTGCTATGCAAGAACAGCAGCTTATCCTTGCACGTGGCTTTAATAGCAATACGGGGTTTTTTACCCAAGCTTTGGATGGTGAATTCCCTGATGCTGCCAATCTATTGTTGCCTTCATTAGGAATTATTGATGCACGTGATCCACGTTTTATTTCAACAGTGGAAGCCTATCAACGCTTATTGGTTGATCAAGGATTAATGTTGCGCTATCGCAATCTAGATGATTTTGGCGCCACTACTAGCGCATTCACTATCTGCTCTTTCTGGCACGCAGAGGCACTGGCATTGATGGGTAGGCTTGATGAAGCGATCGTACTATTTGAAAAGTTGCTTACCTATGCCAATCATGTAGGACTTTTTTCTGAAGATATAGAGCCAATCGCAGCTACGTTATTAGGAAATTTTCCACAAGCTTATACTCATGTAGGATTGATACATGCAGCAATAACTATTGGTGAGTTGTTAGAAGCAAGAGATGGAAAAGTGCGAGCTTGGGCTTAATTGAGATCAAAACCACCTCGGCTAGATAATATAAAGCAGTTAAACGGCAGGTAAATTACTAGTTCAATATCAAGGCCTGAACTGCTATTGTAAAATCTATACTGAGCAATAAATAAATAGATAATGGATTACTTGACAAGGGTCACCTAGCGGGTGTACATTCTAGGCTTGAGCTTACTTACTTGAGAAAGGACTTTTGGCCACATAAGTCATCTGACCTGTCATCGTTTCCCCTCGAGCGCTGGTAAAACTCCAATGCCGTAATAGGAACCTGGGTGGATCGAACAGCTTGGTGAGCCGAAAGCTTCCTGACCTGTTTTCCGGTTTTTTAGCGATCTTCGGTTGGTAGCCGAATTTTTAATTGATAAAATTGTAAATATTTACCAAACACATACAT
>JBFLVQ010000415.1:0-8655 GCA_040758525.1 Acidobacteriota bacterium
TACCCTGATACGCGGAGTTACGCAAGAGGCAGCAAAGCACTGATTTTACTGTGTTTTGGTTACTGGTAGTTACACCGGGATACGCGTAGTTATACCTAATTAACTGGCTACGAACCAAAAGGTCGCATGTTCGAGTCATGCCGGGCGCATCAATTATTCAAACTCAGAGGTCGCCAATTATGCGACCTCTTTTTATTTTATCTTTAATTCCTACTGCCGTGAATCTAGCAAGGTACTGATACGAAGGCATGACGCATTAATGCAGAGAGAATCTTTGTAGAGATTGTGCAATACAATATTTCTATAATGCGATCGACTTTGATCCCCATAAAAGGGTCGAATAGATAGCGACTCAAGCTAATCACCAAGAAAGCGTGAATTAGCAAAATTGAGAAGTCTGATATTGTGCAGCTAAAACTGGGATCGTATAGCAACCTCTCAATAAAGCCTGAAAAGACTACTATAATGACGAGCTTGTATGACTTGCCAGTAGCCACAATGGTAACTCTATTTTGAAATTGGTGGCGAGGTTTTCACAGCTACTCTTGGCCGCTCATATTGCCACTCTGCAGTTTTGCTAACTACCGTATACGAAGGCAGCGTAATGCCTTGACCCGATCAAGCTCTTTGTTATACTGTCTCTTTCCAAATACAATTGCTGATCTATGTTGAGCTGTTTAGGTTGTACGGTTAGCAAAGACCTGCGACCTAGGACGTGGCTAAGAAAGCTCAGGTGACGATGTATGAAATGTCCGTTTTGTGCTGCCGTCGAAGATAAGGTAGTTGACTCGCGTGAGAGCCGTGAAGGCGATGTGATACGTCGGCGGCGAGAATGCTTAAAATGCGAGCGGCGTTTTACTAGTTACGAACGTATTGATGAGATTCCCTATATGGTGATCAAGAAGGATGGCCGTCGCGAGCCCTTTGATCGTCAGAAGATCATGGCGGGTTTGCTAAAAGCCTGTGAGAAGCGGCCTGTGAGTCCTTCTAAACTTGAAGCAATTGTCAATTCGGTGGAGAAATACGTGCAGGAGTCGCGTGATCGCGAGCGCTCTACTCAGAAGATTGGTGAGTTAATCATGCGCAGGCTCAAGGATATCGATAAGGTCGCCTATGTACGCTTTGCTTCTGTTTACTTAGAATTCAAAGATGTTTCCGAATTCATGAGTGAGCTGAAATTGTTAGTGCGCAGTCGTAAATGAAGGGACGCCGATATGCCGAGCGATGTAAAGCCGTATTTAACTATGCAAGGACCATATTTAGAGCGGCTGCGCGAGTCGTTGCAGCGACTCTTCACTGAGTTAATGATGGCCGATCAAGAGGTTGTACCAGCACCTGGGCAATGGCTGCCACCGGTTGACCTAAGCGAATCGCCTGATATGATCACAGTGAAGGTTGAATTGCCAGGTGTAGATGCTGAAGATGTGCGTGTGAGTGTGCTTGGCAATGAATTAAAGATTGCTGGTCAAAAGCGTGAAGAGCATCTTAGCGCGCGACCTGTCTGCTACATATGCATGGAGCGTAGCTACGGCAGTTTTGTGCGCTCGCTTAAGCTTTATTGGCCTGTTGATGCACGTGCAGCAATTGCTGAACTAGTCGATGGCGTGCTCATTATAAGATTGCCAAAATTGAAGGACCGGCGTAAGCGTGAGATAGTTATTCCCGTGCAGAGGGGAGAAAGTTAGCCGAGGGATGTGATAGGCGTATGTTTATGACACTACGCCACACCCCTATCAATGAACCTAGTAACCAACGGGCGCGCCGCTTGCCGCAAGCGGCGCAATGTAGCGAGAAGAAGGTGGAGCGGTATGCCAAACCAGACATCAACTATTGATCAAGACCAGCAGGTGGCAGAAACAAGCGATGAACAATTAAAGATCCCCGAAGTCCTACCAGTATTGCCTCTGCGTGACATTGTCATCTTTCCTTTCATGATTGTGCCCTTGTTTGTGCAACGTGAGAAGTCGATCCGCGCCGTCGATCAGGCACTCGCAGAAAACCGGATGATTATGTTGGTTTCACAACGCGACCTAGATAAGGAGGAACCCCTTAGTGCTGACCTCTACGAAGTTGGCACGGTCGCAGTAATTATGCGTATGCTGAAGTTGCCTGATGGGCGTATACGAATCCTTGTGCAGGGCCTCTCACGTGCACGCTTGACTCATATTGAGGAAGGGTTGCCTTATCTACAAGCCCGCATTAGCACCCTCTCCGAATTGCAACCAGAAAGCTCGCTAGAATTAGAAGCACTGATGCGTAGTGTAAAGTCGGCAATGGAGAAGGCTGTCTCACTAGGCAAGAATATTTCCCCTGAAGTGATGGCGATTGCTGTCAATCTTGAAGATGCTGGCCGACTAGCGGATTTAGCGGCTTCTAACCTTGACCTCAAGGTAGAGGATGCACAGAGTGTACTCGACTTGATCGATCAGAATGCTCGTTTGCGGCGTGTCAATGAACTACTTACCAAGGAGATTAGTGTCCTCACTGTACAACAGGAGATCAACTCCCAAGCCAAAGGTGAGATAGATCGATCACAACGTGAGTTCTATCTACGTCAGCAACTCAAGGCAATCCAACAGGAACTCGGTGAAGGCAACGAATTGGCTGAGGAGATCAACTCCTATCGTGAGAAGATCGCCGAGGCAAAGATGCCTGAGAAGGTTGAGGAAGAGGCACTTAGACAACTTAAGAAATTAGAACGTATGCATCCAGATGCCGCTGAGGCAGCAACACTGCGCAATTATCTGGATGTGCTAGTTAACCTCCCCTGGTCAAAAGCCTCCAAAGACAATCTAGAACTAAAGAAGGCTGAACAGATCCTCAATGAAGATCATTATGGCCTGGAGAAAGTAAAGGAGCGTATTCTTGAAGCGCTGGCAGTACGCAAGATCAAAGAGAAGGCAAAAGGGCCTATTCTCTGTCTGGTCGGTCCACCCGGTGTAGGTAAAACATCACTGGGTCGCTCTGTTGCACGTGCGCTAGGACGTAAGTTTGTGCGTCTTAGTTTAGGTGGTGTACATGATGAGGCCGAGATACGTGGCCATAGGCGTACCTATGTAGGCTCTATGCCAGGCCGTATTGTCCAAGCAGTTCAACAGGCAGGCACCAATAATCCATTGATTATGCTTGATGAGATCGATAAGGTCAGTTCAGACTTTCGTGGTGATCCATCTTCGGCACTACTTGAAGTGCTCGATCCAGAACAGAATTTCAGCTTCCGCGATAACTATCTAGGTGTGCCTTTTGATCTCTCGAATGCGATGTTTATGACGACTGCCAACGTGCTTGATACAATTCAACCCGCACTACGCGACCGTATGGAAGTAATAAGGATCTCTGGCTACACAGAAGTGGAGAAGTTGGCTATTGTCAAAACTCATATTCTCAAAAAGCAGATGGAAGAGAATGGCATCAGTCCAAAATATCTTGCTATCTCCGATTCTGCGATCCGCGCCATTATCAACCAGTACACAAGGGAATCAGGATTACGACAACTAGAGCGTGCAATTGGCGCAATCAACCGCAAAGTAGCGCGTAGGGTTGCCGAGGGCAATGAAGCTCTTACCCGTGTAACAGCTAAGAATCTACATGAATTCCTTGGTGCACCAAAGATTGTGCCAGAGGAGACACTCAAGAAAGATCAGGTTGGTGTAGCAACAGGATTAGCTTGGACCCCAGTAGGCGGTGATGTGCTCTACATAGAGGCATTATTGATGAAAGGCAAAGGTAGTCTACTGCTTACTGGACAGCTTGGCGATGTGATGAAAGAGTCTGCACAAGCAGCGCTCTCCTACGCCAAGTCGCGCGCCAAAGAACTACAGATTGATGAAGAGATCTTTAATTCACACGATATACACATACACATCCCTGAAGGCGCTATTCCTAAAGACGGTCCTTCTGCCGGTATTACCCTGGTGACTGCACTTGTCTCTGTGCTTGCCAATCGACCTATACGACGCACCGTGGCAATGACGGGTGAGGTTACACTGCGTGGTAATGTGCTGGCGATCGGAGGCATAAAAGAGAAGGTGTTAGCTGCACACCGTAACAAGATTCCTCTGGTAGTATTGCCTGTCACCAATCGTAAAGATCTTGAGGAACTGCCCAAAGAGGTGACCAAAGATGTCGAATTCGTCTTTGTTGATCATGTACGCCAAGTGCTTAAGACATCACTTTTATAAGCAAATTTAAGTTATTGGCAGCACAACCAGGCTCAACTTAAATTTATTTCGACATGAAGATCTTTTTAACTCACGTTACCTGTTTGAGTAGCTTGGCTCAGGTAACGTTGAGTCTTTCTTTACCCTCAAACAATCCATCACTACTTTCTACTACACGATTTTATAACTATTACGGCACGTAGCTTGCCCTCTCAACAACGCGGCGGCGCTCGCTTGAGCTATCTAGAAGGTTTACAAGTACCAGCTTAGCGTAAGCTTCCGCCTAAATTATAGGGAAGGCAAAACGGTGCTTATGCAGTATTCAGGGTATGAATTTGAGTATCAGATTGCGTACAGGAAGGCGAAAAAGTGTTCTGGCCAACATATAAATGTGAGGCTTTGGCTAGCAGCATTACTCACACTGATCTTAATTTGTGGTTTAGTGCCAGCACAACAACGCGAGAGAAAACGATCCAAGGTTTTAAATTTTACCGTAACACCTACGTTGGAAGTAGGCGAGGCGCCCGAAGCATTAGCAATAGCCGATTTCAATGGTGATAACAATCTAGACTTGATTGTAGGCAATGCACGCGACCATAACCTAACAATATTTATTGGTGATAACAAGGGCAGATTAAGACAGCGACGTACCTTAAATGAACTCTTTGGTGGACTGTTGGCAGGTGATTTCAATAATGACAATCTTCCTGATCTACTACTTGTTGATGGCTCAAATAATCATCTGCAGGTACTACTTAATGAGGGTAAACTGAGCTTTCGTCCACAAGCAGTGTTGCCGCTGGGCGGCACATTAGCATCAATAATTGGCAAAACTTATTCACTAGGTGATTTCAACGGCGATAGGCTACTTGACGTCGCAGCACAAGTGATCACACCAGCAGGGCGCTGGCAGATCTTTTTTGCTTTTGGTCTAGGCAATGGAGAGCTGACCGAAGGATATTCATTGGAACTTACCAGCCCACCCCTAGCCCAGGCATCTATGGATGCAAATTCAGATAAGATCACAGATTTAGCGATCGTTACTACCACAGGATTCTCATTGATACTTGGCAATACACAGACAACTGCTTTCGTTCTAAAGAATCGATCTGATACCTTGCCAAGTCGTACAACTACTGTCGCTGACTTCAATCGCGATACCAATATAGATGTGGCTTTAATTAATGATGATGGCACATATGCAATATTGGCTGGCGATAGTAATGGAGAGTTTAGCGAATTACAGACAGGAAAAGTACAGGGCTATATAAGTACAGCGGTAGCAGCCGACTTTAATGGTGACAACCTTACAGACCTAGCATTAATACGTTCGATCGGCGATGTTGCATTGCTACTTGGGCAAGGTGATGGCAGGTTTGCAGCGGCTCGCTACTTCACGCTCAGCGGCACAAATACATTGGTGGCAAGAGCGGCAGATCTTAATAGTGATGGGCGTAATGATCTGATCGCGGCTAATACCGATACCAATAATGTAGCTGTACTTTATGGGTACAATGGTGGTTTTCAAGCACCACGCCATCATTTAATGAACTCTTCGATTGCACAGGCAACATATGGTGACTTCGATGCAGATGGGTTATTGGATCTAATACTGACGGAGCAACAGGAAGAGAGTAAAGTGCATATCCTTTCTGGTAATGGCCAGGGCGATTTTACTCTTACCATTAGCTTTCCTGGACTAGCCTTCCCAGGTGGATTAACAACTGCAGATCTAGACAATGATCAACGGCTAGACCTGGTAGCAACCAGTAGCAGCACTGATCGCCTAGGTCTAAGACTCTCTAGCCGATCAGAATGGCTACTATTTGATACTGGCTATCATCAGGGTGGCCCTGCTGATCCAGTGGTAGGAGATTTTGACGCCGACGGCCTTTCTGATATCGCAGTCGCCAACACCAATGCTTTAGGCGGTCCTAAAACTATTACTATCTTCTTTGGGTTACAGGGCGATAGGTTCCAAAGACTGGAGCAGATTCCACTTCAGGTTGTGCCACACCATATGGTGGGTGGTGACTTTAATGGAGATGGCATCAAGGATCTTGCTACCGAGACCTGCTGTCCGCGTGAATCACTATTGCTACTCTTAGGTGTGCATAATGGCACACCTAAAGCGCAGGAACTCCTTGTTCCAAAAGAATCTCTTTGGGGGCTGGTGGCGGCTGACTTTAATAGTGATTCGATCACCGATTTGGCTTTCACTGATCCAGTTACCCAAGAGGTGATTGCCGTTACTTTGGGACAACAGGGTCAACCAACCAATATTGAGCGAATACCACTCGATTTGCCTTATATGATCTCGGCCAGCGATATCAATAATGATCGGGTAACCGATCTGGTTGTGTTGGGCAACAAATCTGCCACAATCCTCACTGGCAATGGTAATGGCGGTTTCTTACGCGGGCCAGCAATTCCTGTCAGCGCTGCACTAAGTCTGCTTACTGGCGATTTCAATAACGATAACCATAATGATCTGATAGTAGTTGGCCGCGACTATCTTGAACCGATCCTGAGCCAAAACTTTGATCGATAATACAGTTGTAATTGTAAAAAATCGCGTATCTGTATTTATAGTTCTAATAAGCCCTACTACAATAGGGATGTAGCACAGCGATGAAGCTGTCTATCCCCAACAGCGAGGTTCGTGTATGACACAACGAGGAAAGGTAATTCTCCTGATACTGGTAGCCGGAGCGGTACTAGCCATTCTCTTTAGTAGCTTGTTAGTTTATAGCGTATATTACAGCAGCCCAGCAGTAGCAGAAAACAGTGTACTAGAACTAAAACTAACTGGTGGATTGGCTGAATCTGCGCCTCCTAGTCCAACGGCACGCCTCTTTTCAGCTACTCCTACCACTCTTAAAAGCGTGCTTGACAATATAGAGAAAGCAAAAGTTGATAAACGTATAAAAGGTCTGTTACTAGTGCTTGATAATGTTCAGATGGGGTTTGCCAAGATGGCAGAACTACGCGCCGCCTTGACCGATTTTAAGAAATCCGGCAAACCGATCTTTGCATATATGGAGACTTGCGAGGATGGTGAATATTACTTAGCACTCACTGCAGATAAGATCTACGTTTCACCAGCAGGCGCAGTGGGAGTCAATGGCTTCGCCGCTAATCCAATGTTCATACACGGTCTACTAACCAAGCTAAAGGTTGAAGCGAATGTAGAACGACATGGCAAGTACAAGAGCGCCGGCGATACCTATACTCGCGATAGTATGTCAGAAGCAGATCGTGAGCAACTTGATGCGCTCCTTGATGATCTCTATCAGGATTATGTTCAGGCGATTGCCCAGGCACGCAATAAAGATGTTCAACAGGTTCAGCAGTTGATCGATGCCGGCCCCTATGCCAATGCCCGCAAAGCTGCTGATGCCGGCCTGATTGATGGCGCCTTCTATATAGACCAAGTGAAGGAGCAGGTCAAACAGCAGCTTAAGATGGAAAAATATGTTGGTATAAGCGCAAGCAAATATAGCAACGTAAGCGGTCAAGAACTAGGGATAGGGAAAGGTGAAAAGATCGCGATCATCTATGCCTCTGGCATTATCAACAGTGGCAAGAGCAATAGCAGTCCTTTTGGCGGTACCGTGATGGGTTCGGATACGATCGCAGCCGCGATCAAGAAGGCGCGCGAAGATAAAGAGATCAAAGCGATCATATTACGTATAGACAGCCCAGGCGGCTCAGCACTCGCCTCTGATATTATCTGGCGTGAAGTAAACCTTGCCAAGAAAGAGAAACCTCTCATTGCTTCTATGTCGGATGTCGCGGCTTCAGGCGGCTACTATATAGCTATGGCTGCCGACAAGATTGTTGCCGAACCCGGCACAATCACTGGCTCAATCGGTGTAGTACTTGCCAAGTTTAACCTCACAGGCCTCTATCATGATCATTTGGGAATCAATATAGAGACTATCAAACGGGGTCGTAATGCTGACTTTCTCTCCAACTTTCGTGGTTTTGATGATGAAGAGCGAGCTAAGGCCAATGAGTTGATGATGAGTATCTACCAAGACTTTATTGGTAAGGCTGCCGAAGGCCGTAAAATGAGTGTAGAAGCGGTCGATGCAGTAGCTCAGGGGCGTGTCTGGTCTGGTGCAGATGGTAAAGAGCATGGCCTTGTTGATGAGTTGGGAGGTCTAACCAAGGCGATCGAATTGGCCAAGCAGATGGCCAAGCTACCTCCCGATAGCAGTCCACAACTGATTGAATATCCTAAATCTCCCTCCCTGCTGGAAGAATTGTTTGGTGAAAAGGATCAGGAGGAGATCATAGATAGTGAAGCAACTCAGCGTGATGCCATTGCGCGCGCCCTTAATGACTCGTTGCCTGCTGACCTGCGTGAAACAATGGCGACACTGGCCATTCTTAAAGGGCTGGAACAAGAGCGTATCATCGCCTTTATGCCCTACACTGTTACCTTCAAATAGTAAGTTTGAAAAATATTGATATCCCTAAGGGGCTGAGT
>JBFLVQ010000416.1:0-8653 GCA_040758525.1 Acidobacteriota bacterium
TTTGAGCAGTGGCGAAAATGGCAGCCAGATTATTCCCAATAGCGAATTTAAGACGATTACTGTACGCGATTTTCCAGAGAATATTGCGGTAATGGAACGAGCATTGGTGCGCTTAGATCTACCTGAACAAACACCAGTGAACTTTGAGATCCAACTTCATTTGATCGTTACTTCGCGTACTGCAATGGAGAAGACCAATTTGCCAGTAGGGTTAGAGTCGGTGATTAATCAGCTTAAAAACACTCTTCAATATACTGGCTATCGTTATATTACTACCTTTCTTAGTCGTGCCAAGGATGGCGGTAGTATTGCAGCCTCTGGCTCTACCGTACCGCTTTATCCAGTTCCAGTAAGTTATGTTAAGACAAATTACAACTATAAACTTGATGGTATCAGTTTACTACGAGGTAATGATGTAAGCGAAGTTATCCAAGTGCGGGCTTTGTTTTTTTCTCTACGTTCTCCTGTAGTTATCGGAACTAAAAATGAGATCCCACAGATAGAATATAAAGAGAGCAAAATTACTACGGGCTTGAATCTGCGCGAAGGTGAAATGGTAGTAGTGGGTAGCACCGATTTTGGCGTTCCCGATGAGGCGCTTATTCTGGTTGTCTCAGTTAAGAAAGTAAAATAAGCACGATAACGCCATTACTTCACTATAGAGAATTTTTCTCATTCCAACATATACAGTACTCTCCCCTCTTTTGTCTGGTAATTCTACCTAACCCATCACTTTGCCAAGATATTGGGAAACTTCCTGAGAAAAATTCTCGTTAAAATTAATAAGTGAATATTTTCACAAACTAATTTACACTTAAAAGGTTGTCGAGAATTGGCGCAAGAGAGTGATGAAAATATGAGTGAAAAAGTTTCGCCAGCAGAGTCAGTAATCGAGTTAGAGAATGTCACCAAGATTTATGGTGATAGTAAAGCGGTGCAAGCCTTGCGCGAGATCAATCTAAGTATTAAGCAGGGTGAGCGGGTAGCGATAATGGGGCCTTCCGGTTCAGGGAAATCAACACTATTACATGTTATTGGTGGTTTAGATGAACCTACTACAGGAATATTGAAGATTGCTGGAGTAGATATTGCCAAGATGAGTGATGACGAGCGCACACGCTTACGACGCGAGCGCATAGGAATGATCTTTCAGACATTTAATCTGCTTCCTACTTTAAGTGCATTAGAAAATGTCTCTTTACCACTACGTTTACAGGGAATAGCTCGAAAAGAGACAGAACCGCGAGCAAGCGAAATGCTAATACGCGTAGGTTTAAAAGAACGCCTAGATCATAGACCGGAAGAGATGTCAGGTGGAGAGAGACAGCGTGTGGCAATTGCACGTGCGTTAATATTTCGGCCTGCGTTACTGTTAGCCGATGAACCCACTGGCAACCTAGACTCTAACACTGGCGAAGAGATACTCAACCTACTCGATCAATTACATCAAGAATATGGCACAACGGTTCTGCTAGTTACCCATAACATTAATGCGGCTAGGCATTGTGATCGTGTGCTAACTTTGCGTGATGGATTAATAGTAAAACAGGAGCGCCTTTACAAAGTAACGGAGGGGGTAATCTAATGCTACCGGTGCTTAGTTTTATTACGCTACGACAATGGCGTGCACATAAGTTACGTACAGTACTGACAATTCTTAGCATCAGCCTGGGGGTAGCGGTATTCTTTGCTGTGCTGACAGCAAATATTACCTTGTTAGGATCATTGAAACTTACTATTGAAAAGTTGGCTGGTAAAGCTACCTTGCAAATCACCTCAAGTGAGTCTGGTTTTCCTGAAGAGATTCTTGAAACCGT
Organism: Acidobacteriota bacterium; assembly: GCA_040758525.1. Lineage (GTDB taxonomy): Bacteria > Acidobacteriota > Blastocatellia > Chloracidobacteriales > JADJPF01 > JBFLVQ01. The sequence goes on from JBFLVQ010000416.1 coordinate 1,818, forward strand.
GCGTAATACATCAGGAGTAAAGATCGCCGAGCCTGTTATTGAAGTGATTGCACATACTGCCTTCACGGGAGAGCCAAACTTGATGATTGTAGGTGTCGATACGGCTGGTGATGGGAAATTGCGCGAATATGAATTTGATGAATCGCTCACAGAAATTGGGGATCCGCTGGTCTATATTGCACAACCAAACTCTATCTTAATCTCTAGAAAATTTGCGGCAGCACATAATCTTCAGGAAGGCGATAGTTTGCCACTCTTCACGTCAGAGGGGCGTCAAGATTTCATTGTACGTGGTATTTTTAAGCCGACTGGCATCGGTGATATTTTTGATGGACAGATCGCTTTAATGGATGTTTATGCTACTCAACATATCTTCAATCGCGGGCCTAACTTTGATCGCATTGACATAATGACTGATGACAATATTACTGTTGATGAAGTGGTGAAAAAATTACGTGAGCAATTGCCAGCCGGGATAAAGATCACACGGCCAACAACACGTGGTGAAAGTGTAGAGAATTCCGTTGCTGGTATGAGTTTGGGTATGACTGTCACCAGTTTTATTGCACTGCTGGTGGGTGTTTTTATTATCTTTAACTCTTTTACTATCTCTTTGAATCAACGTTGGCGCGAACTTGCAATACTACGCTCGTTAGGTGTAGAGCGAGCTAATATTGCCAAGATGGTCTTATCTGAAGCTCTTTTGATGGGTATTATCGGAGCACTTGCCGGGGTGGTGCTAGGTTTCTATTTTGCTTATGCAGCAACCGATTTTATGAGATTGATGTCTGCACAAATTTATGGATTGGCGGCTACGTCAACTGCGCCAATTTTCCGTTTTGACTATGCCATTATTGCTTTCTCAGCAGGAATTGTTGCCACTCTGCTAGCAGCTTGGTTACCTGCTCGCATTGCTTCTAGACTCAATGTTGTACAAGCACTACACAATGTTGAGATAGGACGTCGAGAGGCAGTGATTGGATGGAAACGGATAATAATTGGAATAGGTTTAGTTAGTGCAGGATTATTATTTATACATTTCACTACTCCAAAGGTGGGAATGACTTTTCAATTTGTCTACTCTTTTATGATGACCTTTGGAATGATCTTAATATTACCTAAGTTCTCCCAATGGATCGCTAGGGTGTTTCGCCCGATACTGGATCGTATATTTGGTTCTGAAGGCATATTGGCTGTTGATACAATGATTCAGTCGCCTAGACGCACTTCTGCTACGGTAGGCGCATTGATGATCAGTTTAATGTTTGTCTTTTCTACTGGTGCATATATTTATAGCCTCAAATTGACTGTATTACGTACAATGGAGCGCACTGTTAATGCTGACTTTTTTGTTGCTGCTTCAGAAATGGCGCGTTCCCGTACCTACCATTTTGATGAGGGATTGGGCAAGCGTATTGCTGCATTACCACAAGTAAAATGCCTGGAAAACGTGAGGTTTACCTTTGCTCCTTATGGTGGCGATGAAGTTGCCCTTGTTGCCATTGAAATGGCGGGCTGGCTGGCGCGTGTTGAGCATCCTTTAGAAGATGGTGATGAAAAGGAAGTGCGTGAACTAATGCCACAAGGTGCTGGATTTTTAGTATCACGCAATTTTTCGGCTCGCTGGAATCTACAAAGAGGCGATAAATTACGACTTGAGACTCCTAGAGGAGCATTGGAAAGACCAATACTAGGAGTTGTTGAAGACTTCTCTTCGGAGAAGGGCACAGTAATGATGGAGCGGGCTCTTTACAAAGAGTACTGGCAAGATAGTGCAGTTGATTTCATTGATATCAACTTAAAACCCTCTGTTGATCAAGACGCTTTCAAACATCAACTACAACAACTGATCGCTAACGAGCAGCGTGCTTTTATTTATACCAATCGTGAATACCATCAACACATTATTGATCTAATAGATGGGTTCTTCATATTAAACTATCTGCAGATGGTTATTGCTATCTTTGTTGCATCGATTGGTATCTTCAATACATTAGTTATTTCGGTTTCTGAACGTTTTAGAGAGATAGGTGTACTGAGAGCTATGGGAGGATTGCGCCGTCAGGTACGCAAATTAATTCTGTTAGAAGCAGTTGTGATTGCCATTACAGGTCTGATTGCGGGCGCACTATTAGGTGTTTTCAATGCCTATTTTCTTGTGCGTGTTGCGGCTACGATGATAGGCGGATTCATAATCCCTTTGCATTTCCCAGCAAACCTTATCCTAATAACATTTCCCATTGTTTTAGTAGTGGCACTGGTGGCTGCTTGGTGGCCAGCCCGTCGTGCCGTTAACTTAAATATAGTCGAGGCGATTGGATACGAATGAGAAATTATATATTTAGTGTTGTCTTGGTGTTAATGTCAGTATCTTTTCTACTGACTGGCAGTGTTCATTCGGCAGTTGATGCCCGTAAAGTTGTAGAAGGTGTCTACACTCAGGATACTAGTCGAGATGCTAGCTGGCGGGCAACTATGGATGTTTATGATAAAAAAGGCACAGTACGCGAGAAGAAATTTCTTTTTCGCCGATTAGGTCCTTTTGGTAATAGCAAAACACTATTACGTTTTACTGAACCGGCAGAAGTAAGAGGTGTAGGGCTACTCTCTTTCAACCAGAAAGAGAGTAAAGAGCGTCAATGGCTCTACACACCAACGATACAACGTGTTCGTAGAGTTGCTCCACAAGAACGCTCGCGACGCTTTCTTGGCACAGACTTCACTCATGAAGATCTAGCAGAGCGTGTAATAGACGATTTTGAATATCGTTTGCTGCTTGAAAACGAAGTGATCGATGGCCATAGTACCTATAAGATTGAAGGTAAACCGTTATCTGCCGATCGCTCACAATATAAAGTATTTTATCTCTGGATTCCCAAGGATCTCCCTTATACCATATTGGCGGAACTCTATAATCAAAATGGCGAGAAAGTACGTGTCTACCATGCGAGCAATCTAGAGAAGATCTATGGTATTTGGGTAGCTAAACGCATTGAAATGATCTCACTTCCTAACAATACCAAAACGGTATTGAATATTGATGAGGTTCGCTTCAATCAGAATTTGAAAGAAGATCTCTTTACTCTACAAGCATTGGAAAAAGAGACTCTCTTTTAGCACGAAGCAATGAAGAACTTTATCTGCACTCTGATCAAAATAGCCATTTTGCTCTTACCTATTTTGGGTGAACCAACGCTTCTTTATGCTCAAACTGAGGATGTTGATATCACAGTGCCAGCGGAGCATAAAGAGCCCAGTAATAGACCAGTTTCTCGCTGGCAATGGAGTCTAATGGTAGTTAATCGTACTGGCTATCGGATCAATGAGCCACGAGTTTTGCAGATGTCGCGTAGTTACCTAGATGTTAAGGGAATTTATAAGATAAGTGATCAATGGCGACTTACTTTACAAGCACTAGGTCATTACGATCCGGTCACACGATTAGGCTTTTCTCGCAAACCTTCTTTGCAACCTAGAGAGATTCTTTTAGATGGAAAAATTGGACAGATAAGTTTGAGTCTAGGGCTTCAGCAGATCGTTTGGGGACAGGCTGATGGGCTACGTGTCTTAGATATCATTAATCCACTCGATTATCGTGAGTTTATCTTAGAAGATTTTCTTGACTCACGTCGTCCTTTATGGGCGATACGTGCAGATCTACCGATCGAGAAAGGATCATTACAGTTAGTTTGGATACCCTATTTTGCCCCTGGTAAACTACCCAGAAGTGAAGATGAATTTGGTTTGGGAGAAAGTTTTGGCTTAGGGCTACTCGGTGCTGCTTTCAAGAATCTGCCAGCTACGCAAGTTGAAACAGCACCTTCACAACGGCCTGGTTATCAACTGTCGGCAAGTCAATTTGGTTTACGTTATAGCCATAGTGTTCGAGGATGGGATGTAACGGCAAACTATTTCTATGGTTGGGAGGATATTCCAACACCATATTTAAAAGAGTTACAACTATTTCCAACTGTGAAATTGAAGTTTGCCCCACGCTTTGATCGAAAAACTATTTTAGGAACAACTGCCGCAACCAATTTTGGACCGGTTGTGTTTAGGTTTGAGGCTGGTGTTAGTCTAGACAAAGCGGCAGCAGTGATCAGCCCTAATTCAACAACTGGTTTTAAGAAATATCGTCAATTTTCTAGTGTAGTAGGGTTAGACTACTCACCAAAATCTTGGCTTTGGTTGAGCGGTCAATACTTTCTACAGTTTGTCTCTGCTCCACAGCAGAACCTGTTGTTACCACGTTATCATCATTTGGCCTCCTTCTACTTACGCACAAATTTTCTCCGTGATACTCTCAAGCCAGAACTTTTTGTTTTAACAGGATTAAATCAGAAGGAGTACCTGATTCGTCCTAAAATAACTAAGAGTATTGGTGATCATTGGAAGATCGGTCTTGGTATAGATCTATTGGGTGGTAATAGCACGACTCCATTTGGTTTTTTTAGATCTCGTGATAGAGCTGTAATAGAACTAAGATATTTAAGATGACAAATGCGTACAAATGCGTACAAATGCGTGGGGTAATAAAAAATAACCCGTGCTCAGGCATTAGAGCAACGGGTTAAAATTTCGTACCTATTCAGGAATCAATGCGACAAGCCGTAATGGTCCGCCGCTGCCTCCTTTGATCTTGATCGGTAGTGCAATTGCGATCGCGCCTTTACTGGGGAGTTTATCTAACTGCGCGACATTCTCAAAGATCGGGATATTCTCGCTAGCCAGCACTTGATGACTTTCAAATCGTTGCGACTGACCATAATCTATACTGGCTGTATCTAAACCGATAGCACTCAGCTTACGATTTTCTACCAGCCAGCGAGCTGCATCTGGATGTAGACCAGGAAAATGTAGTTCTGCCACTCCTTCTGTGCCACGTTTATCGGTGCCTAGATATTTCACACGATCCGGCCAATATTGGCAATAACCAGTGTATAAAAAAAGAATGGCATTATTGGGAATCGCGCCATTTTGTCCCTCCCAGTTGGTAAGATCTTCAACTGTAATCAGATAGTCACGATTGTTGAGCGCTTTGCGAGAAACATCAATCTTTATTGCCGCAGCGATCAGTTGTTGTATAGGGATTTGATCGAGCGAGCGATGACCTTCGGCAAAGTGTAAGGGAGCGTCAACATGAGTGCCACCATGTTCAGCAGCCGAGAATTTATTGGCGGCATAGTAGTAACCTTGCTCGGTTTTACCACTAAAGACCGTTTCTAATTGAAAAGGATCAGAAGTTGGCCAATAGATGGTCTGATTGGAAAATTCATAAGAGAGATCTATCCACTGCCCAGTCGGCAAGGCCTTCTCTTTTTGGCAAGCAAGCAGAGCAGTAAAATAGATCAGTAAACTTAGAATAGATAGTACTCTCTTCATGTTTATTCACCTGTTGCTGCTTTATTGATTACCTGATCGCTATTTTGGATTAAGCGAGCGGTTAAGACTGACATTTTTCTCGCTTATCAAGTAGTGCGCAAGTTGAATTGGAGGCCGACCCCTATTTATTTTTGACTTTTAGTTAATGAACAGTTAGGATCGACTTCTCAGAAAAAGCGGGCAGAACAGCAACCAAGTTAATCAACCGCTAATCTTTAATAATAAGATAAAGCTTACGAGACCACGCAACCCTAAACCCAAAGGAGAGTAAAGCTGTGGATACCCTGGGACGCGAATTGAAGCGCAAACGGGAAGAGGCCAATATTGATCTGCGTGAAGTAGCAGAAGCTACTCGGATTGGCGTACGCTTTCTACACGCTATTGAAGCCGATGATTTTAGCTCTTTGCCGGGGGGAATCTACGCACGCTCCTTTATTCGTGCTTATGCCCGTCATGTAGGAATGGATGAAGAAGAAGCAGTAAGTCGCTATAACAAACAGACCAAGCAGAGCGACGAACCAGAAGAGTCATTGCCAGCACGGGATTATCCTAGCGAGCCTAGCCAATTCTCTGTAGGCGCAGTTGGTATAGTACTGCTGGTTCTTGTTGTTGGGGGCGGTTGGGCAATTATGCGATATTTTGATCGTAGCAATACCAGTAAGGCGCCCACTAATACGACTGTTTCCCAACCCGCGCCAACTCCTACACAGCCAGAAATTACCCCTGAACAGGCTGCTGCTGTGACGACTGCGCCTCCTACTGAGGTTGCTAAGTCTACAGACACTGGTGTGCAACAGGTGGCTCAGACAACCGATGAGCTAATATTGACCTTGACTGCCAGTGGAGAATCTTGGGTTAGCGTTCAACCAGATCAGACTCCCACACAGAGAATTACCTTACAAGCCGGTGAATCTCGTGAATTTAAGGCTACTGGACAGTTGAAGGTTACGGTAGGTAATCTGCCTGCTATTAATGTAAGGATAAATGGTCAGCCTGCCCGTTTACCTAGTAATACTGGTCTGGTTGCCAGCAATGTTGTTATATCCAAGGAATCGGCGCGCGATTTTATCAATGCTGCTGGCAATCCAAATGTAAAGCTGGAACCGAAGCGGCCCAAGCCAGCTACATCACAGGATGGCACTGTTCCTGCTAAGTCTAGTCCAGCCGTTAGTAATGGGAGTGGAACGCCTACAGTAAAACCTGCTTCCACAGGAGGGGCAAGCGCCGCAGAAGTAAATCCAAAACCTGCTGCGCCAAATGCTGGCACTACCTCTACGACGGCTAAACCAGGTATACCCAAGTCAAATACCAATGGTAGTAGTACTGGTAGCGGGGAAAAGCAGTCGGAAAAACCGAAAACCGCTGATAACCAGGATACAGCTAAACCGAATACAGCCAAGCCAGCTAGCAATAAAGAGCAAAAACCGGTAGAGAAACCTAAATCGGAGACTGAT
>JBFLVQ010000417.1:0-8650 GCA_040758525.1 Acidobacteriota bacterium
CTACTGATACTGTGCCTTCGAAATCTGAGAAATTTTCGTTTGCCAATGGTCAAATAACCTTTGGTCAGAAGATTCGCTGTTTAGTTAGGCAGGCTTTTTCTTCCATTCTCAAATTGGCCAATAATCTCTTTAATCAGGGTAAATCTGTTGATCAGGTTCTTCAGCTCTTGATCCCTGCATAATTACTTATATCTTTCAAAGTCGTGTAGCTGAGCGCTTGGGTAAACCCTCATCTAAACAGATGGATACTATTGCAATGTCCATCGATAAGCTGGATAGATCGCTACAAGCCAATGTGCAGGCCCTCGCTAATCAGATTGGTGCGTTGCAGGATAGTCTGTTGAAAGTGTCTCGTCAGCAAGATTCTATGGAAAGATCATTGAATGCCTTTATCGTGAGAGCTGAGTCTTTCTTTGCTCAATTCCCTGCTATTGCTGCTCAAGCTGATTCTTTTGCTAAGACTCTGGAAGTCATCTCGCAGTTCGCGCAAACCATGTTGACAATAATTTGCCATTACGAGGACTGCGCCTCACTCTGGCATTTAGAGGGTGAGAATCTACTCACATGAAAATTGCACGTATTCTCAGATTTCTCAGCTCGGCTCTGGGTTTGCTTTAGGTTCTTCTTCACTGCGCCAAATGACTCTTCGCAAATGCAATGACATCATGCTCATATTGTTCGAGCACGCCTTCAGCGGCCCCTTGATACGCGCTAAAGGCTATGGAGTCGCCTCTGCGGACGGTGACTTTCTCAAGCGGCCCTTCAAACAATAAGTGCCCAGCTTTTTCATAAAAGATGAACTTGACCGAGCGGCCTTTTGCCTGCTGCGCATGCACCCAGTCTTCTATTGAGATTGGCGAGTCCGGATAGGTTCGCTTCCAGACGTAATCCGTATCGGATTTACCCGCCCACGTATCCAAAGCACCAAAAGGAATGATCGTCGGGATATTGTAGTCACCGATGGTGAAGCCGGAACCAGCGGGCGCTTCGGAGATAATGCCCCGGATATTACTGTTTTCTATTTCCGACCCGGCGTACAATACGACCCTGCCGCCGTTTGATCCGCCATAGAGAAAAATGTTTCGATTGTCCCAATCGTCGTTTTTAGCGGCATACTCAACCGCTCCTTTGAAGACGCCCCAGATCATGTTCTGTTTGCCGCTATTCGCGACTTTACTAGTGACGAAATTCCAGTCGTCAAACCCGTTCATCACATACGAGTCGAAGGAGATCGTGGCGAAACCGTTGCGACGAAACATCTCGACGCGGGCGCGGTCATCCTCGCGATATCCGGCACCGCCATGAGCGTACACCATGATTGGCGCTTTTTTGTCGCCCTTGGGCATCCAGATCTCAACAGAGGGATGGCTCGGGTCGAACTCCGCAAACGGACCATCCAGATCGAAAAAGCCTCTGGATCCAACCTCTCTAAGTTTTGGCGTAGGTCTCGAATCTACTGGTCCATTGCCCCTCGCTTCAGTTGACACTACCGGTTTAGATTGCACACCCCTACGGACAGGGTTGCAACTAGAGATGGAAAGGACCATGACGAACAAGAGAACTGCTGAGACTTGACGATACATGAACATGTGTATTGCCCCTTTTAAGTGCCTAACTATTGATTATATGGTTTCGTTATAACATCCTTATACCGCTTTCTGTCGGCATAAGACACAAGCGTATATTAGTTCCTAAATTCTGTGTTGTAAACTATCTCGACCTATTTCTCAGACTGTCTCGTTGTGTTATATGGTTTCCTCATAACATACTCCAACTCCCCTAACTACAAGGCATCAACTAGGCTGCGAACGCCTTTCTCACCGCGCTTTAGAACGTGAACATAAATAATGGTTGCTTTAATGGCGAAATATTTTCAGCCTATAGGTAGCATCTAAAGATGTGTCTTAGCAATCACTGTCTATTCACTAGCGATCTGCTTTATCTGATAGCTGATGCTGCTTTCTTTCCAGCATAGCCAAATGTACCAACAATTGTACAATATCATCACAATCACACTCTGCTGCTGACTCACAGATAGCCTGCAATTGCAAGGTTAGGGCAGCCAGTTCTTGATCACTCAAGGAATCCAGCCAATTGTGTGTACTGCTGTTACTATAATCTAGCTGCCCATTGAGAAAGGCCGTCTTTAAATGTTCGCTGAATTTCATATTGCTATCACCCTACTATTGCCTAACAATTACTTGACATCTTTATTTCACCCAACACTGAGTGGCTATACTGCTTAGCCACCATGTTCTCATGAAGTGTGGCGGCTGGCTTGCACTTTTCCAGAATTTTGCCTATTTGCGCAGAAACAATACTTCTACAATAACACGATTCAACAGCTTGTATTGCGAGCAACCATAAGCCCCAATGAGCACAGTCACCTGAATAAATAATGGACATCAGGCAAGTTCTACATGTCATTCCCTACACTACTTTTCTCTTCCTTGATCACAATGTGGCCACTATACCAGAATATTCAGCTTGACAATAGGATATTAGTAGCTCATGCTACTAATAGTTTATGAGTAAAAATGAATCTATTCGCGCTTTAATTAATTTGGGATTTACGCCGCTGGAAGCGGAGGTCTATACGGTATTGGTTCGGCATGCTCCTACAACAGGCTATCGCATTGCCCAATTAATTGGTAAACCAGCAGCAAACACTTATAAAGCGCTCGAATCGTTACATAGCAAAGGGGCAATTCTCATCGACGAGGGCGAGAATAGAATCTGCCGGGCGGTGCCGGTGCAAGAACTCTTGCAGAGACTGGAGAAAGATTTTAGAGAAAACAAGAAGAATGCCGAAATGGCGTTACGTACGATAGAAAGCCTTGACGCCGATGATCGGATCTATCAAATACGTTCAGCAGAACAGGTATTCGAACGTTGCCGTATGATGTTGCAGTCGAGCCGGCAGATCGCCATTATCGATATCTTTCCCAGCATTTTGGACCTGCTTAGCAATGAAATCTCCGCCACGGTAACGCGTGGAGTTAATGTTGCAATCAAAACCTATTTACCTGTGCAAATCAAAAATGTGGATATCTTTTTAGATCCATTTGGCAAGCAGATTATAGAGCGTTGGCCGGGCCAGTGGGTAAATATGGTAATTGATGGCAAAGAGTATTTACAGGCCTTTCTTACGCTTGATAGCAAAGATGTGCATCAAGCTATTTGGAGTGGCAGCGCATATCTAGCCTCAGTCTATCATAGCGCAATTGCCGCTGAGCTTATTATGACCTATCTACACAAGCGTCTGAAGGAAGATACCAACATGCGTGAACTGCACAAAGAAACAGAGCGATTTCGCAAGCGACTCTCACCACGCACACTTGGTTATGAATATCTACTGCAACGTTTCGGTATTGAGGGGAAAGATTTTTTAGATTGATCTAGCAGGAGTTAGAATGTTGAAGATACTATTTCTATTAATAGGCTTTATTATCACAGTGTTTGCTAATAATCTCTATGCACAAAAAAGGGTCGGCAACTTAACGCTTGAGTCCGTCAAACCCCAAGCAGCAAATGGACAGGAGATTGTTTATAAAGATGAGAACAAGCAAGAAGTCAAAGTCGAATATGGAACTCTGGTTGTGCCAGAGAGGCATGACAAACCCAATGGTAATACGATTGAGTTGGCGTTCTTTCGCTTAAAAAGCCCTTCTCCCAACCCTAGCTCACCAATCGTCTATTTAGAAGGGGGGCCCGGTCTTCCTGGTACCAATGCTTACTATGCTCCAATAATGGAATTGCTTATCCCATTGCGGGAAATTGCCGACGTGATCATTCTGGACCAAAGAGGTACTGGACATACAAAGCCAAGTATGATCTGTCGGGATGTGCCGAGCCTGTTTTCTGATAAGGTAGCAACTTACGAAACACTATTGAATGATTCACGGGAAAGAAATCGTAGGTGCGCTGAATTTTTACGAAGTCAAGGAATTGATCTATCAGCCTACAATATGAATGAGAGTGCAGACGATTTAGAAGACCTAAGAAAAGCGCTTGGCGCAAAAAAGATTAGCCTGCTTGGTTTTAGTGGCGGAACAACGCTGGCGTTAGCAACCTTAAGACGGCATGGAGGTAACCTTGACCGTGTTGTTATGGCTGCTGTAGAAGGTACAGCCCATATGAATAAACTTCCCAGTAATCTTCAGAAACAACTTGTACAGATTGATAGGCTAGTCAAGGCTGATCCCAAAATCAGCAAATTAGTTCCTGATCTGCTGGGACTAATGAAGACAGTACTAGATAAATTTGAGAAAGAGCCTATGACAGTAGAACTGATCGATCCAAATACTAAACAGAAGTCGAAAGTTAAAGTTGGTAAATATGTTTTGCAGGCGGTAACCTCCTTAATGATCGGCACGACTGAAGACATCAAACTGCTGCCAATATTCTATTACACACTCTCTAAGAGGGATACAACCTTGCTGGCGGAAGTGCTCAGTCAACAAAATAAAAGAAGTGTCAATGCCACCGCCTTCTTGATGGATTGTTCATCAGGAGTTTCAAAACAGAGGCAAGAGCAGATTCGGCGCGAAGCGAACGAAACCCTTTTGGGTGATGCTTTCAATTTTCCTTTTCCAGAAGGTTGTGATGTGTGGGGCAATCCTGATTTAGGTGATGCCTATCGTAGCGATATCATGTCTGCAGTTCCAACGCTCTTGATTAGCGGTACTTTGGATGGATTTACACCTGTCAGTAATGCACAAGAGTTTGAAAAGGGGTTATCCAATAGTGTTCACTTGATCATAGAAGGTGGGGGACACGAAGATTTGCTTATTGGTACTGAGAAAGCTAAAGAAGTAATTAAGGAATTTATGAAAGGGCTACCTGCATCAACCAAGAGTATTAGTTTTCCCCCTATCAAGTTTAAAATGTCCAAGTAATCACTAATAGTAAAGACGAACGCCGAACTGGCAGAGGGTAGCGTGTTTCGGCTGATGTGCCTGTTGAGCATTTCAGTGATACTAATATGTGGCTGCATAGAGAGTTGCTAAAGAGAGAGTTTGATGTTAGTGACCGTTCCTATTACCGATGGACTGGTATATTGAAGGATAACGGTCTAACTAGAATGCTATCTTCTCAGGATGATCACAAGCTCAAAATGTTCTATCGTGCTGATGTAGAGAAGGCATTACAACTGGCTGTTAGTACTGGAGCATTACGTAGACAAGGACGTCCTAATAAACCCATTGAGGAAAAGCCTAAGCGTAAACCTGGACGCCCTTCTAAAGCTGAGATATTGGCTAGATTCCATCAACAATCTCAACAACCAGGCCAACTACCAAGCCAGCAAGTAGGCCAAGCTGTACAGAGACAACCATTACTGAGTAGCAGTCTGGCCAGCTCGCCATATGCCCCTACCTGTAGCAGCTTGCAAACACAAACGGTTCTGCTCGCAAACATCGCATTTTCGTGCTCAGATTAATTGCCAATATACGGGACAAGCTGCTCACATTATTTGCCAATGAACTCAGATTAATTGCCAACAGCTTGCAAACATCCGCTTCTGCTCACATTATCTGCAAATAAAGTAATCACACAGGTATACCAACAGCAATCATTTCGTTTTTCAGCTCTTGTGCTCTAGTTGCGGTCAATTGGCCTCGTAACAGGGATCTAATCTCAGAGTCCATTATAGTCGTTGAAAATGAAAAAATTAAACTTTGTTTTTTACAACCGATATTTCATACCAATAAATCCCCATTATTAGTTGGAATTCAAAATTTGGATAGGGTTCGGAAAAACGAGCGTTTTTTCGAACTGCTGATTCAGCACTTGTTTAGGCTTTTTTTATTTGCAGATAATGTGAGTAGAAGCGGATGTTTGCAAGCTGTTGGCAATTAATCTGAGTTCATTGGCAAATAATGTGAGCAGCTTGTCCCGTATATTGGCAATTAATCTGAGCACGAAAATGCGATGTTTGCGAGCAGAACCGTTTGTGTTTGCAAGCTGCTACAGCTATGCTCGTGTGATCAAATCCAAAGCCATAAACAAACCTTTGCTTAAAACTGAGTAAGGGACGAGTGGGTGTTATAAGCAGTCATTTGTAGGCCAATGTTAACCCTTGCCCCCACAGCCCCAGACAATATCAGACCAGGTATTTCCTCACTAGCGATAATATTGTTGCGTGGGTCTGGGAATCAGCCGCTGCAACAAGCCCTGTTGCTCCACTACCCCACTTGCGACCTCGTAGGTCAGTTATCACACAGCCAGCCGCTTCGCAGATGGCAAGACCCGCAGCGAAATGCACGCTATCGCGCAAGTCACCATCAGTGATATATGCCGCTCGCTGACCAGTGGCAACCCAGGTGAGCGCAATTGATGTCGATACTACCCGAGGTCTGAAGCTGACAACGAACTCTGAATCAGCCGCAAGTGTTACTGCCTTGAACGCTGGTGCGTTGGGAAAAGGAGGATCAAAGTTCAGGTCTACGAGTTTCGAACTTCCACTTGGGGCAAGAGGTGTATCCTGACCGTTTACGCGCAGAAAAGCGGATCTACCATCCGTCCAAAAAACCTCTTGATTGAATGGATCAGCCACAGCAGCCGTGATGAACCTCCCCTCACTCCTGAGCGCAATATTCACAGCCGCGACGCGCATCCTCACTGCATAATTCAATGTGCCACAGAGCGGATCGATCAACCAAGTACGCAAGCTGCTGGTTGATCCACTTCGGCCACTCTCCTCTCCAAGAATGGCATCCTCTGGCCGCTCGCGATGTAGCAAAGCAAGTATCGCGTTTTCAGCTTCTATATCGGCATTCGTTGCGAAATCGCCTGCTCCCTTATCCAGGCGCTGCAACGTTGTCCCGAAACATCGACGCACAACTGCCGCACCTACATCAGCGGCTGCAATCGCTACGTCAAAGTCATTCATACTTAATCTCCGAAGACTTGTCCATTTATTTGACGATCTGGGCAAATGAGAACTGGATAAATTAAGGATATGGCCTTATCAAGTAAAGGTCAAAAATTATTAATGGGTAGTATGTTAGCACTACGATATAGCTGTGGAGGAGTGAATAGGATAATGATGGGTGAGCGAGAAACTTGCTAGGATATTTGTTCGTAAAAGATGCTTGTCAATGGTGTAAGAGAATTAATGTTCGTCTAGTTGTATAGCTAGACACAGAGTAGAATGAGGTATATATGGGAACAGATTTCTACGGAATGATGGGTCATTGTTTCAGTAGTGATAATCTTGATCAGTTGCCGATCATCTTGAATAACATTTGGAAAGCTAACGAACGTCTCATTATCGCAACTAAGGCTTTGAGCCATTTTAGGAATATCACTCTTGACCATTTATGGTGGCAGGATGTTTGGCATTCAGAGAAGGAAGATAGAATTGGGAAAGTTGAAGGTCCAGGAGGCTGTTACTTAAATATTTATCGGCATCGATTGGAATATTGGAACTATGCTCGTTACCGCCGTGGCTTTATGTCAAGTTCGGAATTGTCGCAACCACTGAGAGTGATTTGTCGGGAAATGGCAATCGCAGTTGGCGCGGAGTTTGTGATGTACTTACCAGACTGGGCACTGGATAACGTAGCCCCAGATGAGGAGTATGGAGAGTATAATGCGGCTCAAGTATACCAATTTTGGGTTGAGAATAGTGCAACATTTCTTGACCTTACAGGAATTCCCGATGAAATTAATCTGAAAGAGTTCGAGTTTAGTAGAACGAGTGAAGAATGGCCTTATTTCATGGAAGCGGTTAACAAACTATAAAGGAATAGTATCTATCTAACTTATTTATTAGGTCGCAGAGGGACATCAATCTATGAGCTATTTTCAAATAGATACTGGCTTCAATGCCTGCTTTTCTGATGATTTTATTAAACTCGAAATATCCTTCAACGAAACTGACCTGTCTCTGGTTAAATGCCACCACAAAGGTAAAGAAATAATAGTTCCTATCTTGCAGGAAGAAGCTATTCACTTTATTTCTGCGGTGCTCGCTGCGGCTAGACAAGAAGAGAATATTAAAGATACAAACTCAACAACGCATTACTACTGTAACTTTCAATGGGAAGGGTTATCATTTGTAGAGTTAACCGCATCGGGAAAGCTTGAAATGAGATCCTCGCAGATGGAACCAGAGCTTATTAAAGAGTTCCTTGAAAAAGCAGTCAAAGACCAAACTGAGATAGGGAAAAGGCATGGCTATCTGCTTAATGAGACTTTGCATATTCGGCCAATTGCAATTTACAGAATGACGAGAAAGTTTATTGAACAACTCTCTAGTAAAAAAGAAAAGGTGACCTAACAAACGTCTATAGCGATTGAGTTCTATGATTTCAGTAAAGATCGAACACTTCTTGAAAACAGGTGAGTTCGGGCCCCTTCGTCTCGGTGACAGTTTGGCTAGGATTTTAGATCTACTGGATGAGCCTGATTACAGCCACACACGCCCCAAGGCGAAACTGCCAACGATGCTCGTATAAGGTGAGATTGAGTTCTATTTCGATTCAGATAACAGTTATACACTTGAGTCGATCTATACCAACACCTTCAAATCGCTCCATGGTGGCACGTCAATAGAGTTAGACTCCTGGCTTCTTCGTCGAGGATTGCTACAAGCTGATGTCGAAGATATACTCAGTGCCGCTGGCATTGCATATAGTGCTATCCA
>JBFLVQ010000418.1:0-8587 GCA_040758525.1 Acidobacteriota bacterium
TTCAGAAATTAGAGGCAAGCGTAATCTCCCTGAAGTTGATCAAGTAGCTCAACTGCAAGAAGGACAAGCAGAACCAAAACCAGCGGAACAACCGCCGGTTGCTCCTATACCAGCAATGGAAGCGAATAATGGAGCAATGCGCCGCTGGGAGAATGATGAGCGTGGCAATCAAATAAAAGCACAGATTAATAATAAATTAGATTTTAATCCCGGTAGCTTAATAGCAGGTGGAAGCAGTGGCATGCGTTCGGCGGTTGAACAGCAAGCAATGTCAAATTGGAGGAAGCTAGGACTCGATACCGAGATTATGCGTATTTTGGATCGTCCCCAGCTTACTCCTGCACAGCGTCAAGATCTTGCCGAGACATTTGCTAAACTTGGCCGAGCGATTACCGATAAGCAGGTAGCAGTAGATGTTAGCAAAGCTTTTGAGAAGGCAGTTAAGGAACTGAATGTATATGATCTAACCAGAGCAGATCAAGCTGGTAACTTTAGAGGAACAGCAGCAATGCTCAAACGTGCAGCAGAAGTGTTAGATCGTGGCAATCTTGCTCCTGGTACTAAACTGGTCTTTGATACAAAAGCTGGTAATAACAATATCACTAAAGCCGGCTTGCCTAAGCCTGGCGTAGCAGACCTAGACGCAGATCTATATTATAAAACCAATGATGGTGTATTACGGCTAGATAGTGTTAAGGCGAGACCTAATACATTAACTTCCGATCTGGAAAAGAGCATTAGTGGTAAGAAGCAGCAGTTTGCCCGTTATGAAAACTGGCTCAATCCTAGCACTCCAGATGGTATGAACCGTTCTGCTATGGTCTATGTTGATGAGACTGGACCAAAATTTAACGAGATCCTTAAACAGCCCAGGATTGATGAAATAGCCAACCGTCTGAGTGGAGGAGATCCCAATGCTAAAGTATTACAGGTTGGCGATCGAGTTTTTAGTGTTAATGACTTGAATAAATTAAATAGCGATCTTTTAAGTGTAAGCGATCAGTTGGCACGTGAGCAGCTCAAGAAATCTGGTGTTACTAGTCCTACTCCTCAGCAGGTTGCAGATGCTCAAGGTCAGATAATTAAAGATCGCTTTGGTACAATAGACGACACATTAAAGACATTAAAGACGAATGGTCGTGGTGAGTATGGTACAGTTGCGCCTAGAACCAGTGAGACAATGCGTAGTGCGCGCCAAGGCGGAATTATCGGTGGTGGTATAGGGTTCGCAACTAGTACCTATCAAGCACTACAAGATGGCAAGCTGACTGGCAGCGAGATCGCCAATATTGCTGGTCAAACTGCAATAGGTGCTGGTAGTGGGGCTTTAGG
This sequence comes from Acidobacteriota bacterium, assembly GCA_040758525.1. Lineage (GTDB taxonomy): Bacteria > Acidobacteriota > Blastocatellia > Chloracidobacteriales > JADJPF01 > JBFLVQ01. The sequence continues at coordinate 1,333 of JBFLVQ010000418.1, forward strand.
TGGAGTGGTTGAACAGACCTCAGCAAGATTTATCGATCGTGTTGCTGGTAATAGCGTTCAACGCGCAACCACATCAGTAGCAGGTCGTGTTGTCAGTTCAGAAGTAGCAAGCGGCACAGGTACAGCATTACGCAGTGTTGCTGGTAGGGTTGGAGGTGCAGGAGTAGCAGGCGCCGTTATCAATGCTGGTTTTGCTACCTTTGATCAGATTGGCGCCTATCAACGTGGTGAAGTAACCGCTTCTCAAGCTATCGGTAATGTAGCAGGAGAGGCTACAGTTGGTCTAGGAGCAGGACTAGCAGGCGCAGCCGCCGGAGCAGCAATAGGTAGTATCATCCCAGGCGCTGGAACTGTTGTTGGTGGAGTAATTGGATTTGGTGTTGGAGTAGTAGCTGGATATCTGGCAGATAAAGGATTGCGCGGGCTTGGTGTTGATAAGATGATTGCTAAAGGCGTTACTGCTGCCATTGATAAAGGTACAGAAATCGCGAAGGGTATCGCAAATACTGCCTCTGCAGTTGTAGATGCAGGCAAACAGAAGGTAGCCAGTGCCGTCAAGAGTGTAGTATCAACCGGGCGTAATATCGCGAATTCGGTTAGCCAAGGCGCCAAGGCTGCCAAGGCATTTGTATCACAGAAAGTAGATGCAGTTAAGACACAAGTAAGCCAAGCCACACAGGCAGCCGCACAGTTTGTGTCACAAAAGGTTGATCAGGTAAAACAGACTGTAAGTAATGTAGCCAGCTCGGCTGTGAGCACTGTGCAGTCGGTAGCTTCAAAGGCTACCAATGCTGTTAGCAATGCTGTAGGTGGAGCAGTTAGCTCGCTGAAGTCTGTGTTTAGCTGGTAACGGGCAGAACCTTAATACTATTCTCTGACAAATTGAGCTTGCCTGAGGCGTACTGGAAATCAAGTACGCCTCATTAGTTTTCACACTGCTTTTAATCATTAAAGGAGAGTTAAATATGGCTGACCCAGAGATCACGGTAGACTCTTTAATCGTATATCGAAAAGATCTTGACCGTGAACTGGCAAAACTCGATTCATTGAATCCAGCAGACAGACAGATCGTAGTAGCAGCGATAGAAAAACTGGTCACAGATTTTATGTTAAACCTTAATGATATTCCCCTTACTGAGGGTGACCTGGTCGTCTATCCTCCAGAAACTATTATATTCGGCATGGGAGATGATTTTATTGGCAATATGATGGATCTATTTGCTAATCGCATGCCTGGATTAGCACAAAAGCCTAGTGATGAAGAGCTAACAGCATTAATAGAGCAGCATATCACAAAAACAACCGATCCAGCACAACGTGACCGCTTCTATCGATGTTGGGCTGCCTCACAAGCTGATACAACAATCTTAGGATTGTTACAATTCCTTAAATATAAGTTACCCGGTCCACCATATACTGCTCCTCAACCACTCAAAGTATCTATCAAGAGTGAGCGACAGCGATTGCAGAAATTACTAAAACATAGATTACCATTACGTATCCGCAATGAGTTTAAGAATGCGGTTGATTTTCTAGGCCGGTATATGTCAGCAGCTAAGGCGTCGAGTTAAAATAACTATCTAAGCTGGTAACCACTAGAAATAAGTATTATCATCTTGTTTAGAGTTTTCACAGCAGCAGAGAATTAATTAACCTAAGATAATTGGTAAATATCATGAAGATGATTGCTAATGGTTTTATTACAGATTTGCCGCAAGGATGGGAAGATCGTTCAATGATTACATTGGTAGGACCAACTGGTAGTAGTGGTTTTGCTGCTAATGTTGTTGTTACTCGCGAACATATTACCGCTCCCACCAATATAGAAGATTATGCTAAAGAACAAGGTGAGGCAATGGCAGCAGAGATCCCTGGAGTAGAAGTATTGGATGAGCGTGCTATTACACTGCATGGTGCCCCAGCCTTTCAGCGGTTGCAGCGATTTGTTCTGGAAGGTCAACATATACAGCAGGCGCAGACCTTCGTGCTTGGTGAAGGGGGAATTTTTGTTATTACCTGCTCAGCATCAGTGGTAGATTTTGATAAGAATATCTTGGCTTTTCGGCATATTGTCGAGACATTCCGTCTCTTCAAGCCAGAGGCTGTAGCAATCTAAGTAGTGAGGTAGGGCATAATAACCCTACCTCTAAAAATAGTTCCTACCTAGTGAAAGGTACTGTTGTAACACCGCCATTACTATTGCGGAAAACGAACATTACGGCTTTACCTTTGGGAATCGCCTGATTGATCTTCATTCCATTGGCGAGCTTGCCTTTCTGGATTAGCTTACCAGTAGAATTAAGCTTGGCTGCTTGAGCAAAGGCTACACCATCTACAGTTATCGTTGTCCCCATAAAGCCAGTGCCTGTTACCGTGATCTTCTTGTTGCTAACCTTAATGCCAGAAGCAACAACCATTGGGCCGGGCAGGTTGACAACCGTGGCTACTGTCGAAGTGGGTACGTCAAATCTCACACCTGTGGGATCTGGAGTATCGCTTTTAACATTTGCCATTAATGTCACGGTATCACCATTGGTAGTACCAGTGGCTCTTACCGCTAACAGGAAGTTAACCATAGATCCTGCATTCAGGGTTGCTCCTGTACAACTGATCTGTCCTGTCGCACCCACGGCTGGGGTAGTACAATTAAAACCAACTGGCGCCATGATCGACTGGAAAGTCGTGTTGGCGGGTACAGAAGTCGAGAGCACAACATTAGCTAAGTCTGCACTGATATTTGCATTGGTTAGCGTAATGGTGTAGTTAATGTTGTTGCCAGCAATTACTGGAGTGGCAGGGCCAAAGGCAACAAGCGATAAAGCCACATTGTTAACAACTGCGATATCCCGCAGTAGTAAGGGTGCCATACCGCCAATAGGCATTGTTCCAACTTGTGTTACTGCGCCGGTGCTAAGATTGACAGTATAGAAACGGGAAGAGGTCTCACCGCTAAGCTGCAAAGCTGCATAAGCGATATTGGTCGATTCAGAGATATCGAAGCCAACGACATCTGTGGTATCTACTCCTAATCTTCCTACAGTGAAAAGCATACCAGTATTAGGCGAAACTGGCGCACTATTGAGTGAGCCTTGGGTTACCAGTATGTCTAAACGGGAATCGATGTTGTATAGGGTGGTAAGAGGTGTGCCAGCAAAGCTATTAGTATAAGCAGAAGCAACAGCATTGGGCCCTGCGCCAGCATTGGGATCACCCATAGCAAAAGCCAGTGTGCCATCAACACCTGCTACTGCGCCATTGTTTGGATTGAGACGTAGGTCTTGAGCCGAATTGCTGACTACACGAATACGGTCTGGTTGAGGATTAAAATCGAAGCCAAATTCCATACCTGCTAAGGCTGGATTGATCGGTGCTGAGCCTACCTGTTGAGCCATTCCAGAGACTGGATTGATTAAGTAGACGCGGCCTGTTGAGCCAAGGCCAAATAACAGACCGGTAGCAGGACGAAAATCGATACCAACAAGAGTTTCAGCCATTTGCAATCCAGTAATGGCGGTATTTCTAATAATCGCACTAGGGAAACGTGGGTTGAATACCACTAAGCGACCATCGGTAGTAAGACCAAGGACCTGCTCTGTTCGCAATACCACAGCAAGGCTACGAAGCTGTCCCATTGCGCCAATTGCGCCAACCTGAGTAGCTGCGCCAGTGGCTAGGTTAATTCTGAACAGTCGCGAGTTAGTCTCTCCTGACAATGTAAAAGCTGCATAAGCGACACCACTAACGTCAGAAATATCAAAGGCAACAACATCTGTGACATTAACGCCCAAAGCTCCTACAGTAAAGAGTTGGCCGGTGTTTGGTGATGTTGGAGTGCTATTGACTGAACCTTGGGTTACTAAAATATCAAGGGTAGAGTCGATATTATAAAGGGTGGTGCCAGTAGCACTGGTGCCAGCAACGTTGTTGCTATATGCAGAAGCAACCATATTAGGGGTTTTACCAACATTGGCATCACCAGTGGCAAAGTCGAGTTTGGTATCGGTACCGGCAAGGGTGCCGTCATTGGGATTAAGGCGTAGATTTTGACCCATATTGCTGACTAGGCGAATACGATCGGGAGCAGGATTAAAATCAACACCAAACTCTGTGCCAGTAAGCATGAAATTTGCTGTGCCAATACGAGTAGCTACTCCAGTAATAGGGCTAATGGTATAGATCTGATTGGAACTACCAATAGCAAATAACTGTCCTGTGGCAGGGCGAAAATCGACGCCTGTTAGCGTTTCGCCAGATGATAAACCGGTTATCGGTATTGAGCGTAGTATTGTTCCTGGGGCAGTGCTGTTAAATACCACAATAGTATTATTAGTAGTAACACCAATAAGGATTTCACCTTTAATGCCGATAGTAATGTCACGAACCTGATCCATTCCACCTATGTTGCCTACTAATGTGGCCGCGCCGGTGGCTAGATTAATGGTATAGAATTTCGGTGTGGTTTCGCCCATAAGCGTGAACACTGCGAAAGCGGTACCGCTAACATCGGAAATATCGAGTCCAGCAACATCTGTGACATTAACGCCCAAAGCTCCTACAGTAAAGAGTTGGCCAGTGTTGGGTGATGTTGGAGTGCTATTGACTGAACCTTGGGTTACTAAAATATCAAGGTTAGAGTCAACATTATAAAGGGTTGTTGAAGTTGCGCTAATACCAGCAAAATTGTTGGTATAAGCAGAAGCAACAACATTGGGCATTCTGCCATTATTGGGATCGCCAGTAGCATAGGCAAGCACGCCATCAGTACCACTAAGGGTACCATCGGCTGGATTTAGGCGCAAATCCTGACCCATATTGCTGACTAGGCGAATACGATCGGGAGCAGGATTAAAATCGATACCAATCTCCGTACCACTAAGCATAAAGCTGGTCATGCCTACTGGAGTAACTGCGCCTGTTGTAGTATCTATTATCAAAATACGATTCATACTGCTAACTCCATAGAGTTGACGATTAGCAGGACGAAAATCGATTCCAACAACAGATTCTCCTGTCATCAAACCAGTAATTGCAATTGAACTAGTAATTGTTCCAGGTGTTAGGCTATTGAAAGTCAATATCCGATTGTTGGTAGTAAGGGCAAAGATGGTTTCTCTATTCACTCTGCCAAACTGTCCCAAGGCTGGAACAGCGCAGAACAGGAACAGAAAAACAAGACTACAAGTAATCTGTTGAACTCTCCTCATTACACTCTATCTCCTGTCAAAATGTGATGGTTTTCTGTTACCTCAAACTTTAAGAAATATTTTTGAGAACTTTTGACTAATGGAACTTGACTTAACACTAAGTCGAGTAAAAAACTGAGAAAAAACATTGTGGCCACAGTGAAAGGAGCTTATTTAATGAAGTCAAATAGTAGGTTTGGGAATTTTACCCATATAAACACTAAAGCTCCTTTAATAAATTCTTATGATAACAGGCATATCTAACCTTGACCGATCACAACTTCCGGGATCAGTTGCTGCTACGGTATTACACTCCTTAGGTTACTGGCAAAAGACTTAAGATAAGAACTAGAAGGCGGTGATTTGCCCTGGCAGCAGGCCATTAAATAAGAGGAAGTTAATGATAATGGAGGAATAGCCAAAAAAGCCAATCCCATTAACAGCAACACAGCCACTGTTGCTGAGATAATAGGTGATATATATGGCCTTTGGGTTAACATAGCATAGAGCTTCTTTATTAAGCTTAAGCAAACTTATTAAACCCCCCTATTGCTAATTTGGTTCAAACCGCTATACCTGCTAGGTTGCACTATTATTCAGGTAAGCCCCATAGTCGCACTGTCTGATCCAGTCCACCAGAAAGGAAGTGGCGCCCATCTGGTGAGATTGCGACACTATGAACACCATTGGTATGACCAACAAAGGGACGAATCTCCTTGCCCGTTTCACTATCCCAGAGCCGTATAGTACGATCCCAACCAGCAGAAAGGAAGCGACGACCATCAGGGGCAAACGCCACACTCTTCACTTCATCAGTGTGCCCACGTATAACACGTATCTCCTTACCAGTCTCTATATCCCAAAGTCGCACAGTGCGATCGGTACTACCAGAAAGAATACGGCGGCTATCCGGTGAAATGGCGATACTCATTACCCCGGCAGTATGGCCTTCAAAACGACGTATCTCTTTACCAGTCTCTACTTCCCATAGACGAATAGTCTTATCATCAGCGCCTGAGACAATATAGCGTTCGTCAGAGGTAAAGGCGATGCTACGTACCTCTTTTGTGTGACCCTTAAAATTACGTATTAGAGTACCCTTTTCTCTATCCCAAAGCTGTATAGGATTATTGCCTAGCAGACCACGTGTGCCGATAATAAAACGGCGACCATCACGTGAGAAGGCTAAGCTATAGATCTGTAACTTTCCTACATCAAATTCTCGTATTGTCTTACCGGTCTCAACATCCCACAAAAAGAGTAGATTAAAGTAGAAGACACCACGGCTACCAGAGAGGATATTGCGGCCATCAGGTGAGAAGATTGCCGTCATAACGGAACCGCTATGTTCATTGAAGCGCCGTAGTTCTTTGCCAGTTGCTAGATCCCAAATACGCACAGCACTATCGCTTGCTGGTTTAGTAGTGTCATAGCCACTAGTAGAGATACCATAGCGCCCATCTGGTGAGAAGGCTACACTCAATACATCATTAGTATGGCTGCGAAAAATACGTATCTCACCAACGGGAATTTGCTGCACATCAAGGCGTGTCTCGACCTCTTCATTGGCTTTAATCTCGACCTGTTTGATAATGTCATCTCTGCCAGCAAGCTTTCCTACTACCTCAACTTTGCGTCCTGCCAAGAGATTACGGAAGATGATCTTCTCGCCTGCAGCAGTAGATCTGGCCATCGCTTTGCCATCAATAAGAATTTCAATATCCTGTTGTCCAGGGATCACTACTAGCGATCCATAGGTATTAATCCGCTCAGTGACAACCTCAGGCTCGACAGGATTACGTGCTACCGCTACCTTAGGTCGAACTCTGCTAGCCAGCACAAACTCTTCTGCTCGTACTCCTTCTGTGCGAGAGTAGGGGGTTTGTTGTTTCACGCCTAGATCGCGCTGTACAGCCTTAGGCACACTAGCTTCCAGGTACTTCTTTAAACTCCCTAGTGTGACATCGCCATTATCATCAGCGGCTTCGCCTTCCAAACCCTTTACCAGATAGTATGTGAAATATCCCTGTTTTACTGCTTGATATTCATAGGCTCGCTGTCCGACATTGCAA
>JBFLVQ010000419.1:0-8564 GCA_040758525.1 Acidobacteriota bacterium
TAGACCCGGCTTTCAGATTTAGCGTAGCCAACCTGGTAATGCCCCAGCGCGTCTTGCCTCTTCACGCAATTCCTCATAGAGGATCGCCGTTTCTTGATACTGAAGCTGCAATTCCACAAGACGATCTTGCAGTGATATACCACGCTGTTGATTAGGATTGTCACGAATCACAACTACCCCGCCAGTCGTACGTGGTGCACCAATACCAATCGGCACGCCACCAATGATCACGCCTGGATAGACAGGGGGAGGATTGTAGATGGAGACATTGGGACTATTGGCAATACTACGGCGGTTCTCATCAATTTGGGATGAGAGTGCAACAATCTGCTCTTCTAGTACCCGCAGTTGGGTAAGTAAGGGGCGTGCGCGTCCACGCCAATACTCTTCTTTATTCTTTTCTAACTCACGCCGCTGCGCCAGCAGTTCGGCCTGTTTGTCTGCTTCGCTGGGAACAAGTGTGGTGGTAGTAGCTTGATTACTGCTAGCACCATTAAGTGATAAGGCGCCTAATTGTGCAGCCGCGCGGGCGGCAGCCAGCCGTTCAGCTTCTCTAGACATCTCTTCACGACGTACACGATAGCGCTCAAAGTCGCTATTGGTCAGCTTCTTATTAATCGCCCGGGAGCTGGCCACTAATGGGCTGTCATTATCTTGGGAAGGGTTATCGCTACGTTGGTCCAGTTTGGCAAGTTTGCCAGCATCAGTAGCATTCTTAAGAAAAGTACCTACTTCCTGACCATTTGCCAGTTCTGTCGCATCAACATTTATCTTTTGCAACGAGATAGAGAAGCGATTTCCCTCAGGCAGCGAAAAGATAGCAATGTTATTGACAATACGGTACTGGCTATTAACTTCTATACGGCGTCCGTCCTTAAGCACCAGCGTGTAGGCCTGCGCCACCATCGGCATTAAAGCCAGGATGCAAACCAAAAGCAATGTGCGTTTCATATCTACCCCCTGAAGGGAATCGTTTAATTCGGACCGGCACAAGAAACAAACCTATTTCGCCATTATAGCACGAAAGGGCAACCGCACCAGCCCATATGGAGATACTCGTCATTCTAATACTAAAGTTAGGTTGCCGCCAGCCTAATACTAGTTGCCTAACTCCGGTCATTATGATAGCTTTCGCTGAAGCTCCAGAGGGCAGATTGCGGCCGGCTTCTGCAACCGCGGCGGCGGCAGTGACTTTCTGAAGAAGCAAAAAAATAAAAAATTAAAAATAACAGCGAGGGAGCAGGTAATGGAAAAAGCGGTGCAAAACTTGCAGGATAACTTTTTGAATCAAGCGCGGCGCGAGCGCATGTTAGTAACCATCTATCTTTTAAGTGGGGTAAAACTGACTGGTAAAATCAAAGGTTTTGATAAGTATTCGGTAATTCTCGATTCGGGTAATCAAGAACAACTTATCTTTAAACATGCCATCTCTACGGTAGCTTTACCACGTGGTGTCAGTTCTAAGATCCAGATGGGCGATAGCGATGAAGTAGTAGCTAAGGAGAGTGCTGGTGGTACCAGCACACCAGTGCCGGGTAGTACACAAGGTGCCGGCGTTGCCAAATAATGTCTGGTTTTTTTATTACTCTTGAGGGTATAGACGGTTCTGGCAAGAGCACACAACTGTGTTTACTAAAAGATTGGCTCACTAAGCAGGGTCGCCAACTTTTAGTAACACGTGAGCCAGGTGGTACAAAGATCGGTGATCAGATCAGGCAAATTTTGCTTGATGGCAGTAATTCTCGCTTGACTGCCATGGCTGAGCTATTGCTCTATGCGGCTGATCGCGCTCAACATGTGAGCGAAGAGATACGTCCAGCATTGGCGGCAGGTCAGCTTGTGCTCTGCGATCGTTATACTGATGCCACACTTGCTTACCAGGGTTATGGCCGGGGACTCTCACACACAATTATTAAAGAGTTGAATAGTATTGCTACAGGCCAACTTAGCCCCGACCTTACATTACTTTTTGATCTGGATGTAGAGATTGCACAAGCCCGTGTGGCAGCAGGTAGAGCTGCGGATCGACTTGATCGCGAAGAGTACGAATTTCATGAACGTGTGCGACACGGTTATCTGGAGATTGCACAAACTGAACCTAACCGCTTTATCATAGTTCCTGCCGCCGCCCCACCCGATATTGTATTTGACCACTTGCTTGCTGAGCTCTCACACCGGCAGATAAATTTCGTCTCGATCCCAACATAGCAAAAGGATCACTTATGTCAGAGCAACTAGAAAAAGTTTTCACTTCGTTGGTTGGCGCAAGTTGGAAAAGATATAATGAGACACTACAGAACACCTACCTAGATGACATGTTGGTAGGGGCTGTGATCGCCTCAAATGTAGAATTGGGATATTCGCTCATTGATCTCAATTCGGATGGCGTTAATCATTACCTACGCTTTGAGCATCTACCAACTAAGCAACGTCTGATCTTTCAACTTACTAATCTTAGTGAAGATCTGGTTTCGGCAAAAGTATTAGGCCGGCATGCTCGTGTTGTTATTGGCTACGGTCAGATGGTGCAGAATGCCTCGGCAATCTGGCAAGCATTCAAGGCTGAGATCAAAAGTGGCTTTCTAGATACCGCAGAACCAGGCGTAATTACTTGTGATGCCGATATCGCAGCCGGTTATATCTATGTACAAGTTCCTTTGATCCTCGAACTAGATCAGTATTTCGCGGCTGGCTTTCAGGTCAACCATGCATTATTGCAGGAGCATATACATGCTACTGTACACTCATTGGCAAAATACTTGAATGGACGACTTAGTTCATAAAGGGGTAGACGATGCTTTCATTTCTATCAAAATTCAAACATAGCCAAGAGATGCGGGAGAGCAAGGATGAAATTCTCATTGGTGAACTAGTGCGTGCTATGACCCGTATGAACTGTCCTGCGATCGGTTTTCGTGCTGACACCGATTTGCAGTTGATCCGTTTCAAACCTATCAGCGATCCAGTATTACATTCAGTGATTATTACTGTTGATCGTAAGACCGGCGGAGGCGCAATACAGCAGGCAATTATTGGTAGTAAAGCAGTAGTTACTTTACAAGCAGAGATCAAGAACTATCTTGCTGATCCAGATGATCTGATCAAGATGTATCGTACAGATCTACAAAATATCTTTAAATTTCCTATGCTTGGCGATGTGCGACTGGATCACCAACTCAATTCGATTCTCGCTACCAAGAAGGTATTTCTTGATATTGATGATTACATATTAAAAGGTAACGAGAGTGCGACGCGTCTGACACAGTTATTGACAACTACTATTAACGAATTACGTGAGAAGTTAGCGCCTTACAAAAAGGCTTAACGCAAACGGGCTAATTTAGGGATGCTCTTACTTAATTGCCACGTGCGGCAATAAAGGTAGAAGCATTCTTATCATCGCTTACCCATTCCAAGATACCGATTGTAAGTAATCCACAGACGGTCTTAAGTGTGTCAGCTTCTGGCAATCCACTTAGTACCAATATCTCTTCAATCGACATTACGGCATCAATACGTGAGAGGATAAAAGCCTCTTTGGAATCAAGATTGACTCTTTGATAGAGGCGGGCAGGATCGGTAGTAGTAGCTAATTTACGAGTAAAGTCACCCAACCATCTCCGCACTAGATCGATATTCTCAAGTTGGCGCAAACCCTCAAAGATCACATCAGCAGTAGAGAGTCCTAGCTTAATCAGGCTGGCTGGCAATTGTCCACGTCGTATCTCGTAACGGCCAGCAGTCCAGGGAAGCAGAGAATAGACGATCTTGCGAACCTGTGTGCCCACAAGCGGTGTAAAGCCGGCCTGAATACGCTCATTAGTGAGAGAACTCTCGGCAAACTCTATCGTGCCTTCAGCAAAATAGAGCGTTTTAGTGACATTGCCACTCACACAAGTAAGCATTCCACTAAGGCGTTCTCGGTAGAAGCGCCGTAATAAAAAGAGCAATGGTAGCTGGCGTAGCTGTCCTGTCTCATCGGGCTTACTATCAAGACAACAGCCATCGGCTGCAACTGGCACTGCGTCTTGAAAATCGATCGTGGGAAGTTCATTCCAGGCAGGAAAACGTGTGTCACTAGAGACCGGCAATGTACTAACTTCACTGACCACTTTTTCTCTGCTAAGTGGTGATAGCTCTGCTAAACGCTGCTTTAATTCACTAGCACTGGCCAATCTTTTAGTAATATCTGATGCCAACATATCGTTAAGTATGGCAGTAAACTCGTGGCTCATTTGTGCGCGTGACTCCCATTCCATACGTAACGTCTTACTATTAAAGAGTTGAGTTGGATAGACCCCGGTAATCAAACGCAATACTGTTGCAGCCGCGGCATAGATATCGCTTTGTGGGGCTGGATAACCAAGCAGTTGCTCAGGTGCAGCATAACCTGGCGAACCGATCACAGTATGGCTAAGCGCAGGGTTTTTTACCACCTTACAGACGGCGCCAAAATCTATTAACAATAGACGTCCATTGGCATGACGCATAAGATTTTGCGGTTTAATATCGCGATGAATAATGGCAGGTGTTTGAGTATGTAAATATTCGAGAATATCAGCAAGCTCAGTCAATACTGCACGCGCTTCTTCTTCATCAAAGACACGCTGACGACGATCAATCTCTTCAGAGAGGGTATGGCCAGGGACAAAATCCTGTACCAGATAAGAGTAGTCACCCTCTGTGAAATAGGCATAGAGTTTAGGAATACCAGGATGCTGAAGGTTCAAAAGTACTTGTGCCTCACGTCGGAAGAGTCTTTCGGCAGTGTCATCATGGCTGACTTCAGCCTCATTATCAAACTGCTCGCTACGCAATTCCTTGAGTACACGTGTCTCATTGAAGCAGTCACGGTCGCCAACTAGATAAGTAGTACCAAAACCACCCCGGCCAACCAATTGACGCACTTCATAACGGTGGCGTACAAGCACACCAATTAATAGCGATTGGCAGGTAAGACAATGGCCATCCTCGCCAGCTTGAGAGCGTGTACAATGTACATTGGAACAGACTGCACCAAGTATATTGTTGGTAGGGGCATCTTCCAGATAACCGGTGACACGCTGCAACTCTTCAGAAAAGATCTTAGCTGAAGCAGGACGCTCAGTAGGATTCTTGGCAAGGGCAGAAAGAATTACCGATTCGAGTGCAGTAGATAGCTCTGGACGCAGTTCACAAAGACTAGGTGGTGGATCATTCAGATGCTTGTAGGCAATTGCCAGTGGAGTTTTACCATTGAAGGGAAATTGGCCCGTCAACATCTCAAAGGCGATCACTGCTAGGCTATAGATGTCTGTAGTCATGCTCACAGGATCAGAGAGGCACTGTTCTGGAGACATATATTGGGGCGTGCCCATTATCAGCTCGCCAGTCACTCCATCATTATCACCACGTGAGAGACGGGCAATACCAAAATCGAGCACCTTGACTACTTCACCACCATCTTTTTGCTGTAGGAATATATTGTCTGGTTTCAGATCCAAATGGATCACACCACACTTATGTGCTGCTTCTACAGCTTCACAAGCCTGCGCCAGTAGATGCACCGTCTCCTTAACTGAGAATGGCGCTTCGGCATTTAGTCGCGCACGTAGTGTACGGCCTTCTAAATACTCCATTACTAAATAGAAAACACCTTCAGCAACACCAAAATCGAGTACTGCAGTGGCGTGTGGATGTTGTATACGGCCGGCGGCGCGAGCTTCACGTTGGAAGCGTTCAATCGCTTTACTGTCGGCATGGTGATCGCCTCGTAGCATCTTGATCGCTACCGTGCGCTCCATAAAAATATGCGTAGCGCGGTAGACCACTCCCATGCCACCTTGCCCAAGCTTAGTTTCAATAAGATACTTACCGTCAAGAAGAGTTCCGATTAACGCATCCGTCGGTTTTTCTGCTACCTTGCCAGATAGTGGCGCTGTTTCGACCGCCTCTTGATCAAGACGGTTCTCTGAGGGCTGCTTCGCCTCAGTCATAAGTCCTCCCACTAGTCTCCCAATAGCCCCGGAATTAGGCGAACCTTGAATTTCTCCGGTCTTACAATAAGACACTAAAGGAGGGGAGGCTTACCGCCGGAAAAGGTATGATTCGCGTAATTATCTAGCTCGTTTTGACCCTTTGTTCCTTTGTAATTTATTTATCAAAACCCTCTATTGCTACTATTCAATACTGAATTTGGGGTATCATAACATGAGCGCTAATACTTGTACAATGTTATCTTTGCCCATTTCTCACCATTAGATTTTATCGGCTTGCTAAGGATTATTCTGAGAGTAGATTTACGGGAGTAATAAACCTTAACAACTCAACCGTTTTGTTAATCGGATCGTGATTGATCAGAGAATCGTTATTCGGCTAATATCTGGTGCTATTCATCGATCTCACAACAGACTTTGGGAGTAAGGTATGTCTGATATTCAAGCCGAGCTAGAGCAATTGCGTGAAAAGATCCGATATCACGACGAGTGTTATTATGTGCTAAACAGACCAGAGATCTCTGATTATGAATATGACAAGCTTATGCAACGGCTGAAAGAGTTGGAGACCAAACACCCTGATCTGATCACGCCTGACAGTCCAACGCAGCGTGTGGGTGGTCGTCCTGTAGAAGGTTTCGAATCTTATCGGCACAAGCGCTCTATGCTCTCGCTTGACAATACCTATTCAGAAGCAGAATTACGTGAATGGAATGAGCGCTGCCGACGTCTTGCCGCCGGCCGTCACTACGATTTTGTCGTAGAGCTAAAGATCGATGGTTTGAGTATCTCTGCGATCTATGAAAACTCCTTACTAGCACGTGGGGTCACACGTGGTGATGGTCGCACAGGTGATGTGGTAACAGAGAATGTTAAGACCATTCGCTCCATTCCCCTGCGTCTACGCACCAACAGTTGGCCCACTGGTGTTACTGAGATTGAGGTACGTGGCGAAGTTTATATGTCTAACAGCGTATTTACCAAGATCAATGAGGAGCAGGTTGAACAAGGTTTAGCGCCTTTTGCCAATCCACGCAATACTGCTAGCGGGACAATGAAACTACTCGATTCACAGATCGTTGCGACACGCCGACTCGACTGCTTTGCTTATGATCTACTCTTTGATGGTAACAAGCCATTTCAATCGCATTGGCAGGCGCTCGAATGGTTGCGTACGGCTGGCTTTAAGGTGAATGAGCATAGTCGTCGTTGCGATTCTATTGAAAGTGTCCTCGATTTCTGTCGTGAATGGGCAGAACGTCGCGATACACTCGATTATGAGATTGATGGTGTAGTAATCAAAGTCGATCAGATTGCACTACAGGACGAATTTGGTAGCACTTCAAAATCACCACGCTGGGCAGTTGCATACAAATATCCACCACGCCAAGCCATTACTCGTCTGCGCTCGATTGTGGTTCAAGTAGGTCGCACTGGTGCGCTCACACCGGTTGCGCAACTTGAGCCAGTACTGCTGGCTGGTACAACCGTAGCACGTGCCTCATTGCATAATGAAGATGAGATTGGTCGGTTAGGTCTTAAGATTGGTGATTGGGTGGTAGTGGAAAAGTGTGGTGAGATTATTCCCAAGGTAGTGAAGGTGCTTACTGAGCGGCGCCAGGAGATCGCCACAGAGTTAAAAGATTTTGTTATGCCAAAGGTCTGTCCAGCTTGTGGCGGTGAAGTAGCAAGACCGCTCGGCGAGGTCATCTTACGTTGCCTCTCACCTACTTGTACAGCCAAGCTTAAGAATGCTCTAAAACATTTTGCTTCACGTGAAGCAATGAAGATAGAGGGGCTGGGCGAAGAGCTGATCAAGCAACTGGTCGATAAACAGTTGGTAAGCGATCTGGCAGACATCTACAGCCTTAAGCTAGAGCAAGTAATGGCGCTTGAGCGTATGGCTAAGAAATCTGCCTCGAACCTTCTTGAGCAGATCGAACAGAGCAAGGAACGTGAACTTTACCGGCTTGTCAATGGACTTGGTATCCCACATGTGGGGGTACGTACAGCACGCCTGCTGGCTAACCATTTTGGTTCATTAGATCGATTGGCGAATGCTTCTCAACCAGAGCTTAGTGAAATCTTCGAGATTGGTGATGTAATGGCAACCGCGATATATGAATGGTTTAATCATAAGGATAATCGACGTCGGTTGGAGCGGCTACGTGCTGCTGGTCTAACCCTCACTCAGCAACAATCATCACAAGTTTCCAAGATTTTTACTGGTAAGCAGTTTGTTCTTACTGGCAAGCTGGCAGGAATGTCTCGTGAAGAGGCGCAGCATTTGATCGAAGAGCGCGGTGGGCGAGTGACAGGATCGGTAAGTAAGAAGACCGACTATGTTGTTGCAGGTAGCGATGCTGGTTCAAAACTCGATAAAGCACAGGAATTAGGTATTAAAATTCTTGATGAAGAGGCATTACTAAAGATATTGGCTGAGAGTGGTAGTGGAACAATTGTGGGATAACCAAAACTGCTTCTATTTTTACAATGCTTGTGCCATAATTTGACTAACCTACCAGATGTCGAAGTGCTTTTGAATTCCATAAGACCTTGATAGAGGAGGCGGCATGAAGATTCGTCCAA
>JBFLVQ010000420.1:0-8544 GCA_040758525.1 Acidobacteriota bacterium
ATGTGCCTGGTATTGGTGCTACCGGTGTGAGGCTACTGCTATAGTAAGTAGAACGTACTCCAAACTCTGGCCTAATTATCCAGCCAGCTATGTCAGGTAATGCTAGCAGCAGTTTGGGCGAGGTATCAAAACGCTGTACCAATGTTGGTGTAATAAAATCAGTACGATTGCCAATCAGGTCTCGGCGATAGAGCCCTTCCAGAGTAGCATCAAAAGATAGGTAGAGTGGCAGTGTGGTAATCTGCTGTCCATAACCAACCAGTTCCAATGAAGGAGAATGGCGAGTGTTAATATTAATATTTGAAGCATCTGTATCATCGAAAGCGACACGAGTGTTGAATAGTGCGTCGGTTTTGTTTTCCGCTAATAGATTAAAGCTGTAACTACCTGATGAGGTTGAGAAGTTATTAGTAATATAGAGTTGAGAGCGCTTTTCAGGATTAAAGACCTGCTCAATATCACTAGCAAAAGCACGCCGAAAAGCTAGGCTGGTAGTGAAATCGACATCAACAGCAGCAAGAAAACCGCGTGGCAAGTATTGCACACCCTTGGCAAAAAAGAGTGTACCACCTTCATCGCGAGCATCTGTTGCAGTATTATCGCCAATGATGCGGTCGAAAACAGTAAAAGTGCCAATCTTGAGATTTGAAAGCTCATCAGTACGCACACGGAAAACTGATCCTATACCAATACCACGTTCGGTATAGATATCACCACGTAACAATAGATCAGCACTACGCCCCAGCGTCTGGTAGTAGGCATTCTGGAAGAAACGCCCCTTTTGTGTAGAGCTTCCTGTGGAAGGGATAAGGAAACCAGATTTACGCTCGCTACGGCCTAACGGTAACTGTACAATCGGTAGATAGAAGAGAGGGATATTTTTGACGCGAAATTTGCTACCACGTGCTGTCACCGACTTATCAACGCGTAACTTAGCATGTTCTGACTCAAAGCGCCAAATCGGGGTGGCCTGTTCACAAGCGGTAATACTAACACCATAGAGTTGATAAGAATCAGCCCCGGTCTTTTCTACTCGTTCGGCAATAAAATTGAGTACTGCACCATCAGCGGTTTGATCTGTGAACCCGGTCGCTTCGTAAAAGGTACCTTTACGATTATAAATATTAAGTGTGGCACGTTGTGCAGTAATACGCTGCTGTGGATCTGGATCGTAAATGACATTGCCTTCAGCTACTGCATCGCCAGTAATGCGATCATAGATCACCTTGTCTGCTTGTAGTTTACTTGTGCCATATGTAATCACAACATAACCAGTGGCAATATAGGCATTACCATCTTTATGCTCTTCATCAGCGGCAACCGACAGTTCATTGGAAGAGGCAGGATTTTCTTCACCCTGCGCTTTCTTGCCAATCGTCTCACGTACCTGTTTGCGCTGAGTGCGCGGTTGCTCTTTATCTGTAGACTGAGCCTGATCAATTGCATATTGGCTTAAGTAATGGCTAGAACCATTATTGCTAGGGGTAGATTCTGGTTCTTGGCCAGTTGTAGTAATAACAAATAGATGACCGACCAGTATTAGCAAGAAGAGTGCAAAGATGATGCGATGGCGCGTTAAAGCGTTCATTGACAGGCAATTCTCTTTACAAAAATTTTATTGAAACGAATCTTACCACGCGTGCTGGGCAAGCTCAACGAGGAGTACCGTTTCGGTAATGGAAGTATGATCTTAACCGCATCTAAAGCCAACGGGAAGATTGGCCAGGCTTTCATCGATTGTTGCTCGTCTCTTATCACCAATTTAATGTATACTCTCGCCACACTATTTGTGGAGAGATGGCTATGCTGGATCGTTTATTTCGTACCAAAAATCTAGACAACATTATTGACGAAGCGGAGAAATCGGAAAATAGCCTGAAAAAAGCATTAGGTGCTTTCGATGTAGTGCTGCTTGGTATTGGCGCCATTATTGGTGCCGGTATCTTTGCCACCGTTGGTACAGCAGCGGCTGGATCAGCCGGGCGGCCAGGCGCTGGACCAGCTTTAATGCTCTCTTTCGTTCTTACTGGTATTGCTTGCGCTTTTACAGCACTCTGCTATGCCGAGTTTGCTGCTATGGTGCCCATCTCAGGAAGCGCTTATACCTACTCCTACGCTACACTAGGCGAGCTGATCGCTTGGATAATTGGTTGGGATCTGATTATTGAATATGCGGTCGGCAATGTTGCGGTGGCGATAAGCTGGTCAGGATATTTTACTGATCTATTGGCCGGCTTCAATATACACTTACCAGTCTGGCTTACCACTAACTACAGCACTGTTTATGGTCATACTAATCCAGAACTATCGGCGCGTGTATTAGCTGAAGCTCCACATATTTTGGGACTGCCAATTATCTTCAATCTGCCAGCAGTATTTATTGTGTTAGCAATTACTGCAGTGTTGGTGATTGGTATTAAAGAGAGTGCCGCATTTAATGCCTTGATGGTTGGTATTAAGATCCTTGTACTGCTATTTTTCATCATTATTGGAGCATTCTATGTGAAACCAGCAAACTGGCAGCCGTTTGCGCCCAATGGTTTTACTGGTATTGCTGCTGGAGCGGCAATCATATTTTTTGCTTATATAGGCTTTGATGCTGTCTCGACGGTGGCAGAGGAGACGAAAAATCCTCAACGCAATCTTCCTATTGGGATAATCGGTTCACTGATAATCTGTACAGTCTTCTATGTAGTGGTAGCGGCTGTTATTACTGGAATGATACCCTACCAATTGCTTGCTACCCAGGCTGCTGAACCACTCACCGTTGCCCTCAAATACCATAGTTTGGATAAAGCGGCTGGTTTCGTCGCCTTTGGTTCAGTAGTGGCACACACTGCTGTGTTACTTGTCTTTCAGTTAGGCCAGCCACGTATCTTCTTCTCTATGGGGCGCGATGGTCTACTACCACCAGTCTTCTCACGTGTGCATAAACGCTTTAAGACGCCTCATATCACTACCATTCTTACAGGTGTAGCTGTTGCTGGTACTGCTGCCTTCTCTAGTATTGAGTCTATGGTTGACTTGACCAATATAGGTACACTCTTCGCGTTCATACTTGTCTGTGCAGGTATTCTTGTCCTACGTGCTAAAGATCCTCAACGACATCGCCCCTTCCGTGTACCTTTTGGACCTGTTATCCCAGTGTTGGGAATCATCTGTTGTATAGGATTAATTATCTATTTGCCACCCGCCTCTTGGGCACGCTTCGGTCTATGGTTGCTGGTTGGCTTGGTCATCTATCTGATTTATGGCCAGTTTCATTCCAAACTTGGCCGCCAGCAGCATTACATTAAAAAGAACAAATAATCTCTTTACCTAAACTACGCAACTTTTTCACAAAAAATCCGATTATTTTGAATGAATAATCATTCAATGATTATTTTTTAGGTATGGATATGGATATGGCAGAGTCAATCTGAGAAATTGACTATGTCAATTTTGTGCCCGTAGCAGAGATTCTGCTACGGGCAATTTCTTTTTATCAAGCTCTTACTAGTTAGAAACCACTTGCATTAAGACGTCCACCAGTAGTACAGCGACCGCTTAGTGAAGAGGTTGGTACAGCACTATTCAAGATTGCACTCTTGATCTGTGCAGCACTTGCGCCAGGATGTGAAGCAGCATAGAGTGCTGCGGCACCAGTAACATGTGGCGTAGCCATAGATGTACCGCTATAGGCACCATAAGTGTTGCCGTTGTTACTACTGGGCAGTGTTGAGTTAATACTTGAACCAGGTGCGCCTATGTCTACAGTAGTAGCACCAAAGTTGGAGAAGGAAGATTTTGCTCCAGTGCTAGTAATTGAAGCCACAGCAATAATATTGCTGTTGTTATAGGTGGATGGGTAGTGCGGTGAAGAGTCATTGTTTGTACCGCTATTGCCAGCCGCAGCGATAAAGAGAATATTAGCTGCGCCAGCGCGTGAGATAGCGTTTTGTAGTGCTTGTGAGAAACCGCCTCCACCCCAAGAGTTGTTAGTAGCAACAATATTGAGACCATGCCGCTGCTTGAGGTCAGTAATATAGTCAATGGCTCTGATCGCATTGGTGGTACTGCCACCGCTGGCGCCCAGGAATTTCGCCGTGATAATTCTGACATTCCAGGATACTCCTGCTACTCCTATACCATTGCCACCACGAGCGCCCAGTGTACCAGACACATGTGTGCCATGATCATCGCCGGTGCCATCATAAGTTGAGTTGTTATTGCCGGCAAAATCCCAACCACGTATATCGTCTACAAAGCCATTGCCATCATTGTCACGGCCATCGACGGGATCGAATGGATTGGTCCAGATGTTGGGACTGAGATCAGGATGATTAAATTTAACTCCCTCATCAATCACACCAACATAAACATTGCTTGAACCAACATTACCACGTGCCCAAGCTTCTGCTGCTTGACTACCAAAAGCATTGGCAGGATTGCTAGCATCACCATACATGCCATAGAGTTGACCATTGGTAAATATTGGATCATTAGAAGTGGCATCATGAGTGTAGATCCAGTTTGGTTCAGCAAAACGTACCGCAGGATTACTCTGCAGTTGTCGTACTGCTGCCATAACATCACCAGGAACTTTTGCTACTACTAGTTCACTATCTCCTGAGAGCTTCATCATAGGTGTGAGAATGCGCTCAGACACACTTGCTAATACTCCTGCTAGGGCATTCTCCTCTGCGCCTGGAGCAGTAGCTTCATTGAATTGAATAATCACTTCATTAGGAACATACGCGGGTGTTCCTTCTACGCGTGCTTGTGAAGTGCTGCGTGAAAGAATGGCGTTGCTCAAAACCAGACCCAAAACTAACGTCAAGACGGTCGCTTTCTTCACGGTTTTTTCTCCTCCTCTTCATTCCTTCAGTTCAATTTTTCTGGATTGTTACTATGGTGACTATGTCCTGAATGGACCATTATTAGAGATTATTTAGAGCAACTTTAAGGCCAAACTATAAATCTTCTCTAAAGTTGTTTTACTGCTTGAAATTACCTGCTATCAAATAATCTTGCACAAATGGCTGTAGCTGCATAGCAAGTATCTAGTCTAAATGGGTATGGATCGTAAACTACTGTTTACATTGATCATGAGATCGCTATATACCTGCTAGGCGGTGCCAAGTTATTTGACAGCAAAACTATTTAGCTTTATTTACAGGGAGCGAGACAATAAGGTTAGCAAATGGATCAACAATCAAACGGCAGCCTATTGGCAGTAGAGTTGTAGAACTATATTCGACCACAATAAGTGGGCCAGTAAGTTTGCTGCCAATGGGTAAGCTTTCACGTTCATAGACAGGTACACGTTCAGCACGGGCCTGGAAATGGACAGTAGTTTGTAGAGCAGGAACAGGCTTACGTTTTGATGGGTGTTGACGGGTAATGGGAGGTTTTAGAGTGGCGCCGCTAGCGCGTAACCGCAAACTTACTAGTTCAACAGTGCGAGTTGTATCACAATAGCCATAGCGCCTTTCATGAGTTTTATGAAACTCGCTGATCAAACGATTTGACCAAGGGATATCAAGTTCAAAAGATTGGCCATGGTAACGCATTGCGGCACGGCGTTGCATACGCATCTGACGATAATTAAAACCTTCTAAGACAAGATCGCGTTTGGCCTGTTGCTCCATATCCATAAAGATTTTTTCTGCAGCACTGAGATTAAACTCCTCGGCTGTGAGCATTACTGTACGGGAATAGTCTTTTACAACATCAGCCATTAGCACACCTAATGCAGAGAGCGCACCAGGGGCAGGAGGAATAAGGATCTTAGGGATACCTAATGCGCGGGCAAGTTCAATGACGTGTAGACCACCAGCACCACCAAAACTGACTAGCGTAAATTCACGTGGATCGTAGCCACGCTCGATGGAAACAGCGCGTAATGCCTGTTCCATATTTGTATTAGCGACCGTAACAACACCTAGCGCTGCACCAATAGCACTGACACGGCGTCCAGTAGCTTGAGACATGGCTACGGCCAGCTTTTCAAAAGCCTCTTCACTACGCTTGCGATCAAGTGTCAACTCTCCACCCAATAGACTGTCACGGCCAAAACGACCAAGCAATAGATTAGCATCTGTTACGGTTGGTTGATCGCCTTGACCATAGCAGACTGGGCCAGGTATGGCGCCGGCACTTTCTGGTCCTACTCTTAACGCACCACCAGCATCAATACGTGCAATTGAACCACCGCCAGCACCGACAGTGTGAATATCGAGTACAGGAACGGCTACCGGTAGGCCAGCAATATGGGCTTCATTAGTGGTATGGGGCTCACCATCAATGAGCGCAACATCAGTTGATGTACCACCCATATCAAAAGTAATAATTCGATCATAACCAGCCGCACGTGCTAACAGACTGGCACCTAGTACGCCGCCAGCGGGGCCTGAGAGCAGTGTGCGTACAGGTTCGCGGCCAGCCACTTCAGCCGAGATTGAGCCACCACTCGATTGCATTACATGCAGAGTGGCATGCTTGTTAGGTGCTACATTAATAAGATTATTATTAAGCGCAGCCAGATAACTACCTAACTTGGGTGTTAGGTAGGCATTAATAACTACCGTCGAGGTACGTTCATACTCGCGATATTCTGGCAATATTTCAGAAGAGAGCGAGACTGGCCAGGATCGATTCGAGAACATAGCCGCAACATGCTGTTCATGTTTTGAATTAACAAATGAGAAGAGTAAGCAGATGGCAATCGATTCAACTGCAAGATTGTGGCAACGTTCAATGATCGAGCGTAGCTGCGGTTCATCACAAGGTATCAATATGCTGCCATCTGCAGTAATACGTTCTTGCAGACCAAAGCGTAATTCGTTAGGCACGAGTGGCGCAGGACGTATCACTTTGAGATTATAGAGTTGAGGTCGCGCTTGCCGACCTATCTCTAATACATCCTCGAAACCGGCTGTGGTGATAAGTGCCGTACGTGCGCCTTTACGTTCTAGCAATGCATTAGTAGCAACGGTGGTGCCATGTACAATGCTATATTGATCGCCACTAAGCGTTGTGCTGATCTGTCGCAAACCAGCCAAGATCGCTTCTGCAGGGTTATCTGGAGTAGAAGGAAGTTTGAAAGTGTATAGCTCACGGCTATGCCAGGCTACAAAATCAGTGAATGTGCCACCAGTATCAATGCCTATACGAATCTGCTTCATTGCTGCTGCTGTTGTTTTAGTTCTTGCATCACGCTCTGGATCAGTTGCTTGGATTCATCAATATTTTTTAGTATCTGCTCAATGTCTAGCTTGGGTTGACTAGGTATACGTGAACTGCGGCAATAGACTGCATGCATTCCCACTAATGTGAGTGCATCAGTAAGAATATCTAGACTCACTGCCAAGCGACCACGGCAGGCACCCATCATAAATTCATGTTTTTCAAGTTCTTCTTTGTGAGTTTCAAATACTGACATAAGCGATATTCATTTACGCGCTGGCCGGGAAGGTCGTATCTCGACCCGGCTAGGCAGACTACGTGGATTATGATGTAACAGATCAACAATGACCTGCGCAACGTCTTCTGGAAGCAGTTTCCATAACTCATCAGTGACAGGATCATCTGTCAAACGACTGAAAGATGTCTTTACGCTTCCTGGCATTATGTAACTAACACGTACATTGTCATAGCGCACCTCCTGCATAAGAGCTTCACTAAAACCGATCAAGCCAAATTTTGAGGCGCTATAGGCAGCCGCTTGTGGAAAAGCATTTTTGCCTGCTAGGCTACCTATGTTAAAGATATAACCACCACCACGCACACGCATATAGGGGAGAGCTTCATGACAGCAGTAGAAAAGACTATTGAGGTTGGTCTCAATAACTGCACGCCAATCTTCTGGCGACATCTCTTCGACCTTAGCAAATAGTCCTATACCAGCATTATTGATGAGAATATCGAGCCCGCCAAATTGCTGCTCAACAAATTTGAAGAGTTCATGCACTTGATCATAATTACGCACATCACAGACTTGGCCAATGACACGCTCTCCGCCTAATCTACGTAGGTCCTCAAGCGCGCGCTCGACTTCGGTTTTACGTCGTGCGCAAATGACTACCCGAATATCCTGCTCATCCTTGAGCAAGGCAGCAGCAATGGCGCGCCCAATGCCGCGACTGCCACCTGTGACCAGCGCAACTCTCCCTTTTGTGCTCTCCATATGCTTCCCCCTTCCTATCAAACGCGTCCGCTTATTGTGCATCAGACAATAGTAAGTTTGCAAACCGAGGGCGAGACAGTAGCTAGTGACTTCCTCCCTTCAATAAATAGAAGGGCATCCCTGGTGCAGCACTTAAGCAGCCCCAACCGAGCAGGAAACAACAGTAGCAATAGGGATGGTATGGGATACCGATTTGTAGACCATATGACGACCCAGACGGATCGGCAAGACTACGGGCTGTGCCACACAGCCACTACTCCTTATCGGAGATACTTTGTAATGAGATTCAAAGATATTAGCCGCGCCATTAATATCAGCCTGTACTGCGAAGCCACATTGGCATTGATAAAAGCCTCTGTGCTTGCGATTCGACTCTT
>JBFLVQ010000421.1:0-8523 GCA_040758525.1 Acidobacteriota bacterium
GTTTTCTAGTAATCCATTTAATGGGCATAGATCAACCTGTAATGCCCAATGGCAAGGCTCTTTCTTTTCCCGAATGGTCTGTAAAGGTTGTGCTGGCGGTTTTGTTTAATAGATCTGTAGCTATTGGGCTAACCCTCTAAAGTAATCATGATGACGAAGACTCCAACAAACTAGCTCAAGAGTGTCAATGTTATTATCAATGACAAATACTTTTGCTTGTTGCGGAGTCTTCATCTAGTTATCTACAAGAAGATATTCCGTCTATCCTTTATAATGTTTGTGTGATCAGCTCACAAACCAACTGATTGTATCGTACCGGATCAGGCAGTTCCGAGCCTTCTGCAAGTAATGCATAACCAAGTAGCAGGTCTGCATAATCACCTAGACGGGGATCTTCTTTATCCTTATGGAAACGATCTTGTAGTTTAACAAAGATCTGATGTTTCGGATTTAGCTCCATAATACGTCGTTGCTTAGGTCCACCACCTTTGCCCTTCTGTAGTAACCGCTCAAGCTGTGGACTGTAATCATGCTCGGCGCCTACTAGGCAGACAGGCGAATTGGTAAGACGGTGCGATAGTCGTACATCTTTAACATGTGCATCAAGCTTCTTCTGTAAGAGTTGAAGTAGATCGGCACTCTCTTTCTGTTTCTCTTCCAACTCCTTCTTGGTCTTCTCGCGCTCTTCCTCACTACCTAGCTCAATGATACCTTTACCCACCGACTTAAGCCGCTTGCCATCAAATTCTGTGAGTGACTGTACAACCAGTTCATCAACAGGATCGACAAGGTAGAGCACTTCATAGCCTTTATCCTTGAAAGCTTCTAGATGTGGTGAATTCTCTACCACGCTACGTGACTCACCAGTGAGATAGTAGATCTCTTGTTGTTCTGATTTCATGCGACTGACATAGTCTTTCAACGTAGTTAGCTGATCCGGTGAATTAGAACTTTGGAAAAGCAGCAGCGCAATAACCTTATCTTTATTGTCATAATCAGCACTGACACCTTCTTTGATTGCAGGGCCGAACTGTTGCCAGAATTTCAAATAGTTCTCGGCATCATTCTCCTGCATCTCTTGTAAGGTATCGAGCACTTTCTTGGTAAGCCATTTGCGAATCTGTGTGATATGTCGATCCTGTTGCAGCATCTGCCGAGAGATATTAAGCGGCAAATCTGCCGAATCAACTACGCCTTTGATAAAACGTAGGTATCTAGGCAGTAGCTCTGCACACTTCTCCATTATCATTACTCGCTTAGCATAGAGACGTAGTCCCGGCTCCGAAGCGACATAATATAGATCATAAGGAGCAGTAGCAGGAATGAATAGCAGCGCCTGATACTCAATACGTCCTTCAGCCTTCAGTGCGATCGACTTCATAGGCTCATTCCAGTCGTGTGAGACATGCCTATAAAACTCTGCATACTCACTCTCACTCACTTCTGAAGGTGGACGTGTCCAGATCGGCTTCATAGAATTGAGCACTTTGTCTTCAATGACAATGGTTGGTTTCGCATCCTTTTTCGGTTTACCTTCAGCATCCTTTTCTACTTCCTCGCGTTCATCCTTATATACAATCGGATAATTGACAAAGTCAGAGTAGCGCTTCACGATACGTGTAAAGATCCACTTATCAGTGAAGTCATCGATACCGCTCTCTGGATCGGATGGCTTAAGATGTAGGGTAATGGAAGTGCCGCGCTGAGCCTTTACGGTATCCGTAATGGTATAGTTACCATCGCCACTAGACTCCCATTTAGTTGCAGTATGTTCATCTGCGCGTCGTGTAACTAGTGTGACTCTATCTGCCACCATAAAGCAGGAATAGAAACCAACTCCAAATTGGCCGATCAGTTCTGCTAGCGCTCTCTCGGACGGGTTCTCTTGTAATCTTTCACGTAATTCACGGGTGCCGGATTTAGCGATCGTACCAATATTGGAGATGACTTCATTACGACTCATTCCTATGCCATTGTCGGAAATAGTCAAAGTACGATCATTACGATCGGAGTCCAGGCGGATCTCAAATTTGTCTCCATCATTCAATAATTCTGGTTTAGTTAGCGCTTCAAAGCGCAGTCGGTCGATTGCATCAGAGGCATTCGAGATCAATTCGCGCAGGAAGATCTCCTTGTTGGTATAAAGAGAGTTGATCATCAGATCAAGCAGTTGTTTAGTTTCGGCTTGGAACTGATAGGTTTCAACGTTAGCAGCCATTGTTAGTCTCCTCTTTCAATTACATATAGCAGACCAATCAATTGCTTATGGTGGATTGCTGAATGCGCACAATAGCCTCTCTTAGATCTACAATCTAGCATTGGCAATTGAATAGTCTGCAAGCGTATCAAGCTTCTTTGGACTGGGCATAGTCGGGTATTTCAAATTTCAGGTTGTTCTTGCAGAACTCTTCCCATTCCGGTGTCACTTTGTCAAAAATAATATTTTCATCCAACGCGATGCCGTCCGTGACAATGTAATTCTCTTGTAGATAGAAGAAATCATCATCAGTCAATTCACGCTGGACTTCCACATCCTTGCCATCTACGCGCTTCTTATCTTTGCGTAGGTTGGCGGTATTCTCTGTCCAACCACTAAATTCTCGTAGCATCTTTACCGGGTAAGCCTTGCAATATTTTCCCATCTTTGCCATTGTTTCTTCCTCCTAAGGATATTTTCCCTATTGGGCAGATAAATCGCTATTTTTTGCAAACCGATATTTAAGCAAAATTAATGTCGTTGGGGAAGCCTCTACGCGCGCCTTATTCCCCGATAGACGATCCCTAGTAGTGTGGCATTTTGTCAGAAATATTACACTTTCCTGTCACATGCAGTACTAAATACTCTGTATCCACCAGGCTTCATCCCACCCTTGAGCTTTTAGCAGTGGTAACGCGGCATTGGCATAGCCTTCAATAATTTTAGCCGCCTGGCCAATCTTTCTCAGGGCATCAATAAACAGCTCTGTCAATTGGGAATGTAAACGATTATAGTGCGCCTTGGTAACAGGCGCGTAGACATTCTTAGCATTAGCTTCAAGTGGATGTTCAACGAAATTCTTGAGACCGGCAATAGTTAGGCGTAGATGAACCAGATCTCTCATCATATCGAGCGCATCATTACCAGTAGGCTGTGGTCGATCTTCAAGATTTAGCTGAGCATCAACAAAGATCTCATTAAAGCGTGCGGCCATATCGACGGGTGCTGATGCCGGCACATTAAGTAGGTCGGCTGGCAGTTTGGCCATCTCCGCGAAAACACGTGCAGCACGAGCAAAAAGATAACCAACCGCACTATTTTTCAGTGCTGCTGTCCCCAATGCATCATCATTAAGTAATTTTAACACCGTATCAGCATCAAGTTTGGCTTTGGCATTATTGGGATAGTATTGATCAATATAAGCAGAGAATTTTTGTGATACATCAACATGGGCAATGGTCGCTTTTACTGCACAGATATTGCGTAGGCGTGCATAGAATATACCCGCCAAATAACGTTCTTCGACAAAGACGGCTACGGTTGGAAGTAACGTTGACATAAAACCTCCTTATCTTATGGTGGGCGCAGCGCCGCCCAGTCGTGTGATATTACCGGCTGCCTCCTTATTACCAGGATCAAAACGCAAAATCTTGCTCCACTGTTGCACGGCTTCTGGGATCTTTCCCTGCTTCTCTGAAATTACTGCTAATAGTCGGATCGCTTCAAGATAATCTGGCTTGTCGGCAAGTGTGCGCACCAGCTCATCAGCAGCGCGTGTCAGGTCACCTTTCGTGTAATAGTAATTAGCCAGCACTGCACGGGCACGAAACCAATCTTGGTAGTTTGGTGTGGTTGCCAATGATTCGAAGAGATCTAGGCCACGTCGATCACCAAAAACAAGCAGAGCATTGGCTGCCTGAACACGTACCATTAGATTAGCATCCTGCAGTAGCGTAACAAGTGCCCTATGTGTACGCTCATCCGTGGCAGCTTCCCGCATAGTTGCCAGCGCGGCAGCGGCACGTGTCTTAATCAGATAATTTGAATCTGATAAGGCCCAGGTCAGCGCTTGTATGGCATTACTGTTATGATAAGAGACAAGCAAAGAGGCAGCATTAGCACGTAAAAAAGGCGCTTCACGTTGATTAGTTAAAATCGAGATTAGCGCACGCTCAGCTTCTGGTCTACCAGCAAAGGTGAAGGCAGCAGCAAGTACTTTGCGCCGTATTAACGCATCACTAGGGTAGAGTTTACGAAATTGTTCGATTGCCCAATCTACTGGCTTGTCCAGATGGCATTCATTACATGCATTAGGGATCTTAAAGTCGCGAGTGTTGTCTGGATTAGGAATATCTATTGTATGATCAGCAAATTTATCTAACACACCGGGTATCAATTTCGGCATATGACAGGAGACACAAAGTGCTGTTGCCCCCTCAGGTTTATGTTTGCTATGTGCCGAAGCATTATCAACAATCTTCTGATGGCAATCAGCACAAAGTGAATTGGTAGTGGTGGGCGTAGGCAGTTCATTTGCGCCTTTAGCATTATGTGGCGCAGTATGACAAGTAAGACAAGTCATACGCGCATTAAGAAAGCAACGGCTCTGTATCAGGGCTTGATATTCAAAAGAAGAGTTCTGTGGACGTCCATCAGGGTAGAAGTCGGCGCTTCCTTCACTACCAATCTCGACTGGTAGCAGAGGAGTAAAGAAGTCCTGGTAGTTATCGCCAGGAAAGTAACGCTGGTGATTGGAATAGATTGAGAAGTGAGGCGATTTAGGGCCATGGCAACGAGCGCAGATAGCCAGTTCACGCTCAGCATCTAGTTTACGTGGATTGATAATATTACTGGCGCTGGGCGCATCAGAATGTGCCGTACCAGGACCATGACAGGATTCACAACTTACCGATATATCCATCCAACGAGTGTTAAAGCGATCTGTAACACTATCGTAGTTGATCTCCATAGCTGTGACATGACAGTCGAAACATTCTTTATTAAAAGTACGGCGGAAGTTGGTCCAGTAGAAAGGATGATTAGGATTAAGCCGCCCTTGTTTGATAGTAGTAAAATCGACCCACTGTTTACCGGTGATATGATAATAGACTGGCAGCACCTGTATACGGCCATTGGGTAGCAGGGTGAGATAGTCCTGCATATGTTTGGCACCGAAGGTATAGGTTACTGGATAGCTGTCTAAGGAGTTGTCGCGAGCACGTGCCTTCATAAAAAACTTACTGTTGGCACTGAACATTTCTGCAGTTGTGCCTTCGCGATCAAAACGAACTTTGCGGAAATCACCAAGCACTGTCTGCTCAGTGGCAGGCTCCATAGCACGGCTATGAAAAGAGTGCTGCCAGCCCTCATGTTCGGTCTGATGACAGACCATACAACGCTCGCGGCCGGCGTAGATAGTCTCATACTGAGCATCAGAGGAGAAGGCACGTGTGGGTGTCACCGACTGATGTGTAAGAGGTGTTGTTGAGCTAGTAGGCGACGATGTTTTAGGACTGGTCGGTTCACATGCAGTCAACCAACCTACTGTAAAAAACAGCAGTAATGTCCCACCAACCAGCCAGTCTCTTTTTGTCCGCTTCTTTTTCAAGCTATCCTCATTCTGTTCTTGATTGGCGATCTGTTCACGGGATTATATCGCTAAATAGTCGGCATGTGGATGCAGAACAATCTGCTAGACCTATTGGCAACGCCAGCGACACACGCGACCTCAAATTTTTCTATCCGTGCGTATAAGGTCTTTAGCCGCGAAGCGGCGAGATACCTTTAGGCCGGCGCGTGAGCGCCGGTGCCGATTATTCCCAGGGCTCATGCCCTGCGCTAAAAATCTACCGCCGCTGCGCGGCTGAAGATATACATCTGCACAGGTAGAAATTTTTTCAAACTGCGCAAGAGCTATCTTTCTCTAAACTGGCAACTGCCAGTGTGTCCAGATAGCAGGCTGACAAGGAGGAATAATGTTAAGCTTAAAGAATTTTAGCGTCGTGGTCTGTTGCCTGATAATGTTAGTGGTAACTACCAGCCAGACATTCTCACAACAGGACTCATCGGATGACGCAATAAGTATCAAAGCTACCCTAGTGACCGTACCTGTGATCGTCAGCGATCGTGAGGGTCATTATATTGCCAATCTCAAGCAGGAGAATTTTGCCCTCTATGAGGATAATGTCAAGCAGCAGATCGCCTTTTTTGATGCTGCCGAAGAACCCCTCAATATTGCCTTATTGCTTGATACCAGTAAAAGTACTCGTGAAGTACTAGATGATATCAAAATCGCAGCAAGAGAATTTCTTAGAGAGTTAAGGGCAAAGGATCGTGCCATGATTATAAGCTTCGATTATGACGTACACCTGCTCAGTCCGTTAACAAATAATCGTAGAGTAGTATTGGATGCGATAGAGAGAGCAGAGATCGGCGGCTTTGTTGGTACAGCCCTACATGATGCTATTAATGAGGTGCTACAGGGAGCTTTCCGCGATGTCAAGGGGCGTAAAGCTATTATTCTGCTTACGGACGGTAAGGATCATGGTAGTGAAATGACTGCTGATGATCTAATCTATGCCAGCGCAGAATCTAGTACGGTAATATATTCAATCTTCTATCGTACTGGTCCAACACAGGCGACCCAGACAAGAGAAGGCTGGCCTTTTCCGCGTCGCCGCCGTAGCCGTATAGAACCACCAGGTTTTCCCTTACCAAGAGGACGGCGTGAGCGTGTAGAGCGGGCCAACCGGCGTGCAATAGTATTTCTTGAAGCGTTAGCAGAAAATACTGCCGGACGAGTCTATGAGAGCGAAGAGACCGATTTTCGTAGGACCTTTAGGTCGATTGCAGAAGAATTGCGTCATCAGTATCAGTTGGGTTTCTATCCAGATGAAGGTAGACCAGTAGGCAGCGAGCATACGCTGAGAGTAAAAGTCTCTAGCCCGGATCTAGTTGTACGGGCGCGTCGCAGCTATCGCACCATTAACCAATAAATTTATAACCGGAGCGGTGCACAGTAATAATATGCAATGGATTGCCTGGATCGTCTTCGATCTTCTGTCGTAGCTTGGCAATATGTGTATCCACAGTGCGTGTGAAGGGAAAGCTATCATAGCCCCATACCGCATCAAGCAATTGATCGCGGGTGACTACTTTGCCACGCCGCTCGATCAGATATTTGAGGATTTCAAATTCACGTTGTGATAGTTCTAGTCGGCGATCATCTTTGATCGCCTCACATTTATTGAAGTCGAGTTTAACATTACCAAACTGGTAGACTTCGACCTGACGGGACTGTTTCGCGGCACGTCGCAGTACTGCCTCAACACGAGCAATCAGTTCAAGAAAACTGAAAGGCTTGGTGACATAATCATCAGCACCAAGCTTGAGGCCAAGAACCTTGTCGATCTCTTGACCACGTGCTGTCAGCAGTATAATCGGTATAGGATTGCCAGCGCTACGCAACCGCTTACAGACATCTAGTCCACTCAACCTGGGTAGCATCACATCTAAGATGATAAGATCAAAATCCTTTTCTGAAGCCAGCCGTAGTCCAGTAATGCCATCATTGGCTACCATTACAGCATAGCCTTCATATTCGAAGCCGTCACGTAGAGCGACAGCCATAGCTTGATCATCTTCGACTATCAGTACTTTGCCCATAAGAGAGACCTCTGCCTTCCTGGCTTATGGTTGCAATGATACATGCTTATCTTCCATAGCCCCTGTTGTTGTCTGTGGTGATGCTATGCTTACTGGCAAATATATAGTGAAGGTGCTGCCTAGTCCTAATTTACTATTTACTGTTACTAAGCCACCGTGGGCTTCGACAATATGTTTAACAATCGAGAGACCCAAGCCGCTCCCCTTTACGTTATGCACTAACCCTGTACTGACACGATAGAATTTTTCGAAGATCTTCTCCTGTTCTTGTGCTGGAATACCTATACCGTGATCGGTTACAGAGATGGTTACATAACGATCCTTATGCTCTAACCGTACAATGATCTCTTTGGATGCTTCCGAGTATTTAATAGCATTGTCTAGTAGATTAACAAACGCTTGTGCAACTGCATCAGCATCGACTATAGCGGCTGGCAATGGTTGCTGAGGTGGCTGGAAATCTACTGTAAAACCATGCTGGTTAAGTCGTACTTCGAATGCCTTAAGCGTTTCAACAATAACTGCGGTAAGGTCCGTCTCCTCGAAATTATAGATTTTGCGTCCAGACTCGATTTTGGAGAAATCTAAGATATTGTTGATCAGTTGAGTAAGACGCCGACTCTCCATCTCTATATACTCACCATATTCCAAGATCTTTTCTGGAGCTTTGACACGGCCTAATCTTAAAAATTCGCCAAAGACACGGATTGAAGCTAGTGGTGTACGCAGTTCGTGAGAGACATTAGAGACAAAATCGGCCTTCATTTGCGAGAGCTTCATTGCACGAGCGGCAGTACGTAAAGCTAAGACAATTCCACCTACTACCAACCCCATCATCAGTATTGAAAGGGAGAGGTTAATAGCAAAGACACGTTTAGCCG
>JBFLVQ010000422.1:0-8463 GCA_040758525.1 Acidobacteriota bacterium
TTGGAAGACTCGTAGTACCTCGTCATCAACATTAACTACCCGTGGGTAAGTGAAAAAAGAGTTTTCCCGCTCAAGAATGAGAGTTTTTATTCCATATAATCCTAAGAGATTTGCTGCCGTTACGCCTACCGGACCTGCACCTACAATAATAACTTCATAATCTATGCTCATGGCTCTCAATCCTGCGTAAGCTAGGGATAAAGCGCGGCCTGTTTTTGAAAACAGCTTGATAGTTATTGGCTTCGCTGAGGGCTGCCTCTTCTGCTTGAATCCTTTTCCACATAACAAACGCATTGGCGATACTGAAGAGAATAGTGGTTAAGTAGGCAGTATGAATCAATGGGACTAAGGCTAGTTCAATGATAACACCTAACCAATTAGGATGACGTATATAACGATATATTCCCTGATCAACAGCAGGAACATTAGGAAGAATAGTGATTGGCAGAGTCCAACGCGCTCCCAAAGCGCGCATTGATAGATGGCGTAAATACTGACCAGTGATCGCGCCAAGCAGACCTATCACCGCCAATAGTGGGATAAAAGGGCGATCAAAGTAAAAGACCTCTGCAATCATAGCCAAAAACCAACTTGTATGCAGAAGTTTTACGGCAGGAAGATAGTTTGAGCTACGCTCACATCCACCTTGTGCGATTATAGCAGCCAGATGACGTTTGCTTATGCCCATTTCGACAATGCGCTGGGCCAAGATGGCAAAGACCACTAGCAAGAAAAATATCTTACTTACAGATATGACCAAGATAGTATGCCTCACTATTTAAGTGTCATGACAGATTTTATTATGTTACCACTGTAGTAGCACTGCCTCTTGTGAGAAGCCTGGTCCCATTCCTACTAACAAGCCATATGTTCCTGATCGCGGTGGTTCTTGAAGCAGTAGATCCTCCAACATAAATATTACTGTTGAGGAGGAGACATTTCCGACCTGATCCAAAATCTTACGACTAAGGTTTAGTGCGCTACTATCCAATTGAAAAGTCTCTTCTACAGCCTGAATCACCTTAGGTCCGCCAGGATG
Source organism: Acidobacteriota bacterium (assembly GCA_040758525.1). GTDB lineage: Bacteria > Acidobacteriota > Blastocatellia > Chloracidobacteriales > JADJPF01 > JBFLVQ01. Next base: position 1,040 of record JBFLVQ010000422.1, read on the forward strand.
TACAATCCACCTACCGATCTTGTCCAAGGAGAGATTATGTTCTGCTAGCAGCGGTTCGATCACCTCTTTTAACGAGCTTGAAGCATAGTCGGCGACCTCTGGTCTAAGGATGTTTCTTACCCCAGAATCTATCAGTTTCATTCCCATAAGATCTTGAGTATTAGGGACAAGATTGGCGCGAGAATCGATAACTTGAGGCAGCCCTTTTTGTGCCAGCGCATGCTCACGACCAACCATTAGCACGGCGCCGGCACCATCACCAAAAAGTGCTGCCGAGACTAGCGTGGATATCAGATCGCCATAGGCAGCAGGACTGTTTTTCGCTTGTTTGGATAGTTCTACTAGATCCGATTGAAAAGAGCCTTGCCAACAAGCAGAACTAAAATCGAGTGTGATCAAGATCGCTGCCTCTTGTGGATGTCCAGCAAGGTAATCGGCAACTCTAGCGACTCCTGCGGTGCCGCCTAAACATCCCCATCCAATAATTGGCACCCTCTTCAAATGCCTACGAAACGGTATACGATTCATCAATTGTGCATCGATAGAAGGAGCAACCATTGCAAGTGTTACCAAGTTGAGTAGAGAAATCTTATCTGGAGCAAGCTGCACTTTCTCTAGTAGCTGGTTCACTACCTGAGTAGCCAAATCCAGGCCTAGCTCAATAATTTTCCTGGAAGTTTCGCTCCATTTAGGAGTATCAAATATAGAATCTACCGGCAATGTGAAATATCTACCGCTGATTCTTACATTGGTAAAGAAACTGTTTATATCATCAAGCTCGAAATCAAGCTGTTTAGCCATACAGTAGCGACGTAGCGCAGCAGCTAGAATCTCTTGTTGATAATAGTTTTCTGGTAAAGCGGTCGTTACCGCAGCAATGGAAGCTTTTGTCATATCAAGTACTGGCCTCCACTTCAATAAGTTGCTGGATCTGTCTGGTAAGGATTGATAATATGATTTCTCTTTGTTGGGCGAGGAAGAAATGACCACCGGTTAGCATTTCAATGTTAAACGGACCATCGGTCTGATCGCACCAAGTATAGAGATCTTCATATTTAACAGTTTTATCATCCGACCCGCCCCAAACCGATATTGGACAGTGTAGCTTCTCTTCTGTCTTGTAGACATAGTTCTCCAGGATAGTGAAATCGGCGCGCAATGTAGGTAAATAGTTCGCCAGCAATTTAGGTTCTTGTAATATTTCTGCAGGAATACCTCCATAGCGACGTAACGCTTTGACAAACTCCTCATCCGCTAACATATGGATAGGTGGATTGATATCTATTGTCTGAGGCGCACAACGGCTGGAGACAAACAGATGCGAAGGTCCAGCCTGCTTCTGCTTGCGTAGCTTACGAGCCAATTCGAAGCTTATCAAAGCACCCATACTATGGCCAAAAAAGATAAAGGGCATAGTCAATAAAGGAGTAATAGCTTTGCTCAACTCCTCTAAGAGCAGACCAAGTTTGGTAATGGGCGGCTCTTTCAGTCTATTCTCACGACCAGGAAGCTGTACGCCATAAAGCTCTACTGTTAATGGCAAGCCAGATGGCCAAGAATGAAAGATTGATGCACCACCACCAGCATGATGGAAACAGAAGAGACGAACTCTAGCAGAAGGATTTGGCCAAGGACAGAAGAACCAGCCCTGAAAATCGGATAGATCTGGGGATACTTGCTCACTATCATCTACCCAGGATGGGATTTTACTAGATACCAAGCTGCTTTCTGAGAGATAGTAACTACTGCTCTGGTTCGTTATCGGCTGGGACACACTCGATAGTTTGTCATTGACCATTAGAGAGATTTCATAAATGGTCATCCTAGGAATATCCTCCAAGGGTATTCCTTCAACATTAAGATTGGCTTTTAACTGATTACGCAGCTCTACTGCCATTAACGAGTCCATCCCTAAGCTCTCCATTGGCAGATCCATCGCCAATTTAGCAATAGGTATATTCATCACTTTGGAGAGTTGCTGCTTAATATAATTTTCTAACTGTTGCATTGGTAAGGAGGATTGAGTAGCAACCAACTCTGTTAAGCGGAAACTCTCCTCACTATTGTTTGCCATTGTTGAAGAGAAGATAGTCTTCTCCTTCAGCTCTTCAACCATTATGGTCGATTGATCTATAGGAGCGCCTAAAGATGAGGCTCTCGCCACTATCACATGTTGTCCTAGCATCTCTGTTGCTATACCGGTTGGAGGAAATGCTACTGCCTCATCAAATCCATGCTCTTTAAGAGCGCTGATCCAACGATCTTTTGAGAGCAATGGTCCATATTGTCGTAGACTATCGGAGTATTTATGCCAGCCGCTAAAAAGGCCAAAAGTAATCTCAAGCCAGGGTTGAGAAGATGTCGCTTCCAAAATTATTAGGGTGCCAGCAGGTTTCAACAGTGAACGTATATAGTCAAGCGTTTTCTCAAGATCCGCAGTGGCGTGCAATACATTAGAAGCAATAACTACATCATAGTTATAAAGCTCTAAACCTTGTGTAGCGGGATCGCGTTCAATATCGAATAGAGCATAAGAGATAAAAGGAAAAGAGATGAATTTCTCTCGCGCCCTAGCAAGGAAAAGTTCTGATACATCAGTAAAAGTATAGGTCGCTCTTTCCGCGCAAAATAAGGAGAGTAGTTGGGTAGTAGTAGCGCCAACACCGGCACCCACTTCCAGTATATTCAGTTTTAAATCTCTGTGGGAGCTTATTAATATAGGTTCCAGCACGGCTCTGATAATTCTATTGAAATAACGGTTTTCTGGCAGATGTTGATAGATTCCTTCTGCAAGTTCAAACGAAGCTTCGGGAAACAGTAGGTCGAGAGGATTGATCTTTCCTCTTAGTACACCAACCAGGTTTTCGCCGCATCGTTTCAGGAAAGTAAACTCATACGAGTTCTGTTGCCATTGTTGAGCCACTCTACGCCAGCAATTTTCTATTGATACCGGCGCAGTTGTGCCAACCACAGTATAAATCTCTCCTTCTAGGGATAACCAACCTGCTTCTACCAATCTCTCCAGCCATTGAGTTAAGAGTTTGCGGTAGCCTGGAATGATTCCACACTGTGAAATCAATGTCTCTAACGAGAAACTATCATCTTTCTCACGAAAGCCTCTCAAATAGTTTAGTGTCGTGGTGATATAGCCAATCACCAGATCCTCAATCAAGCTCGATTTAGTAACATAATTATGCAAGGCGAATTCTAAAGGACAGTCTTGAGATTGTTCTGCACCAGCACAAAGCATTCTCTGCCATAGTAATGGTAGTTGCTCCTTAGGCAAGCTGGTAGCTGTAGGGGCGATCCAGTAACGCTCTCGCTCCCACTGATAGTTAGGTAGACTGACACGTTTACGTTGGTAGTCACGATCAAAGCCGAGCCAATCAATGTTTAGGCGTTTAGTATATAGATGGGAAAGGCTACTCAATAATATTTCCCAGTCGTTATTATCCTTCTTCAAAGAGGGCAACCAATCAAAGTCCTGTTCTGGTAAACAATGTCTACCCATGCCTATAAGAACCGTATGCGGACTGATTTCGATAAATGTTTCACAGCCATATTCTGCTAGACTCTGCATTCCTAGATAAAATTGCACTGGCTCGCGCAGATGTTGCCGCCAATAGCTAGCATCTGGCAAAACATCAAGCAATTTTCCCGTCAAATTGGAGACCATTGCGATATTAGGAATATGGAAGGGTATCTTACTGGCAAGTTGCTCAAACTGGTTTAATATCGGCTGCATTAGGAAGGAGTGAAATGGTTGCGAGACATTCAAGATTTTTACTACTATTCCACGCCCTTGCAACTCTTTGCTTATGGTTTGTATATCTTCTGCTAGTCCGGAAATAACAATGTTTGCTGGTCCATTAATAGCAGCAATGGAAATATTACTGCCAAAGGGAATGATGGTATCAAAAACCGTTTCTTGGTCAGCGAATACCGCTGCCATCATCCCTTTCTGCGCCAAAGTCTGCATCAATTGTCCTCTCTCAAAGACCAGTTTCAGACCATCAGCAAGGCTGAAGACACCTGCCAAGCAGGCAGCAACATACTCTCCTAGGCTATGTCCGAGCATTGCATCTGGTTCAACTCCCCAGCTATGCCACACTTGAGCCAGTGAGTATTGAAAGGCAAATAGTACTGGCTGTGTATAGATGGTTTCATTGAGTAATGAGTCTGATTCAGAATAGAGTAGCGAGACTATAGACCTGCCCAGTAGAGGCTGTGATATTTCATCACACTGATCTAGAGACTTACGAAAGGTAGGCAGTGTCTCATAGAGTTGCCGCCCCATAGCAGGGTATTGCGCGCCTTGACCGGCAAAGAGGAATGCTGTCTTGGATCTCTTTCTTATCCAACCACTAGTTAGTTTGGCGGTGGAATGCTGTAGAGAAAAGTTAGTTAGCTCTTTTTTAAGCTGTTCAGTAGATTCACTGACTAATGCCAGTCGTAGCGGTAATTGGCTGCGAGTAGTATTAGCGCTGTAACATAAATCAGCAATTGCCACCTCAGCGGGCAATATTTTTAAGTACTGCTCTACTAATGACTGCAGTGCAATCTCGCTTTTTGCTGAAAGCGTGAAGATATGCAATGGTCGGTCAACCGTGGCTTTATTGCTAGCGAGTTGTTGAGGTGGCTCTTCCAGCACCATATGTGCATTGGTGCCACCGAAGCCGAAAGAGCTTACCGCAGCATAGCGCTTCTCCTCGCTATCCCATGAGCTTAATTCTGTTGGTATAAAAAAGCCTGTTTGATCAAGTGAAATATTTCGATTAAGCTCTGTAAAGTGTAGGTGCGGAACAATCTTTCTATGTTGTAGAGACAACACGGTCTTGATCAATCCGGCTACTCCAGCGGCGGATTCCAAATGTCCTATATTGGTTTTAACAGAGCTGATCGCACAACGCGGCAGCCCTTCACCAGTTCTGCCATAGATTGCTGCTAGAGACTCGACTTCAATAGGATCTCCTAGTGGAGTGGCGGTACCATGCGCCTCAATAAATGTAATTTTACTAGCATCAATCTTTGCCTGTGCAAGTGCGGCTCTAATCACTTGCTGTTGTGAGAGGCCATTAGGAGCGGTTAAACCTGCGCTACGTCCATCTTGGTTGACTGCCGAACCACGAATTACCGCTAAAATATTGTCTTGATCGCTAATCGCGTCAGAAAGGCGTTTTAATACTACTAACCCACACCCCTCGCCACGTACGATCCCGTCTGCACGAATATCGAATGTCTTGCAACGACCATCTGTGGCCATTTTCAGAATCTTGGAGACAGCTATTGTTGATAGCGGCGACAAAATTAAATTTACTCCGCCTGCAAGGGCAAGATTACACTCCCTATTACGTAGGCTCTGACAGGCCATATGTATCGATACTAGTGATGAAGAACAGGCGGTATCAATGCTGATACTGGGTCCCTTAAAACCGAATAGATAGGAGATACGATTTGCTATGATACTATGAGAATTGCCCGTTGCGCTGTAACTATTGAGTTGTTTCTCTGGCTCAGATTGTAGCCAGAAGTAGTCTACATTGGAAATACCGATAAAGACGCCGGTCTGGCTGCCAGCTAAACGATCGACCGGTATATAGGCATTCTCCAGCGACTCCCAGGCTACTTCTAACAGTAATCTTTGCTGCGGGTCCATATTTATTGCTTCTCGTGGAGAGATGCCAAAGAAGTAAGGATCGAATTTATCAACCTCTGTTAAAAAACCACCCCAGCGGGTATCCATTTTTCCTGCTGCTCCACTCTGGTCATAATAGTAATCGATATCCCAACGCTCTGGTGGCACTTCAGTAATAGCATCTACACTATTAGCGAGCATCTGCCAGAACTCAACAGGATTGTTGGCAGCAGGAAATCGACAGCCTATCCCAACAATAGCTATCGGCTCTCTGCTGGCCGGATTTGCCTCAGCTAACTTCAACCTCAGCTCTTCAATAACCAGCAAGGCTTTTTTTAGCAGCGGTAGCCTTTCGATACGCTCTGAAATCTGACCCATAGTATTCCTATATGAAAAACTCCTACAACAGCAGTTAATATTTCGACACAGAAAAGATTATGGAAAACCCTGGGGGCTAACCAGAGGAAGAGAGGAACTATTTTGGCAGTCAAGCGACATAGTATCTTGCCAAGGGAGAAGCGCTGTAACCATTAGCAAAACCCCTTAGTCCTATCAGTAAGCAAATGTATATTTACACATATAGTAAAATAGCGTAGATAAGATATATTAGCGATATCGTAGATTTTCTGAAAATAAAAAATTATCTTTGATGGGGATGGCAAATGGTTTAGTCATTGTATAATCTTCAATTGTAATCTCGATAAATTCTATATATTATGATCATTATCTGGAAAAACCGGGAAAGATCAAGATGCCAGGGCTAAAAATTGTAGTAATTATTTTCTTGCTATTACGGTATGGGTATTACCAGAACAGATTTACTATCGTGCTTATACTAGAATCGGGTTTTGTTAGATAAGTGGATATCGAGTTGGTTGGTGACTAGTATGGTTATCTATTCCGCAAAAATGCTTTTAGCGGATAGCTATTGGCCGACCTGTTAAGTAGAGTCTGGGATCTAGCCTTTGACAATTTGCCTTTCATCATTCTTTTTATTGAGGTGGTAGATAAACTATTAATTAAAACCGAGGTTTAAAATCTCTGTAAATCAGTAGATGTAGAAGATCCGAGTAATAAGTGGTAATGTTACTTTGCTAGCATTGAAAATATTTATATTCAGAGAGGTGGAACAAAACGATGGCAATGATGGGAAGGTGGTTGACACTGGTTCTTTGTGCCATGGGTCTTGTTTTAATTCTTAGTAGTAAGAATCTCTTATATGCACAAGCCGGTTCAACATCTGCAAGTATTGTGGGGGTAGTCAGTGATTCTCAAGGAGCAGTAATAGGTGGTGCTTTGGTAAAGTTGAAAAATATCAGCACCAATAACGAACGTGAGACAAACACAAATGAGAGTGGAAAATATCTATTAACACAACTACCACCAGGAGCTTATGAAATAAGGGTGGAACTCGCAGGGTTCAAGCCCAGTCTCTCCCGTATCGATCTGGAATTAGGAGTTAACCAGCGTATCGATATTAAGCTTGAGGTAGGTGCCACCGATGAAGTAGTTGAAGTAGTAGCTAGTAGCCTGGTAGAAGAAGGGCAGACCACAAGCAGTAACAACGTTGATAGTCAATTTATTGACTCCTTACCGATAAATCAGCGTAATTTCCTCGATTTTTCTCTTACTAGTCCTCGTGTGACAATCAGTCGTGCGCCCGCCCAAGGCATCACTTCTGATTCCGGGCTCTCGTTCAATGCACAGACTGCACGAGGCAATAATCTCAATATAGATGGATTAGATAATAACGAAAATAGTGTTGGTGCCGTGCGTACCACTTTCAGTC
>JBFLVQ010000423.1:0-8452 GCA_040758525.1 Acidobacteriota bacterium
ATGGCAATGGCACAGGTTCACTGAGAATCGCACCAGCACTATCTGACACACAAGGTGGCAGAGTGACAGTGCGAGTAACCGACCCACTAGGTCTGAGTGCAGAGACCTCCTTCAATGTGACAGTACAGAAGACTGTTAGAATTACTGATGTGACCTTCTCCAAACCAAACCTCTTCATCTCAGGAATAGGCTTTGGTACATCAGGAGTGGTAGTAAGAATCAATGATGTGGATGTCAGCTCACGTATCGTTGGCAGCCCATCTGATAATGCTATCACCTTGAAGGGTAGCAAGAAGAAGCTCAACATCAAGAGTGGACCAAACACCTTTGTGGTTATATCTGGTGGCGTAAGTTCAGCCCCATTTATCCGCAATTTCTAGTTAGTGGTAAAGACTAGTAATTGTGGCCTTCAGGTGTAGTAGCAGAAGAGCGAGTCCTTGTGGCTCGCTCTTCTATTTACTAGCTAATGCTAGAGCTAGCTTGTTGTGAAACGCGGTTTCACTTAAGTTGAGGATTTATTGATATTGATTTCGTATTCAACCCCTGCAATAATCCTGATTTACATATAACAAATTAACAAAATGACTACTTCTATTGTTGGGTTACTAGGATTGTTAAGAAATAATTTTATTAACTATGAAAAATAGAGTAAGTGGATGGTTTTGGAGGAAAGCAATGTTTGCAAGAATCGTTTGCTTAATAATTGTGATATCACTAGGAGCACTAATGACAGCCTGTGGTGGTAATAATGCTAGCAACTCTGTAGATAATTCCAACACATCGGCATCAAACCAGCCAGCCAATCCAGCAACTGGCAATAATGCTGAGGCTAGTCCAGACACAGCATCACCAGAAACAGTAGCAGGGCTTCCTAAAGCTCCTTTTGTGCGTAATGCGCCTGCTGGCGATAATGTAACGTTGCCAAGCGATATCCCGGTCTATCCTGGCGCCCAATCAACAGGGAAACGTATCACCAACAAGATAGTCGCATTTGATTACAAATCCGATGCTACAACGACCGCGATTAATGAGTTTTATATTAAGGAACTAGAGAAGAATGAATGGAAGGCACAGCCTGAACAGACTAATAGTCAGAATGGTCTACTTTTCGTTAAACCAGAGCGTTATGTGCGTGTAGTAGTTGTTGACCTTAAAGAGAAAGGCCGTGATATACACCTTTCCGTGGCTGATGCCAAGCGGGCTGATGAGAAACAGGCGGACTGGATGGGGGTAGTAGAAGGGAAACCTGGCGACCCTAAATTCGTTGGCAGTGTTGGTCAGTTCATGAGATTCTCTGGAACCATACTGGATGAGGCGCCTGTCTATCCAAACTCTGAAGCCAAACGAGCGAAAAAGCTAGCAAACAGTCGTGAATGGTCCTCATCAGATTCGGTTAAACAGATTGCTGAATGGTATGATCAGCAGTGGAAATCGAGAGGCTGGCAGCGTTATAACGATACTAGTGAACTGGGCGATAGTATGATCACTTACCATCGCCAGAATCAAGAAGGGATTAAGCAGTATGTGGCTGTGCGTGTCAACGATCTCAAGAGCACACGTAATATTACTGTGATCCTCTTTCCTGATAATGCGATTGTGCCTATAGTAAAGCCAATTTCTGTGGTAGAGGCGGAGAATAAGAGATTAGCTGCAGAAAGAGAGAAGAAGTTAGCAGCCGAAAAAGCAAATTCAAAATAGCCTAAGGAGTAGTTAGTTTGAAGAATAGAGTTGTAATATTAATTATTGTAGTGGCGCTCTTTACCCTAGGGATCAGTGCTTGTAGGAAAGAGCAGCCACCTACTAATGCAAATGTAAATGCAAATTCTACCCCTACCGGACCAGATTCGGCGCAACAGCGTGCGTTAGATTCGCTAGATAAAACAAAGCCAGTATTGCCGGATTTGGCGTCGGCTAAGGGGCAGGCACTCGATCGTAGTTTTCCTGATGATGTGCCACTCTATCCTGATTCTGAACTAACCTTACAACGTAATGTTAGTGGTAACCTCGCGTTAAACTTTCTTGCTCCTGGTAAACAGGAGGATGTGAAGAAATTCTATGAAGAGAAATTGCGCGCCAACGATTGGAAGGTTGAAGTAAAAGAGGTTGAATCAGATAGTACATCAAACAGTAATCCCAAAGAGACACAGGAAAAACTGAAGAGTTATAAGATAGATGCTCGCAAGGATAATCGCATAACCACAATAGTGCTCAATGTAAATGGGCTAAATTATACTAATGTGTTAATGCGAGTAGCAAAGGCAAGATAGTTCACAATTAGTGATAACAAAAAGTAGGCGCAGAGAGGAAGATACTTCTTTGTGCCTTCTGTTTTTCTCTGATTAAGGATGGGTGCGGCTGGATTCGAACCAGCGACTTCTACCGTGTGAGGATAGCACTCTACCGCTGAGTTACGCACCCGTGTGGATCGGACTTAACTAATCAAAGAAGGCAAAATAGTAGCAGAAGTTTTTTCTGCGCGTCAACCTATTGAGCCAGCCGCATCCTATTCGCACCACTAGCTGTGGTCTCTTCTTGCAGTCAAACTTTTCTTCCGCTGCTACGTTAAATTATGATAAATTGCATGTTTATTTGGCGCGATGAGGTTTAGCAAATCTGACCATGTGTTCAGGGTGAAAGCAAATAGCGGACATAAGAAGAGATGGATCTTTTAACGACTATTGATAAAATCAGTCAATTGCAACAAGCGATCGAGGGGGTTATTCGGGGTAAGTCCGAGGCAGTCCGTCTATCGCTAATTACCCTATTAGCTGGTGGGCATCTACTTATTGAAGATGTGCCAGGTGTAGGCAAAACTACATTAGCTCAGGCACTGGCTCGCTCCTTCAATTGTAGTTTCCATCGTATACAGTTTACTAGCGATCTATTGCCTTCCGATATTATAGGGCTTTCAATTTATAATCAGCGCGATGACATTTTTGAATTTCGTGCCGGCCCGATCTTTGCCAATGTCATCCTTGCTGATGAGATCAATCGTACTACGCCTAAGACACAAAGTAGTCTATTAGAAGCAATGGCGGAATGTCATGTTACCGTTGAAAATCGCACTTACATGCTGCCACGCCCCTTTATAGTTTTGGCTACACAGAATCCTGTTGAGCATCATGGCACCTATCCATTACCAGAGTCCCAATTGGATCGATTTATGATGCGTATTCGTATGGGATATCCTGCTATTGTAGATGAAAAGCAGATCCTACTTAGCCAAATGCGACATGAGCCGCTAGAAGATCTAAAGCCACTTATGCAGGCTGAGGATGTAATAGAGCTACAAAAATTGGTGCGTCAAGTACGTGTTGACGATCTGATTGTTGATTATCTGCTGCAGATCGTAAATGCCACTCGTAAGTCAGAACTGCTAGAACTGGGTGTTAGTCCACGAGCAAGTTTGGCGCTCTTGCATGCGTCGCAGGCGCATGCATTACTAGAAGAACGCGACTACTGTATCCCAGATGATGTGAAACGGTTGGTTGTACCGATATTTGCACACCGTATCGTGGTCAATTCGCGCTATGGCTCGGCATTGAAGCGCTCTGAAGAGACAGAGGCAGTGCTGGAGGATATTGTTAAATCAGTGGAAGTACCACTCTAAGGCTGTGAATATTTCTAGCTAGCTGCAATATGGTAGCTATTCTTCGGTAAAGTAAGCATGGCAGCTGATGAGAAGCAAAAAGGGAGACAGACCAGGCGGGCTGTACGGGAATTTATTATTACTACTTTCTTACTAGGCTCAGCTACACTGCTTGCCATCTTATCGCATTTCTTCCAACAGACAAGTGAATACCGACTTGCTGATATCTCTGCTTCGCTCTCCTTAATACTCGCTTTGGTAGGTGGACTTTATATAGTACCTAAGCTGGCTAGACGTATTAATCTGCAACTGTTCTCTTGGCGCTTTCCCTATTCTGCTACACCAGAGACAGCCTTTTTTCTCTTGCTTGCTATTATTGTAGGATTCTCTGCAGTTAATACTGGCAACAATTTACTCTATCTGATCTTTTCTGTCTTGTTAGCAGTGCTGATTGCATCTGGGATTATTTCAGAAGCGAGCTTGAGAAATATTGATGTAAGCCTACGCTTTCCAGAACATATCTTTGCTACACAGGATGTATTGTTAGATCTCTCGCTAATCAATCGCAAACACTTTGTTCCATCTTTCTCACTAACGGTGGGAGTAATTACAGAAGATAGTGAAGAGGATGATAAAAAGAGCTTTTCCCAACGTGTGCGACAATTATTACTAGGTCCACAAAGTGAGAAAGGGCTTGGTAAGCTGGCACACTATGCAATACTGCCAGGTAACGTCCGACTCAGTCAACGTATCGCTTATACTTTCCCACAACGCGGCACCTATCATATTACTGGGTTTATGGTGAGTACCAAATTCCCCTTTGGCTTTCTCCGTAAAACCCATGAAAAAGAGGCCGCTGGCGAAGTAGTAGTCTATCCTTGTCCACAACCGATCAGCAATTTTGCTGTAATAATGCCAGCATTAGCGGGCTGGTTGGAGAGCCCAATACGTGGTAGTGGCTCCGATCTATATCTGATCCGTCAATATGTGCCTAACGATAACATGCGTCATATTGATTGGAAAGCAACAGCCAAGGCGCGTCAGTTGATGGTTAAAGAGTATACTTGTGAAGATGAGCGTCGTATTACGATTATTTTAGATGATTACTATGATGAGACATTACCGAACTTTCTTGAGAAATACGAACGCGCTGTATTATTGGCAGCCTCATTGATAGAACATTTTCATCGTCAGGGTGCCGAGCTTCGTCTGCTTACCCCTGAGCAGCAGACCGAATTTGGTGTAGGCCAAGAGCATTGTTATGCTATGTTACGAATTCTGGCACTTATTCAGCCACATAAATATTTACCATCCGATGAGCCCAAAGAAGGCTTCAAATCTATACAAGAGTTGCTTAATGGCGATGGAAAGGATTTCAAGATTGTTATTAGTGCCTCAGCATTATCGTTAGGTGCACAGGCCCGTAATGTTCGTATAATCAGTTTAAGCAAGTTATGAAAGGGTTGAGTTTGATTGAGCGTTATTTCAAAACCTGTTCTTACTTGCTGATGGCGATCGGTTTCACCACGCTCAGTCTTACTGGTCAAGTCGATCTCCCTTCAGTGCTACTTTACATAATTGCATTAGTACTTAGTTGGCGTAGCGATCGACCAAATTCACGATTGCAGATCAGTGCACGCACTGCTAATTGGCTAGCAATCTCCTTTATCCCACTCACCTACTTTGACTGGCGTTATGTGAGTTCTTCCTACACTGGTCCGCTTATTCATTACGCACTCTTTATATCAATCTTCAATCTATTTAAGGTCAAAGCAGATCGTGATTGGGTCTTTCTCTACTTGATTGCGATCTTTGAAGTGCTACTGGCAGCTACACTGACAATAGACTTTCTCTTTATTGTGATGCTCTCGATCTTTGTCCTTGTTACACTAGCAACACTAGAAGCCTTTGAGATCCGCCGTAGCCATCGCGAAGTCTATGAGCCTAGAGAAGAGCGACTGTTAAATCGATTGGGTCGAGTTCTACCTATACGTCGTATTATCTATCTAGTAGGCGTTACCTTTGTAATGGTAATCTTGATTGGTTTGATTGCTACACCAATCTTCCTGCTTATTCCACGCTTCAATTCAGGTTTTATGGCGCAGAGCTTTGGCGCCACAATGGTATCAATCACTGGCTTTTCTGATATCGTAGAATTGGGTCAGGTAGGTAATATCAAGAAGAATGAACAGGTTGTTATGCATGTGCGGCTTAAGCCTGTTAATCGAGAGATGAAGATATTGCCAAAATGGCGTGGGGTGGCGCTCAGCCAATATAATGGTAAATCTTGGCGTGAGCCACCTGGTGAGCCACGCAAGGTTGTACGTGCAATCAACAACCAATATCAACTTGAACAACGATCTGTCGAAGAAGCACAGATTGTCGAGCAGATCTTTTATCTAGAACCACTCAATACACCAGTAGTCTTTATTGCTAACCGGCCACTCTCGATCAGCGATCAACTTACTACACTCTATCGTGCACAACTGTCTGGCACCCTTACAACTGCTGATCATTCCTATAAACAGATCTCTTACACTGCCTATTCTGATCTTGCCCGTCCTAGCGATGTGCAGTTGCGCAATGATGAGAAGTCTTATGATGATGAGACCAAGGATCGCTATCTACAGTTGCCTACACTTGATCCACGTATCGCCGAACTGGCTCGTAAGATCACTGCTAATTCAAACACCCGTTTTGATAAAGCCATAACAATCGAACAGTACTTGAGAAGTAATTATGGTTATACGTTGGAGCAGCGACGTACCAATGAGCCTGATCCATTGGCCGACTTTCTCTTCAACATACGTGCTGGCCATTGTGAATATTTTGCTAGCGCTATGGTAATTATGCTACGTTCTGTGGGAGTTGCTGCACGTATTGTCAATGGGTTTCAGACTGGCGAATATAATGAAGTAGGCAATGTCTATATGGTGCGCCAATCAGATGCGCATTCTTGGGTAGAGGTCTATTTCCCTGAGAATGATCGCTGGGTGGAATTTGATCCTACTCCAGCCGCCGGTTTCAGTCAGTATCAGAGCGGGTTGGTCACTACCTTAAAGAAATATGTTGGTGCATTACGTATACTCTGGCTCGATTATGTGGTGACTTATGATTCCCAGCGACAAAGCTATCTAGCTGTCTCCATACAACGGGCACTATTTCGCTATAAACTTAAGATCGATCAGTACCAAGTCAGTCTGCGCCAATACCTGCTTGCCCTATATGCACAGATGGCTACTGGCAAGACTTTTACTCAACATAGTGGCAACTGGATTGCTCTCTTTATGCTGATGTTGATGTTGATCGGGTTTTGGCGTGTACGCCACCTGATCAAACAATGGCGACTTGCTCCTACTAATGTCTTTTCCAGTTGGCTAGGCCGCCTACTGGTATTACCCTGGCTACGCTGGCGTGCACGTACCAATCCACAACAGTCTGCTGTCATCTTCTATAATGAGATGCTTGCGCTGCTTGCCCATTGGGGTATCTTTAAACTTCCTAATCAAACACCTCTTGAATTTGCCCAGGAGAAGAATTTAGCAGAGGTGCGTCTGATAACCGATTATTATAATTTAGTAAGATATCGAGGCAGTGAATTAGGGGAGGAGCAGCGGGAAGAAGTAGCAGAGGTATTGAGCAAGCTACGCAAGCGACGGCCAGGGATCAAGGAAGTAAAGTTGCCTTTACTAAACCGACGTCGATTAGCGCTGATCGCAATGCTAATAAGCTTGCCAGTGACTATATTAGTAGTTCTTTACTACTACAACGAGCATCGTCTAGGAAAGGAAGCAACGATTGCTTCAATACATCTTAGCCGATTCAAGCCAGAAAACGTATCAGAGTTGCTTAACAACACTGTAGTAGCAGTGCGTAGTGAATCAGGTGATAGTGATACAGAGCTACTTACTGCATCTTCTCGCAAGTTTGCTGAGCAAAGCCAATATTTAGCGATCAACAACCAGACCCCTTGGGAAGAGAATTTCGAGCCTGCTACTGCACCATTGCGAGACCATTTAGAGAGTCTGTTTGCGCGGCCAGAGATAGATTTATGGGAGCAGGCCGCTGCCCGACGTGAATTTCGGCTTTCCGGTTATCTAGATCTTTCTCAGCAGCAGAGACAAACTGCCGAGCAACTCAGTTATAGACTAGGTATGAGCGTCACTACAATACTATTATGGAAAGCCCATATACTCTTGCGTGATGGTAAAAATGATGATTGTGAGCGTGAGTTAGCACTGGTGATCTCGCTAGGCGATCACCTACGGCAGGATTATTCGTTTATTAATATGCTGTTAGGCTACACAGTTATGGCACGTGGAGCAATTGCATTAGGAAAATACCATCAAATGTTTGAGAAACCGGAGCAAGCAAAAGACTGGTTCGAGTTCTCTAAAATCTGTTATCGTCGCCGTGCAGAGATGTATCATCTATATCAACAGATCCATATTGTTGGAGTAAGCGAGACTCATCTAGAGACACTCTTTGAATTAGCCCATAGCAGTGAGCCAGCGGTGGCGCAAGAGGCTGTTGCCGCGATTGGCAGCGGATGGCTTTTCAATCCTAATCAGGTCTTATTGGGTTTATCAGGGAGTCGGCGTGCATTGTTGGAAGACTTAGCTCATTCCTCAAACATAAAGGTCGCTAAGATGGCTGCACATCATTTGATAGAATCTACCGGAATGAGCTTAACCGAGAGGACTAGGCATTTTATTGAGCGTTATCAGGTTGATTTAAGACAGAAGTAATCACCGAGAAAGGGTTAATCCTTAAAGTGGTGATGTAGATCTTCGTTTAATGGTTGGGTTGTACGTTCATTATGCCATTCTCTGCGTATCGCATTATACTGACCAGTAGTACTAT
>JBFLVQ010000424.1:0-8451 GCA_040758525.1 Acidobacteriota bacterium
GCACGGATCGGTGACAATGACCTCAGTGCTCCGACGCACTTGGCCGAGCTTCAAGATCTGAGCCTGCGACAAACTCTGGTTACAGACAAAGGTCTGCCGCAGTTCAAAGGGTTTAGCAAACTTCAGAAACTGAGTCTAATGAATACAAGGACCAGCGATGCAGGGTTGGAACATCTCAAGGTATTGGCCACCCTGGAAGACCTAGACCTCGATGGAATGGCGATCACCGACATCGGCCTCCAGAATCTTCAAAGGTTGCACAAGCTACGCCGTCTGCAGATTAGCGGCACGACGATCACCGACGCTGGCCTGAAACACCTTCAGGCTTTGTCGAGCCTGAAAGAACTCAGACTCTACCGCACGAAGGTTACCAAGGAGGGTGTGGATAAGTTGAAACAGCAGATTCCACAACTCCAAGTCTTTGGCCCTTGAGCACTGCCCAACATCGCGCTACAGCTGACTCGGCTGTCGTGGCGCTGCGAACACTGTCTGTTCTACAGTATTGAACACGCCCCGACGCCTCACAGGTGAGCTTAGTTCGTTAGACACCAAGGAGACATCATGACAGTCAAGCGTATGGACAACGTCGGCATTGTGGTGGAAGACATCGATGCCGCCATTGAGTTCTTCACCGAACTTGGTCTCGATCTCGAGGGGCGTGCCCCAGTTGAAGGAGACTGGGCAGATGGCGTCACCGGATTGCGCGATATGCGCGTCGAGATTGCCATGATGCGTACGCCGGACGGTCACAGCCGGCTCGAGCTGTCCCGCTTCCTCGCGCCGCCCGTGGTCGCCGATCACCGCAGTGCCCCAGTGAACGCCCTAGGTTACCTACGCGTCATGTTTACCGTGGAGGACATCGACGATATGCTCGTCCGGCTCGGAAAACGCGGCGCGAAGCTCGTCGGCGAGGTGGTCCAGTATGAAGACATGTATCGGCTTTGCTACATCCGGGGTCCCGAAGGAATTCTCATCGGGCTCGCCCAACAGCTCAGGCAGCAGACTTCCCGAGAGAATCCCATAGGACGTAAGCGTTGAGAACTACAGAATTGGCGCCTAACGCTGGCGTTAGGCGCGCTATGTAAAATGAAAATTGGTTATACACGTATTAGAAAGACTGAAAAGTAAATTGGTTATATTTGATTTCGTATTGAACAGAAAGGCAGGCGCATTCTTCGGGCTTCAGTCCTATCTATTATCCACATGTCGCGGAGCGTCACTGGGTGATGACGCAATGCAAAAATGGAGTGTGACCTGTATTTAATAGGGGTTTATTAAACCATTAATTACAAAACGCAACTTTCAACAATGGCTTTTGCGTCATTTTCTATCTCCTTGCAAATAAACCCGCTTACAGACTTGTTGGTAATAGATAGGACTAAAGCCTCGGAGAATGCGCCTGCCTTTCCGTTCAAATCGACAGGTAGTGAGCACTGGGCACCAACCAGATTGTTATCAATCGTGTAATCACGCTCAAATGGTACCACCTTGTCTGGAGCTATCTTGAACCAGAGTCAGGGAAAATCGATTCAGGACCTGTCGCTTTATTGTCAAATACAGCCATCACCGAATTTACTACTGATTCAAGGTAAGATAATAATTTTGCTACTGATACCAAATGTAATCAGAATCATAAGAGTAAATATCTCTGCAAATGGCTATAGTATCACTATGATCTTTGCCATTAGCTATAGCCATTTGCGACTTTCCGCTAGATTAGCCAACCAAATATGAAGGAATATTTCAAACCAGCCATATCATTCTTTCATCGTTTCTCGCAACGCAACTCGGAGACTATATCATTACCGTGAATAGAAAACCTACTGTCTTTGGCCAGCATCCTTTCAGTTGTGCAGTTGCCTGAACAACCAATATAAAATCACTGGCAGGCCACTGCTTTACCTGCTCATTGACAAAGGCTTTCACAGAGGACGGAATACTACTTCGAAACCTGGCACAATCTACTTGACCCTGTAGTTTAGTACTGGGTTTATCCTGAAACTGGTCGAAAGAGGAAAGCCATGAAAGTGTTAAACGAACTGACTATTGGAAAGCTTGCAGAAGAGAGCGGAGTGAACCTTGAGACCGTACGTTATTACGAAAGGCAGGGGGCAGGCATCGTTGGCTTCCTTGTTCATTTCGGCCTATCTATACAAAAAGGGCTTATTCTCGTCGAGTATATAAACCAACTGCGCGGGAAAGGAATGGATTTTGCGAAGCGTTGTATCGTGGCACGAACACACGTATACGTCCGGTGTTGATGACGGCGACATCAGCCGGTTTATGGTCTTGCCGATTGCTATTGGGTGGGCTGGCGCGGAATTGCAACAACTGCTGGCTATCGCTCTAATCGGCGGGCTTATCACTTCAACAATTCTAACATCGATTGTATTACCTGATCGTTACGAATTTAGTGAAGGACTGCGCATAAAAGTTATGCGTGCTTGGTCACTATGGCAGGGCAATATCACAACTGCTGATTCAATACCAACGTCGGATTGAAGGCAAATTCAAACATGAGAGCTGTTAGTTTTTATTGAAACTACTGATACTACATCGACGTTTGGATCTATGCTTGACAACGTATAACCCAGTCAATACTATTATTAATATGCTAGAGCGCGTTCTGTCATTCTGCATACTATTGATTATTGCTAGCCAGAATCTGGCAGAAGGCGTTACCTACACCCATAGTAAATATCAAAGCAACAATTCTGCTGGTATTTGTTGTGAGCAGACTGGGTCATCTGAGGCAATGGCCTGTTGCCAGTTAGGACAATCAACTGCTGCACCACCTGTAGCCAGACTCTGCTGTGAAGCTTTCTGCAACCATCAAACTGGCGATACATCTGGAATGCTATCCAAGACTACAACGCAGATGGAAATCTCTTCGCCTGCCGCCGTCACCAGTTCTGAGTTACCATCCCTAAAACAAGTTCAGCCCCGTATAGCTTTTAATTTTCATTCCATAAATAATTCTGCCATTCAATACGAATCTCCCGCTCTCTATCTTCATAATTCTGCCCTTCTAATTTAACCAACCAAGCCGTAGTGTGCCTTTTTTCGGCTTAAATAGGCTCATAGCCTGTCTATAGAGCAATTTGAGCTGCCTATATTCACCTCTCTTAACAACCAAGCTGTGTTGTAGCCAGCATCCTGGCTACACAGTTCAGACGATTTTGCAGGTTATAGGGGTAAAAAGATGAGAGCGTTTCAATTAAAAGTGTTTTTCGCAGTGGTCTATGCTGCTCTGTTTTTAATGATCTCTGCCAGCAAAGGGCTTGCGCAGCAAAACTCTCAAGGGAATGTCCAGCCAGTAAAAACAGACCTTACTGTGGATAGTATCAGCATTCCACGTTTAGTTAGGGCTGCATTGGAAGTTAATCCCGAACTCGTTGCCATGAGGCGAGAGTTTGACGCCGCGAAAGCACGCATCCCTCAAGCCAAAGCTCTTCCAGATCCAATGGTAATGTTTGGAAACATTACCGTAGGCAATCCAATTCCATTCACAGGCAATGAAGACGACTTCCACGATTATTATATTGGGGTCACACAAGAATTTCCCTGGTTTGGCGTTCGTCGTCTGCGCGGCCTTGTGGCAAGCTCAGAAACTGAAGCGAAGTTTCAAGAGTATATGGCTACAACTCGGCGACTTACTGCTGAAGTAAAGATGGCTGCTTATGATCTCTATTTTGTTGATCGATCCCTCTCTGTCATTAAGCGCGACATAGATATCCTTAAGAGATTTGCGCAGGTGGCTGAAGCCCGCTATTCCGTGGGAAAAGCACAACAGATAGATGTAATCAATGCCCGTCTTGAGATTGCTACGCTTCTTGACCAGCAGGGCACTCTCGAAGCTAAACGCGCCAGTACTGCTGCTCGTATCAATAATCTGCTGTTTCTCGATCCGCTCACGCCAATCGGTTCGTTTGCTGAAATTGAGATGAGCCCTGAACCGCCGCCGCTTGAAGAGTTGGTAAGGCTTGCTTTGGAGTCTGCTCCTGAGCTTCAGCAACAGCGACGGCTCATTGACTCCAGTAGTCATGCGTTACGGCTTGCCGAACGTGAAGCAAAGTACCCAGAGGTTGGGTTCAATTTCACCTATCACAAGCGGATCAATTTTCCTGACTATTACACCTATGGAATAACACTCAAGCTCCCACTTTACGCTTTTAACAAACAACGATACGCGATTGAGGAGCAGTCCGCGAATCTTGCCGCTGGTCGCTCTCGTCTTGCTTCAACAAATTCGCTCATTCGTTACCGGCTGCGAGATGCTTATGTGCGCGCAACAACAGCGGCTCGGCTGATTCGGCTTACTGAAGAAGGAATAGTGCCACAAGCGACGCTTGCTCTGGAGAGCGCGCTTGCTTCTTATCAAGTAGGAGAAGTTGATTTCCTGACACTTCTCAATGCATTAAAGCGCGCACTCGACTACGAGACCCGCTATTACGAGCTGCTTACAGATTATCAAAAAGCGCTTGCCGAGATGGAACCGCTTATCGGCCTCGAATTAACCAAATAACCATAAAGGAGTGAGGAGAATGGACAACAATATTCCAAAAGAAGTACCCACGGTAGAACCGGCCCAAATTAATTCGCCTTCCGAGAAGCGAAGTGTAAATCGCAAGCTTATGCTGACGATTGCAATTGTGATTGCGCTTTTCTCAATGGGGGCCGCCGCCTGGTTAAGACTGAAGATGAAAAACCAGGATGTGGCTAAGGCAAGCCAGATGCAAGCCGATCAGACAGATAATCAAACGGCTGTTGCAGATCACCAGCATGATGATATCGATTACTGGACATGCTCCATGCATCCATTTGTAAAGCAGAAAGGGCCTGGAACATGTCCTATTTGCGCAATGGACTTAACACCGGTTAGGAAAGGTGGAGGCGGTCCGGCAGACACAGCGGCTGAAACTACATTTATGATCTCGCCTCAAAGGCAACAGTTAATAGGTGTAAAACTTACTGAAGTTCAGCCCCAACAGGTGGAGAAGACTATTCGAACAGTCGGCAATGTGGCTGTTGATGAAACGAGAGTTGCGGAGGCGCAGGCGAAATTCAGTGGCTGGATCGAGCAAGTCTTTGCCAATCAAACAGGGCAACACATTAAAAAAGGCGATCCGCTCTTTACAATCTACAGTCCTGAACTGGTAGCGACACAGGAAGAGTATCTATTAGCCTGGAAGGCAGCAAAAGATTTCAAAGAGGGTGAATATAAGCAGCTTGCCGGTATGGATTCGCTACTGGCCGCGGCACGCCGCCGTCTTGCTCGTTGGGATATTAGCAATGAACAGATAAACGCGCTTGAAGAGACAGGCAAAGCTGAGCGTGCTCTCACCATATATGCGCCGGCGACAGGCCACATCATAATGAAAAATGCTTTCCCCAACATGCAGGTCACTCCTGAAACAAAGATCTACACTATCGCCGATCACAGCGTGGTATGGGTAAATGTCGATATTTATGAAACAGATATTGGGCTTATAAAGATTGGCCAAACTGCCAAGATGACTGTTCCAGCCTATCCCGATAAAGTCTTTTGGGGCAAAGTAACTTTTATCTGGCCTCATCTTGATTCTCAAACTCGCACATTAAAAGTAAGACTCGAATTTCCTAATCCCGGCTTAATGCTAAAACCTGAGATGTACGCCAATGTTGAGATTCAGGTACCGATGGGCACACGTTTAGCCATTCCCGAATCGGCCGTCATACGCACGGGCAAACAGAATATTGCTTTCGTCAGCCTTGGCGAAGGGCGCTTTAATCTGCGCAACGTCCAGCTAGGAGCAAAGCTAAACGGGCAATATGAGGTGCTTGATGGAATAGCTGAAGGTGAACAGATCGTGACGACGGCAAACTTCCTTGTAGATGCTGAGAGCAAACTGCAAGGTGTGAGCGCGTCATGGGAAGGGGATGCCCAACAAAATTTGAAGGCAACGGCAGAAGAAGAGGGCGGCATTCAGAAAATAGAGATTACAATTGATGAGCAGGGTTATAAACCGAGCAACATTCAATTCAAATCAGGTCTTCCAGCACAGATTACCTTTTATAGAGTCAATGAGAAGAATTGTGGCGGCACAGTTCTATTTAAAGAACTGGGCATAGAAAAAGAACTGCCTGTCGGCAAAAAAGTAACCGTCAATTTCGCTCCGAAAGAAGCGGGAGAGTACAAGTTCACCTGCGGAATGCAGATGTATGAAGGCACTTTGGTTGTAACAAGACAACAATAATTGCTCTGATAGTTTTTGCAATGCTCATCAGAGAAATTTAAATTAGAGGATCGCGAAATGATTGAAAACCTGATCGAATACTGCGCCCGGCATCGTTTTATCGTCTTCGCCTTTACGCTCTTTTTGACTCTATGGGGTGTTTGGGCTTTTCGTAACGCCAAACTTGATGCTCTACCAGATCTCTCTGACACGCAAGTAATCATATTCACTGAATGGGAGGGGCGATCGCCGGATCTGATAGAAGCTCAGATCACCTACCCGATAGTGACAAGACTTGTGGCAGCGCCAAAAGTTAAGGTTGTTCGAGGGCAATCTTTCTTCGGCCTCTCGTTTGTCTATGCCATTTTCGAAGACGGAACGGATATCTATTGGGCGCGCAGCCGCACACTCGAATACATCAATGCTCTGCGTGATAAGCTGCCTAAGGATGTCTCGCCAACACTCGGTCCGGATGCAACTGGAGTTGGTTGGGTCTATGAATATGCGCTCGTCGATGAGACCGGACAACACGATCTGCAGGAACTGCGATCATTTCAGGACTGGAACTTAAAATATGTGATCGAATCCGTTCCTGGAGTTGCCGAAGTGGCTTCTGTGGGCGGTTTCGTCAAACAGTATCAGATTGAACTCGATCCAAATAAACTCCTCGCTTATAAAATTCCTATCGATCAAGTGATATCAGCGATACGACGCAGCAATAGCGATGTTGGCGGGCGATCAATCGAATTCGGTTCGACGGAATACATGGTGCGTGGCCGTGGTTACATAAAATCACTCGATGACATTAATGATATTCCTCTCGACACCAATAAAAATGGGACACCCATTCTCTTGAGAGATGTAGCCGATGCAAAGATCGCCTCTGAACCTCGTCGTGGTTTGGCAGAATTGGACGGCAAAGGAGAGACAGTTGGTGGCATTGTTGTTGCGCGTTACGGTGAAAATGCCTTCAACGTGATCAAACTGGTAAAAGAGAAGCTTGAATCAGTAAAAGGCTCTCTTCCATCTGGTGTAAAACTTGTTACTACTTATGACCGTTCTGATCTAATCCAGCGCGCTGTTGATTCGCTCAATGAAGCCTTAGTAGAAGAGTTAATAGTCGTTGCGATCTTCATTACAATCTTTCTGCTCCATTTTCGGAGTGCGCTTGTACCAATTATAAGCTTACCGCTCGCGGTGCTTCTTTCATTTATACCCATCTATTATATGGGCCTAACAGTCAATATTATGAGCCTGGGCGGTATTATCATCGCTGTAGGCGCTATGGTTGACGCAGCCATTATCTTTGTCGAGAACGCCCATAAAAAACTTGAAGAATGGGATGAAGCTGGGCGGCCTGGCAGCAGAACGGATGTACTCATCAGCGGATTTCGAGAAGTTGGCGGATCAATATTCTCTTCACTGCTTGTGCTTACTGTTTCGTTTATCCCGGTCTTTACTCTAGAGGCACAAGAGGGCCGTCTATTCAAACCACTCGCATTCGGCAAGACATTTGCCATGTTCTTTTCTGCAATTCTGTCGGTCACATTAGTGCCGGCAATCGGCATACTGCTGATTCGTGGCCGCATTCACCATGAAGATAAACACCCGATCAGTCGCATACTTCACTGGATCTATTCGCCCGTTCTCTATTTTGTGGTTCGTTTCAGAAAGACAGTAATTCTCTTGGGAATTCTCGTGATGGCATCAACTGTGCCAATTTTCTTAAAGCTCGGTTCTGAGTTTATGCCGCCACTAAATGAAGGCTCAATATTGTATATGCCGACGGCAGTGCCGGGCATGTCGATTACAGAAGCGGCAAAAATCTTGCAAACACAAGATCAAATCCTGAGCACTTTTCCAGAAGTAACAAACGTATTCGGCAAAGTTGGGCGCGCGCAAACACCAACAGATCCAGCTCCGCTCTCTATGGTTGAAACTACCATACTGCTAAAACCTATCGATGTATGGCGAACCATTGAACAGAAGAGATGGTATTCAGAATTTCCTGAATGGATAAAGCCGCCGTTCAGATGGCTCTGGCCTGAAAGAAGGCCAATGGAGTGGAATGAACTGATAGCTGAAATGGATCAGAAGCTTCGCGTTCCAGGGATGCCGCCTATCTGGTGGATGCCAGTGCAGACACGTACAGAGATGCTTTCAACAGGCATCAGATCAAATCTTGGCATTAAAGTCTTTGGTGATGATCGTGAAAGGATCGAGAAACTCTCTATTG
>JBFLVQ010000425.1:0-8447 GCA_040758525.1 Acidobacteriota bacterium
TATCATTCTTTTGGTAACCATTGTGGTCACTGCTGTGACCACCTACTCGGCAAGCCGATACATTTTCGAGCAACCAACCTTCGATAGCAATGTGGTCGTTAATAGGCTGAGTTCCAGCGTCTTAGGAGAAGAGCGGGAGTTTTTGGTCCACTTGCCCGAAAGCTATTCGCGAGAATCGAGCCAACGCTACCCAGTACTCTACGTATTGGATGGTTCCTCAGAGGACATCCATACGGCGAAATCAGCCGCCTTAATGGCACGAATCGATGTGATGCCCGAGATTATTATCGTAGGCATTCCAAACGTGAGTGGTAAGGGCCGTCAGCGTGACTATACACCGCCCGGCATGCGTCAGGATATAGATGAGGCCGATAGCCCAGAAGGTAAGGCCGATCAGTTTCTTTCTTTTCTCAAAACCGAGTTAATTCCATGCATTGAACGGGATTATCGCACCGACGGAAAACGGATGCTGGCTGGCAATTCTCGTGGCGGTCTGTTTGTGATCTACTCTATGATTGCGGAAGCGTCGCTATTCGATGCTAGGTTCGCCCATAGCCCAGCCTTGTGGCGCGACAATGATGCGATCGTTGGACGCCTAGAACATTTTTTGGCGTCCTCTCCCAACCTCCATGGATTTCTCTACCTCAGCCTGGGTGATGCAGAGAATGATAAGATGACCAAGGCATTCGAACGCGCCGCTGCAACATTGAAAGCGCAGTCCCCACCATCCTTGAGATGGCGCGCGGACCTTACTCTTGGTGGCAATCACCACAACAATGCTTATCTCGCGACACCGGTAGGTCTCCATGCCTACTTTGCCCATAGTGAGTCACCCGAGTTGGATGTGATCGAGCGTGACAAGAAACAGGTTATTCGATGAGAGAGTACAGTGATATTCACAACTTCTAACAACTAATTGCAATGAACTGCACTGACATGCCAGGAATTCTCGGTTTGAACGTATCTAAAGGACTTAACGGCTTGCTTGTACCCATAACCCCTTTGTTTTCGTCTAAACCGAGAATTCCTGGATTAATGCTTTCTTAATACTTAACTTGAGTAAGTAGTATTGTTAATGGTTTATTATAAGGACAGGATCGATCATCCTTCTTTGAAAGTGTGGTGTGTCCAATTATTCACGCTCCATAATTCACGTTAATCCGATCATGTAGTGGCTACTACACTTGAGCTTAGCCAGTATTTGAGCATTCAATTGATTAGTTTGCGCGAACTGCGAGATGACTTCGAGAGCTTTAGCAAAAGAATCAGCTTGAGCAGCAATAGCAG
Source organism: Acidobacteriota bacterium (assembly GCA_040758525.1). Lineage (GTDB taxonomy): Bacteria > Acidobacteriota > Blastocatellia > Chloracidobacteriales > JADJPF01 > JBFLVQ01. Next base: position 1,288 of record JBFLVQ010000425.1, read on the forward strand.
GGAACTGACTAAAGAAAGATTCAGCTCTGACAATGAAAGCGTTCATTGCTCTATCCATTGCATCTTGCTGGCGAGACACTTTCAATAGACTATCTTGCAAAGCACCAATCTGATTAGCGAGGGCCTGCAAACTGGCTTGTAACGATCTATCCAGCTTATCAATGGAGATTGCAAGGGCATCTACTTGTTTGGTCGCAGATCTACCTAACCTATCAGCTAACATGGGTGAGCTTGTAGGGGTATAGGGCAGGGTAGAGCTGGACTGGCCACTAGTGTGGGATAGTGGTCTCTGTATAGTTTGGCTATATTGTAAGCTAGACTGATATACGAAGGATCATGCTATAAGTTGTAGATACGAATGCTTAAGGTATTACTGCACAAATTACAATAATAGGCATTTTTACCATAGCAATTCCATCATCTTGTTAGAATAGATTATTTTCGCAATACTAGAGACTGAGTATTGCGATGCTCAATAATATTACCAGAAATGAAGGATGTATGAATACTAATAGGCCAAATATACTTTTCATCTTAGTTGATCAGATGCGTTACCCACCATTTTACGCTAATGATCCACTTGAGCCACTATATAAGATTCTGCGCTTCCAAAAGGGAGATTTGAAGGACAACCCCTATGCAGATCAATTTCGCGGGCTTTGCCTGCTTCGAGATCATGGGGTCTCTCTACAGAATCACACTGTTTCTAGCATTGCTTGCGTGCCTAGTCGAGGAACAATCATGACGGGCCAGTTTAGCGCTCGTAGTGGGGTAACGCAAACAGAGGGTATGTTCAAAGTGGATACAGATCCTGCCTTTCCCTGGTTGCCTCAAGATGGAGTACCGACCATGGGTGACTGGTTTCGTGCTGCTGGGTACGAGACTCATTATTTCGGTCGTTGGGATCTTTCCAATCCACCTATCGGAAGTTTGGAGCAATGGGGATTTAGTAGTTGGGAGTACTCCTATCCATCTGATCAACGATTCGGTAACGCCAACCTGGGCGTATATAGAGACAAGAGCTATACTGCCTTGATCAATACATTCCTTCAGCGCAAGGCACTGGGTGTAGAAGCCAACATCATTAACAGCAACAACGCGACGAATGCCAGCTTCAAACAAAGACCTTGGCTGGCTGTTGCCTCGTTTGTTAATCCACACGACATTGGTGCCTATCCGTTTCCCTGGAAACCTATGGTTGATCCTCCAGATCCAATAGCACAGGGCGAAAGTCTGACGGAGCGCCTTGGTCCCTATGGAGCACCACGGAAGGGACAACGCAGTAATCCACCCACCTATGGCAATTATAGGGCTACGTATCGAGTTCCCCTTAATCCAGACGGCTTCAAGATTGAGCGTGTAGCACTACCCGCAAACTGGCACTCTGATCTGAAGAGCAAGCCAGACTGTCAGTATGATTATGCATACAAGTTTCAGATCGCGCTCACTACTTTACGCGGGCAGAGAGCACTCATTCCTTCTCCATACCCCTTCAAGATGCAGGATAATGCTGAAGAATGGTACAGAAACTATCTGGAATTTTATCTGTATTTACAATACTTGGTAAATCTTGAAGTCAATTCCATTCTTGCCTGCTTGCATGAGAGCGGGCTAGCTGATAATACCATAGTAGTCTTCACTTCGGATCATGGCGAGATGGCTGGGGCTCACGGTGGTCAAGTAGAAAAGTGGCATAACGCATACCAAGAGAGTATACACATACCAGCAATCATCTCATCTCCATTGATTAACGAGAACCGTGAGATGCGGATCATTGAAGCGCACACCACACATGTGGACTGGATTCCCACACTCTTGGGGCTTGCTGGGTATTCAAAGAATGAGCAGGAAACACTGGGCAGTTTTATCCAAGGTCATACAGTATACCCACTAGTAGGCGAGGATTTGACACCAATTCTTACAAATGGATCTAAGCTCGCTCGTCGAGGGGTTCTCTTCGTGTCAGATGATAATATTACTGCACCATTAGATACCAACTACATACAAGACCGGTATCGATGGTATTTTGAATGGACAGAAAAATTGACTGGTCCAGATGGAAAGCCCACGGCGGATCAACCGCTCACGGCTCCAGGCCCAGTAATCCAGCCCAATCATATTCAGGCTTATTTCGAAAAACCGTGGAAATTAGTTCGCTACTGGGATCCAGGCAATATAGCTAACACTCAATGGGAACTCTACAATCTAAGCGTCGATTCAAACGAAAACCACAATCTCTTAAGTTGGGATTCAAATACTGGTGCCCCCAAACTGCGAGGCGAAGTAGTGGTCAAACTTGGTCTAAAGGTGGAAGAAGTAGAACAAACACTCTCTCAAATGAGACACGAATTGAACCGGTCATTACTCGCAGTAGGTTATAACAGGGAGAACGTACAAAACCTGGGAGTCGTGGCTGATGGACTCCCTCCCCGGACTTGAGAATTTATATCTCATATATTTAGAACCATCAATGTATGTCTTATAAGGAGAAGCACAATGGCAACTTGAGCAGTAAATTGGGTCATCAATTCCAACTACTTTCCATCTAAAAATGGACTAGACGACATCTATGCTGACACTAATACTCTTATGTGTACAGGTACACAAGTAGTGGCCGGTTTCAAGTTCTGGCAAAAGAATAATCGCCTGGCTTATGCAATACTTGCCTCAAATCCTGATGGTAGTGGACGTCAATGGCTAGAGAATGAAGATATGAACTCCAATTACTTTCCATCCAAGAATGGACTTAGTGATATCTATGCTGATACTAATAAACTGGTGTTTTCACCTGGGAATCAAGCATCGGCATAAACAGTGCTGCCTGTTGGTAAATCGAAATAAAACTCAAGAACATATTTAAGAGAGTGTCTAAAAACAAGCAAGTACCTATTCGACGGGCAGTATTGGTATTTGAAAGCTATCTCTGAGTGCAAATTTCTTCCTGACCTTATTCGCTATGCTGTTACTTTTTCAAGCCCTAATTAGTAAGTTAGAATAGGAGAAAAAAGATGAAGTTCAATGGTCGAAAGCCGAATATTCTTATTTTCATGGTCGATGAAGAACGCTATCCAGTTTGTTACGAAACGGATGCTGTCAAGGAATATTGCAATAAATACCTGATAGCCCAAAACTTGATCCGTAAAACAGGGATAGAATTTCATCGTCATTATGTAGCCTCCACAGCTTGCACGCCAAGTCGAACATCGTTTTTCACCGGCCAATATCCATCGTTGCATGGCGTCACTCAAACGGATGGTTTAGCGAAAAGCGCCTACGATGCAGATATGTACTGGCTCGATCCAAACACAGTACCGACACTCGGTGACTACTTTCGTACAGCAGGGTACCGAACATTTTACAAGGGAAAATGGCACATTTCGCACGCTGATATTCTCGTTCCTGGAACGCACCAGTCACTGCAGATCTATGATTCTAACGGTAACGTAATTGTAGAGAATGTCCAAAAATATGCAGTAGCGAACCGGCTTGATGATTTTGGATTTTCAGGTTGGATCGGACCAGAACCGCATGGTCCGGCCAAAATCAATTGTGGCACTAATTGTGATCCTTTGTATGCACAGGAAGCTATCGAACTATTGGATCGACTTGAACATGAAGAAACAGAGTCCACCTCGCAACCCAAGCCATGGCTACTGGTCAATTCCTATGTCAATCCGCACGACATTGTATTGTTCGCACTCCAATATCTGAGTTTTGGTTACCCGATGAGTGACGATACCGTACCAGATATTCCAGAACCGAGAACTGAAAATGAAAACCTTGATACAAAACCGCGTTGTCAGACGAGCTATGTAAAGCAGTATCCCAAAATGCTGCTTCCACAACCAACTATCGAGATTTATCGAAAGTTTTACTATTACCTACAAAAATTGGCTGACCAACAGGTGCTCAAGGTTTTCGACAGACTGAGAAATTCGATCTTTTTTGAAAACACATTCGTCGTGTTTACTTCGGATCATGGTGAAATGCTCGGTGCGCACGGTGGTATGCATCAAAAGTGGTACAACGCCTATGAAGAAAGTATCCATGTGCCATTTATCATTTCCAATCCGGTATTATTCAAAGAGTCGAAAAAAGTCAATGCTCTAACAAGTCATGTTGATGTTATACCCACACTGCTTGGCCTGGCTGATATTGACGTTGCAGAAGTTCAGGAAATTCTTAGCCAAGATCACACGGAAGTACATAGACTGGTTGGACGTGATCTTTCAGGAGTGGTGCTAGGCAGCCAAAGTCCAGATAACCTCAAAGAACCGATCTACTTTATGACTGACGATGAAGTCAGTGAGGGGTTAAATCAGACAAACCCATTGCTTGGATTTAACTATCATTCGGTTGTCCAGCCTGGCCATATTGAAACGGTCATTGCAACGCTCAATATAGAGAGAATGGAACAGGTTTGGAAATATTCGCGCTATTTCGACAATAAAGAGTTTTGGTCGAATCCACCGGATTCAGACAATATAAACATTGATGGTAGAGAAATCACGAAAACTCAACCTATTCCGGATGAATTCGAAATGTACAATCTAAGTGAAGATCCGCTTGAAGAATGCAATCTAGCGCATCCATCCAACCAAACACCGGAATCGGAGCAGATCAGGAAGCAGCTGCAGAAACTGCTGATGGAACAATGTCAACAAAAGCGCCTGACGCCACGCACTAGAACGACTCCGTCAGAAGTGTGAAACTAATATCAGCCCGGACGGGAATGCAGCCGATGACCAACTTATTAGAGTGTTTGTTGCGTACAATCTCCATTACTCTTTCTTGCAATTGCTACAGAATAGGAGTGAATCGAGGGCAGTCGTCTTTGGCTTGCTCAATGAAGGCTAATAGATTGCCATCAAGCCGATATCTTGCAAAGCACCAATCTGATTAGCGAGGGCCTGCATACTGGCATTTAGCGATCTATCCAGCTTATCGATGGACATAGCCAAAACATCCACCTGTTTGTTCGCAGATTTCCTCAACCTCTCACCTAACAGTGATGATCTGGTAGGAGCATATGATGAACGGACTTGGTTGCTACTTGTAAGGTTGAAAAGTTTTCTCTGTAGAGCCTGACCTGGTTGTTGAGAATGCTGATTAGATCACAATAGCTAAGAATATGGAGTTCACAATTAGCCATATAGCAGTTTAATAGTCAGCTTTGCTTTGTGAAAATCCATTAACCAATTTTCCCGTTGCTGCAGCATTATATCCTACTATGACGGACGAATTGACTGACTTATCATCAGTTTTGGTTCATTGCTTGACACGGATCTATGTGCATACTTGGACAACTTATGTATGTATATGGACAACTAAAGATGATATCTTTGCGGCTTTACAACACGCCAGCGACCAGGTTAGTTGACCGCAGTTGTGAACGTAGAACAAATGGCTATGTATATAAAAATTTAACTTTAGGGGTCTAAGATGAGATCTGTTATTGCAATTTCTATCTATTGCTTGTTGGTTTATACCGGCGTTGTTAATACAATTACGACTTCTCTCATTCACTTTGAAATTGGGTATCCATTGAATGTAATGACACTGATTTTCGGAACACAGACAACACAAACATCAGAAGACTTCCTCAAGATGAAGCTAACAGAAATTAATACCATGTACAAAGAGCAACGATATCCGGCTGCACAGAAGGCTTTGGAAGAGATTCTAGCCCATCCACACATAAAGAACTTTCCTGAGGCTTTACCAGCCCTTTACTACAACCTAGCTTGTGTCCATGCCCTTCAAGGCCAGAAAGTAGAAGCCTTAGTCAATTTACGTAAGGCTGTCGAACTCGGTTACAGTGATTACTTACACTTTGCTGAAGATACTGATTTCACGTCTGTGCGCACGGACGCTGAGTTTCAGGCATACCAGGAAGCTCTTCGACAGCGCTTCGGGCCCAAACCACTCGTCTACGACTCTTCGGCACCAGCAATTACTTTCCCCTTAACCTTTGAGACACGCCATTCTGCAAGACACCGCCAACTGCGTGAGGAATTCAACCTTGATGCTGTAGTGGCTGGCGCTAAGAACGATTACGAGCGATTGCAACGCCTGACATTCTGGACCAGTCGCCAATGGGAGCATGATTCCACACATATGGCCTCAAAGAACGATCCTATCATCATTCTTCGTGAAGCGCGACAGGGTGGCCGATTTATCTGCACCAACTATGCTGTGGTACTAGCAGGCGCTGCTAATGCTTATGGTATCAGCACTCGCTTAGTAAATCTGCTACCTAAAGATGTAGAGACCAGAAGTGAGTCTCATACTGTTGTTGAGGCTTGGCTGCCTCAGTTCAAGAAATGGGTGCTAGCTGATGGACAGTTTGGCCTAATCGCTGAAAAAGATGGTATTCCATTGAACGCTGTAGAACTCCAGGCTGCTATTGCTGAAGGCAAACAACTCACTTTACGAGGCACAACAGATTCGAATTGGAAGAGCTTCATTTTTCCTAACCTCTACTTTTTCAAGATTAGTCAAGACCAACGTAGCTTTGAGTCTCAACCTTCTGCCCAACTAGTGTTAGTGCCTAAAGGCTCACAATTACCTCGGATCTTTGCCGGAGGTCACCCAGAAGTTTTTGCTAGAGCCACATATACCAGCAATGCTTCAAATTTCTATGTGGCACCAGAATAAACTTCGATTAGGATAAGAAATTAGTAGGGGTAAGAGGAAGAATGCAAGGGAAAGGAAACAGGAGCTTGAGGAAAATATCGCTACTGGTGAGAGGAAAGATCAAATTGAGAGATAAAGAAATAGGGTAACCACACAATAGTATAAGTTGTAAAGGAATGTTAGGCAAATAGGTATAGGCATTTATAGAGAAGTAGCAAGATGGCTACGACAGGCAAGTGATCAAGCTGTAAAGACAAGGAGTAGTCGTACTAAGTTAGGTAGATTAGTAGCATATAGCTTTGATGCAGATGATCAGACAGAAGTAGCTGCTATTAACAGATATGGTAGGAATACTCCTATACAGGGAACTTCTTCAGAAATAACAAAACGAGCTATGGTGTTGCTGAATGAGCGTCTATCGGGGACATCAGCAAGATTGATTAACAGAATACACGATGCGCTGATCGTTGAAGTAGATGAAACGGAAGCAGAGCAGCTAGCATAGCAAGTGGATAGCTTGATGG
>JBFLVQ010000426.1:0-8417 GCA_040758525.1 Acidobacteriota bacterium
TAAGATACCCTACCTGTCAAACCCTTGTATAAACATTATTCCCCGCGCGCCCAGCGCGCAAAAACACCGAACAGTAATATAATGGAACATTCTTAATAATAGCAATATAAATGATATTGGCGTGCGAGGCCGGCTTGGAGCATACTTGTAGGACGTAATATACTGTCTATGCGAGATTCTTACACTTCGACCAAATTATCAATTAATTAGGAGAGTCTGTGATGGCGATTAGCAAAGAGTTATTAGAACTCCTTGTCTGTCCCCTCTGCCACACTGCATTAGTATTAAAACCGGATGGAAGTGGGCTCAAATGTGTAGAGTGTCATCGTGTCTATCCGATTCGTGATGACATTCCCGTAATGTTGGTTGACCAGGCCACCGTTGAAGATGCCGCCTAGGCACTAGGAAAGTGAAACGTCACACCAATGTCATTGGGAACGAAACCCTGCGCCGTATACTACTAGTGCGCTTACGCTCGATTGGCGATACCGTCTTAATGACACCTTGCCTGACCGCATTAAAGGCATGGCAGCCAGCCGTCGAGATCGATGTATTAGTCGAGTCACTCTCCGCGCCTGTGTTACGTGCACATCCACAAGTGACACGTCTCTTTGTCCTCTCTAGCGCGACTACACAACTAGCCAAGCTAACTTCCCGCTTACAGATCATCAAAGAGTTACGTGCGCGCCATTATGACATTGCCTTCAATCTACATGGTGGCACAACCGCAACCTTTCTAACTCGCGCTGCAGGTGCGCGAGTCACAGTTGGATATGCTGCCAACCCCTACGCTAGTCTACTTTCATGGCGTGCTCCCAATCCTCAGACAATTTGGCAAAAGCAGCATATACATTGTGTCGAACAGCAATTAGCACTGCTCAAATGGGCTGGCGTACCGATCTCTTTGCCACCTCAACTCTCATTGGCAGTTGAACCGTCAGCAGATCAGAGTATCATCAACAGACTAGCAGAGAAGTCGATTGGACCAGCCTTCGCAGTTGTGCATCCAGCCGCCGCTTTTCCTTCTAAGCAATGGGAAGCGGCGCGATTTGCCCGTGCTATTGAGCATCTATATGAGCAACATCAATTACCTGCAATAGTGGTAGTAGCAGCACATGAGGCGGCTATAGGCGAGGCCGTCGTATCCCAAACTCGCTGTCCAGTGACCAGCTTCCAGGATTTAGATCTCTCTCAGCTAATGGCACTGATTGCACGAGCCAGCCTCTTCTTAGGTAATGATAGTGGACCAGCACATATTGCCACAGCATTTGGCAAACCTGTTGTAGTTATCTATGGCTCGTCAAATGCACAGGTTTGGCACCCTTGGTCGAAGGTTGCTTATAGACTGCTACGTGCCGAGCTACCTTGCGCTCCTTGTCCTGGCTATACCTGCAGAGAATTTCCTGAACCAGAGTGTATCAAGCGAGTATATGTCAATGAGGTTATTACTGCCCTAGATCAGTTGATTACAGATCAATTGAGTCAACGTCGTTCTTTGATGTAGGGCTGGCCAATTGCACGTGGCGGATTGACACGACCAATAAAGCCAGAGAGAACAACCATCGTCAGTACATAGGGAATAAGCTGAATGAATTGTGTGGGAATATTAACTACACCTTGCATACGTATAGTAACGGCTTCGGCAAAGCCAAAAAATAGACAGGCAAGCAATGCGCCGATCGGATGCCAGTTGCCAAAAATAAGTGCAGCCAGCGCAATGTAACCACGTCCTGCTGTCATATTGCGAGTAAAGAGTGAATTCTGTCCAATAGAGAGATAAGCACCCCCTAAAGCCGCCAACATGCCTGACAACAATACTCCCCAATAGCGCATCTTAGCAACACTTACACCGGCTGTATCAGCAGCTTCAGGATTTTCTCCAACAGTGCGTAATCGTAAGCCAAAACGGGTACGATAGAGTAGAAAATAGCTTATAGGGACAGCAGCAAAGGCAAACAAGATAAGTGGAGTAGGCAGTGTCTGCTCACGAGGAAGTTGTGGCGTCGAGCCGGTTGAATTAAAGAGCGCGCCGGAAAGCAGTGCCGGCACACCCAAAAAAAGTATATTGATAGCCGTGCCAATCACCACTTGATCGGCGCGATAGCGTATACAGGCAATTGCATGAATTAGCGCAACCAACATGCCGGCCAGTATCGCAGCAAGAATACCTAACCAGGGCTGTTGAGTTTGAAATGTCACAGTAGCTGCAGTAAATGCCCCAGCTAGCATTATTCCTTCTAGCGCAATGTTAATTACTCCACTACGCTCAGAAAAGAGGCCACCAACAGCCGCTAGTACCAAAGGTGTAGAGACCCTTATCGTTGAACCGATCAACGAAAGCGAGAATATATCGCCTGCATCCATACTATTCGTTTCCCTCGTCGCTATTTTGCTGATTTATGTGCTGCTGCGCGCCGCTGTCCTAGATTGTGGAAGATTGCTTCGCAGGCAACAAACAGAATAATGGTTGCCTGCAATACTACAGCAAGATCTTTCGAGACCTTATCGGTGAAAATATCTATAAAAAGTCCTGCGCGCTGTAAAGCGCCAAAAAGGATTGCGGCAAGAAATATTCCTAGCGGATGTTTGCGCCCTAGTAGCGCTACGGCAATCCCAGTAAAACCATAACTGGCCGAGAAATTATCGTAGTAGCGGTAACGGTAGCCAAGCACTTCATTAATGCCTACCAGTCCGGCGAGCGCGCCACTGAGTGCCATTGCTAAGACAATATTACGCGCTACATTCACGCCACCATACTCAGCCGCCGCAGCATTACTGCCTACTGCGCGCAATTCATACCCCCATTTAGTTTTCCATAGGAAAATATAGACAAGCACACAAGCGATAATCGCAATAAAGAAGCCAAGATTGAGTGGTAAGCGGGCAGGGAAATCGATACCAAATGGCGCCAGCAGCATATGCATACGTGGTATATGTGCCTGTTGAAAGATCTCTTTTGTTTGTAAGATAGGATCGCCAGGAACACGATATCGATATTGTGTTAGGTAGCTGGTCAGACCTACAGCAATGAAGTTCATCATAATGGTATTGATTACTTCATGAGCGCCAAAGCGTGCCTTGAGCAGACCAGGAATACCTCCCCAGATTGCCCCTGACATAACTGCCGCAAGCATACAGAGAGGCACTACTAACCAAGCAGAACGGTCCAAGGTAAAACCAACCCAAGCCGCCGCAAAAGCTGCAATATAGAGCTGTCCCTCTGCCCCTATATTGAGCAGACCACAACGGAAGGCGACTGCTACTGCTAGTCCTGTAAAGATCAATGGGGTGGCATAGAAGAGTGTATAACCGAGGCCGTCAATGGTACCAAAGGCGCTTGAGAAGAAAAGCTCATAGACCAATAGTGGACTATCGCCTACCGCCAATATAATGATCCCTCCTACTATAAAAGCAGCCAGTACGGCAAGCAGAGGGAAGAGCAGTGTGTTAAACAGCCTCGGCATAAATACTCGCTTTCCCATTAACCCTGAGGCGGGTTTTCTCCACCCGTTGTGGGCGGCGCAGGTGGTATAGGAGGCGCTGGTGGATTAGGTAGATCAGGAGAAGCAGGGGGTGTTTGTGTTGGTGCAAAGCCACCTGCTTCGCCGTAAGGATAGTTGGGCGGAGGTGTAGGAGGTACCTTACGCCTATTGAATAAAGAGATACCAATCACACCACCAAGCGCGCCCATACCTGTGAAGACAATTACATTAAAGATGGCAGAGAGAAAGAGGACGAGAACAAAATGCTCTACCACAAACTTCATGTAAGGTTCGAGTATCGTGGCAACACGTGGATCTTGACCGCTTATAGCATCAAGCAGTTGCTGTGGATTGCCTTTAGTCTGAATAAATGTGATCATTGTTGAGATCACAGATGAGATTACTCCGCCGAGAAAACCTGCCAGTGCCCCTACGCTAGCACCATCGCTTGAGCGTATAGGTGTAGACGAACCCTTTACAGAGAGCCAAGATGCCAATGCACCACCACCCACTACCCAAGCACAGCAGAGGCAATTAAGAGCGCTTACAAACGGTAGCGTGGAGAGTACTGCTAAAGTGACCCCTCCAATTAACGCTGGTTTGATCTTGTTTTGTGTTTCCATATGCCTCCCAAAATACTATTTTCTGCTGGCGATAATTGTGTCGGCCCCCCTGCCAAGCACGTCTGCCAGATCAACTATTAAGCAGACTATCGCGGGCACAAGGTAGAAGGCTAGTGCTATGCCCGCCAATGCTCCCGTGAGACTACGAGAAATAGGGGTGTTGGCAAACAGACCTAGGAAGTTTAGCAAATAATCCAGCCCCATAGGCAGCAGCGCAAACAATAGAAAACTACCTGGAGGCAGGTCCACACATCTGTAGGCCCGCACCAGCGGATAGATAATCAGCCCAATCAGCATTCCTCCATATATACCTATACAGCGGGTGCAAAGCGCCAGCGGTTCACCCCAAAGTGTAAAGCAGCGCGAAGGTAGTTGATGGCAGATAGGAGAGAAGCTACGACGTATAAACCAAGCCCAAACAATTTCTCCCTGTGCAGCCCAATATGCTGGCATAATTGCAGCAAACAGCCAGCCTGCAATACAGAATAGTAGCAGCAGGTAAGCAAATTTCGGCTGGAAGAGTCTGGCAATAAACTGCCGCATGATTATTGTCACTAATAGATCTATTAGAATCGCACAACAACGTCAGGGCCGGGTTCAAGACTGACCGTATCAATAAACCGCACATAACGCTGCTCAGTTGTCATTATTAACGATTGTGTGCGGGTGCCAGTACCAAAGAAACGCACGCCTTTAAGAATGGTACCATCTGTTACACCCGTGGCAGCAAAGATAATTCGCTTGCCAGGAGCAAGATCAGTGGTTGAATAGACCTGTTTGGGATCTTGTATGCCCATCGATTTCATACGATCGATCACCTCAGCATCCTCGGCTACCTTCTCGTAGTCTTCTTGTGCTAGTTGATCTTTGAGTACAAAACGGGCTTGGATTTCGCCATTAAGACAGCGCATTGCTGCTGCTGTCAACACACCTTCGGGAGCGCCGCCTATACCCATTACCGCATGCACGCCTGAGCCGCCTACAGCAGCGCTAATACCTGCCGAGAGGTCACCATCACTAATCAGTCTGATACGCGCGCCGGCACTACGTATATCCTCAATCAGTTTTGCATGACGCGGTCGCTCCAGCACAATCACCACCAGATCGCTAATATCACGGTTGAGTCGGCGTGCAATGATCTTGAGATTGTCTTTCACAGGAGCGTCTATATCTACATGACCACGTGCGGCTGGACCAACTACCAGCTTGTTCATATAAATATCAGGCGCCTTAAGTAGACCACCATGTTCGGCAGCCGCCAGTACGGCAATTGCATTGGCCGAGCCGGTTGCACAGAGGTTTGTACCTTCCAGTGGATCAACGGCAATATCAACATCTGGATAATTACAATCGCCGTCGATGTTTGCGCCTAGTCCTACTCGCTCACCTATGTAAAGCATAGGTGCTTTGTCGCGCTCGCCCTCACCAATCACTACTTCGCCGCGAATCGGCACGGATCTGAGTGATTCACGCATTGCCTCGACGGCCACTTGATCAGAGTATTTGCGCTTGCCCTGACCCATTGTGCGCGCACAAGCAATGGCGGCAGCTTCTACTACGTGCAGGAAATCGAGTGACAACTCGTGACCCATTGATCGCTGCATAAAAATGTCCTCTCCTATTTTGTAAGTGTTCGGAAAAAGGTTATCCAATAGATTGCTGTTTTTTTCAAGCAGATGTCGCTAGATCAGAAGCCCAGAGTATTACAGATATCGCAATGGTCGCAAGGCTTGCCTTTCTCCATTATGCACTGCTTGTTCTGTAGAAATTCAACGAAGTCATTAAGCGCATGGTCGGCACGAAAGCGCTGTTGGGAAGGATGCGCGAAAATTTGCGAAGGCATGTTGAGGATCGGCAACTGGCTCGCGCCTTTAACATGCGGGCTGGGTGGTGTCGCTAGTGTCGGTCCATGCAACGCCCGGTTCAGTTCAGTTGCGGTGATCAGTTCTATCCCTAACCCTGCGAGTTTACTGCGCAGTTCCTCAATCGCACGAAAGATGCCAGGGCGTAGATGCTCGCCAGGCGTAGGGCCTGCCAACATTCCTTCAGTAACAAAAATAACTCGCTTGTTAGCGAATAGTGTACGCACAATAAAATCAGCAGCAGGACAATCGACTTGCAACGCCACAATACGGGAAGCAAGATCGAGTGAAGGCGCAACTACTACTAATGTTGTACAAGAAGTTATTAATTCATTAGTGCCAGATTGCGCAGGCAAGTTGACTAACATTGCTTCTGGACAAGCAGCATTGATGATATTGCGGGTTGCTTCGCTCGCTTCTGTAGCATATAGAAGAAGCAATGGCGCATCTTTGCGGGCAACTGCCGCTTCACCAGCTAAGAGCCGCTGACTGAGCTCACCAGCTACTTGTCTAATGAATTCTTCCTTGATCATTTTCTGCTATTAAAGATAAATAGATTAATCACTGCTCAATGGTCGCCTCATACTCTATGGTATCAACCACGCCTATGATGGCAGCATCAATGGCATAACCCTCTTTGCCAGTAGTAGCCGTAGAAGCCGACCAACCTTCCTGAACTACTACGACCAGATCACCTGAGCCAGCATCAACAGAATCGAGCGCCATAAATGATGAACCACGTGCACGGCCATCCAATTCTATCGGCTGTACAAGCAGTATACGACTACCGACCAATCGATCGTATTTCTGTGTAGCTACTACATTGCCGATCACGCGTGCTAATATCATAGCCTGCTAATTAACCTGCCTCATCGGGCAGATCTAGATTGACGATATCAACTATGCCAGTAATGGTACAATCGGTGGGCACTTCTTCTGGTGTAAAAGGGAAAGAAGACTCCTTGCCACGACACCAAAAGACCAACTCGCCTACACCTGCGCCTACAGAATCGATCGAGACCATAGGCCTACCAACTGGCTTGCCGTAGCCATCCAATGGTTGGATCAGAAGTAATTTGTGACCAGTCAACTCTGGATCCTTGATGGTTGCTACGACCGTGCCAATAACTGTCGCCAATCGCATAAAAAGCGTTGTGTCCCTTAATTGCTTTGCTTACCTTTTAATGCTTTTTCGGAAAAAGCATTCTAACACAATTCTTTCTTACGCTACAGAGATTGGCGGGAAAGCTATCTTGCTATCAGTTCACCTACTTGAATAGCGAATTGAGCAATAATTTAAATGTACCGTAGGTCTGTGCACGGTGTTGAACACGGAAGCCGTAGAGGATTACACGGCCTTTCTCAACAGGGATCTCGGCCATCGCGATACGACTCAATAGACGTTCTGCGCCTAGTAACGAGCCACTACGTAGTGGTGTGGTTTCACCATAGAAAGCAATCACACGGCTCTCTTGTGTGTAAGGAAGCAGTCGAAATGCAGGATTATTAATAAAGTATATATGTGCACGCTTTGGCATGCCAAAAGCGAGCGGCTCGCGCGCATCGATCTCTACTTCCAAGATCGATCCAGGGGCATAAAAATCTTTACTGGAAACTCCCTTTAGATCATTGATAACTGGCAAACGTAACTTCTCAATAGCAAAATCGGTAGCGCCACCCAGTGCTAACAGCGTACCGCCAGCTTTAACAAACTCTTTTATTGCCTCTACACCCTCTTTGCCAATACCACCTTGGTACTCTTTAGGAAGCTGAGGAGTACCAAGAATAGGCTCTTCCTTATCATCATCATCTTTTTTACCTTCAGGAACCTCTTTTCCTTTAATAATTTGATTGCTGGAAAGATCGGGAAAGATGATGATATCAAAGCTGTCACGTAGATTTACACCTTTGCGCAAGAAATCTTCGTTGTGCAAAGCACGATATTCTATACCTAGTTGATCTAGCAGTAAGCGTGTCCAACCTTCATCCATGCTAGTGATCCAAGGTTGGTAAATTCCTATACGAGGGCGTGTCAACTCACGAGTCATTAGTACTGGCAAATTCTCTATCGTACGTACAGACACTTGCCATTGTCGAGCAAGCTGATCCAACTGGCTACGCTCAATTTTATCAGCAGCAATAAGAAAGCTTCCGGCTGGCAATGAGCCTTGTGTCAATACTGCTGATTGGCGTGCCTCTAGCACAGGAATACTTTTTTTCAGTAGTTCATAAACAAGCCCATAGGAGTTGGTATAACGACGCTCAATAAGAAAGTAACGGCCTGTACTGGTTGATACGCCACCCAATACACTTGCCCGCTCAATCGGTTTAGACTCAATGGTCAGCGGCTCAATTACCTCAATTACCTCAACACCCATCTGCATAGGAAGCGTCCAGGCGGTCACATCATAGGGTACACGTGGTGGTCCGCCAGGATACTGTTTGAGATC
>JBFLVQ010000427.1:0-8383 GCA_040758525.1 Acidobacteriota bacterium
GATAATGGCAACAACAAGCATTCAGCAGGCTGCCTAAAGCCTCTGAACGTTTTTATTTTTTCACAAGAATCTATCTTCTGATAGTTTTCTGAGGGTGACTCTAATAGAGTTCGCCAGCAGTAACATTTATTGAGAGGATACATTTCCCCCTCGCGCTCCCCCAAGACTCTAAAATTCTTTACCGTCAGCTTTGGCAATGATAAATTGTGAGTTATCAGGAAAAACCTGCTAGTAATGAGAGTGAAGTTTGTTTATGGTAGACTGGAAAGAGAACTGCCAATGGATCTTGATCTTCTTATCATTAAGTTGTTTGACAATTGTTAATATTTCCTTTTTTCAGTTGTTCAATAGTGGGCAGATACTGGGCCACTGAGCCTTCAGCAACGTATTCGCTTGCGATCACACTTTGACCTTCATAAACATTAAGCTTCGATTAATGGAATAATGTTTTGATGGCCACTTACCGGTATCCAAAGTTCTGCTCTCTGCTTAATAGAGATTAATTGGCAGTTGTTGAGAACAGGCAGTGTATTTTATATTCCTTTTTTGCCAACACTAAATGGATGAAAAGCCTTCTTTGGCCTTATTGTTGAGCGATTCTGTCTATTAGAATTACGCTCCAGGCTTTTTTTAACCATATGCCAGAGAAATTTATCATAGTCACCTGTCTTTACTATGCATTCACTGGATGTCAATGTCAGTGAATGCCTGGTTCCATTACCAGCTAGGTTTGTCAAAACGATCACAGGTAAATTGTAATTCGATATTCTGATGTTCGTTAACAGTTCCAAAGTGTAGGTATCCACTTCATCGGCATCAACAATTACTAGACGCACACGCTCATTTTCCATCACAACAGGTGTTTTTAGTAGGAATTGGCCTTCACTATAGTCATTCGCTATGAGAACAGAGTAGCGCTCCGGACTGGTTTCAAGTCCAACCTTGCAGTTTGCGAAATCCGCATTAGGGTAACGTTTTATTATAAGTATTTTCTCTAGACTCACACTTACTCCTTTTGATTTGCTTTAGATGGCAACTAAAATTAGTTGCGCAGAAAAACCATCCTACTTGACTATATAGATATGCTGCAGTCCTGATTTTGAATAGCTGTCGGCTCTATATAGCTGAGCTTTGTCACATCTGAGAGCAGCTAGGAAACTAACTTAAACGTAGAAAATGACATTTAAATACCTCTATTTCACTTTTGTTGAGGCAATTAGAGCAGACGAGGTTAGATGGAGTGAAATTTAATCTTAAAAGGTGTTCACTTCAGCTTTCGAAGTATGCGCCACTGCTTAAACAAATATTTTAACAATAATAATTGTAACCGACATATACTCTTAACACAATGTCTAAATACACTCTGTAACCCACTTACCTATCCATTATAAATTTTGCAAGCTTATGGCGGATTGTTTTACAATCATTTCGTGTTATTTTTCCTCTGTCCAGCATATACCAGCTAGCTTAATAAAACCCCACATCCGTAAGGCTATAAAGAGCGGTGATATGAAAGAACCGGTTCTATGAGAGAGGCTTTCAAGAGAAAGATCACTTAAATCAACATCAAGAAGGAATTCTCTTACCAGCCAGTTCCCTTACTACAGAGAAACTTTAGAGGTAGTGCTACATTTATTATGAAGTGAGTATGGCTACCAAGGGAAAAAGATATCCATGCACCAGCAGCCGTGTGGTATGAGATGATAGAAAAGGAAAGATGTCGCTCTCTTTTCCCCAGTAAAATTTCTTTCTTAACCCTCTTCTGTCGCTTTGAGAAGACGCTACAAGATATTGGCATTATTCCTTTAAAATTTGCCTATACTTTGGCCTTTTTCCTATAGTGATAGAAGAGGGTTAATAACCAGCTTGTGGACGGCAACGGTATTACGCTATGCAAGAGGCTTGAATAGCAGTTATTCAACAATGTGGTAATTAACAATATCCTTGTTGCTGATGGGCATTAGTTATGCAACAATCAGATTCACATAGTCATTGTTGAGCTTGTTTGGCAGCCAATTCACGCTGGCTGAGGGTTAACTTAAACCGCAACCAATGTGCTTCTTTCACGCTACCTAAGGTTAGCCACTTTTCTAACCAGCGCACCAGTATGCGTGCCTGCGAATGCTGCAGTTCCAGCTTGGCAAGCTGAGTTTCCATCGCGGCAATCTCGGTCTTTAGGTTTTCAATTGTATCGCCGTTAGTCTTCAAATCTTGTTTAATATTTACCATGACCATATTTTCTGCCTCCTTCATTGTCTCACGCTGGTCCGACCAATCGCTCCAGCGATTGATACTGACGTTAAGCAATTCAGCTAGCATTTTGAATACACCTTCATATTATCGATGTAACAAAATGCCTACCGCGATAAAATCACTGATGCTGGGCAATCACCAACTGCAGTTGTGGTGCGAAATTCGCATTTAATTTTTCCGGAATGTTTACTTATCGAGATACGACTTTTTGGCATAATAACTCCAAGCCTTAATGTGACATCTAAAGAGAAACGGGAGCGAGAGCCTTTGTGCTGTTTGTGGTGGGACGGCGCGTTAGTGAAGGGCTTTAACGATTGCGTAGCTCTTTGCCTTAACAGGCGGGCAGTCCAGTTAAAAACGCCTCAGTATCAGTATAACAGCAGATCGATTAATAGATAACTATTAAATCCGATAAAATCAACGATCTCCCTTGGCCCTACATACAAAGCGCTTACCGAACTTATCCAGCAATTCATAAATAAGTACACTGTAAATTAAGTTATAGAGCGCTTTTATTACTCTAACTTTTTGCTATTGCCGACCTATTCGGTTCCCACTTCTCGCTGAACCATGACACCAAGAAGAGCCTAATTAGTAGTCGATATGATGGTGCGCTTCGTAACCACTACTTTTAGAGAGTGATTACATGAATAGAGTAATCTCTGTAATGAAGCGATAGGCAGACCATCTATAATAGGCTGCCTATCCATGATGGCAGGAGAGAGCATCTTATCCTCTCAACCTACCATCAACTGTACGTAATGTTTGAACTAACTCACCCATTATACTAGGTGAAGCGCGTAGACACGCCCATTAATACCAGCATAATAATGATCTGTGAGGAAAGCCAGGCGTGCTTCGCTAGTTACCAACTGGGATTCCTTTGGTAGAGAAACTTTCAATAGGCTGCTGCTGTGCGCATCGAGCTGATAAAAACTGCCATAGACAGTGGCAAAGAGCATATTTGATTCAAAGAGCACATTGGTGACTCCCTTACCTCTCATATCTGGTAAAGTATAATGTCTGATGACAGTGCCAAGACCACGATTGCTGTCAAATGCAATAACATCGCCATCGAGACCCACATAGAGAATCAAATTGTCATCAAGGTTAAGTGTTACCTCGCCTTCGCCAAACTCTTCCAATGGGTTCTCATCAGCGCGTCTAAAGGTTATAGGATTAATCCCGTATACTCTGCCTTCGGCAGCAGCGAAAACCTTTCCCTGCTTCGCGACGATATTGGTTATGCCATCTCGATCGGGTAGATTGATCTTTCCATCACCAGGTGCCAGGCTTTTCAGTTTACTACCCATATCGAGTGGATAAACAAATCCATTTGCGGCTGCCCAGAGCACACCATTATCTGCTGCCATCCTTATTTCATCACTCGAATTGCCAACACGTCTTTCCCATTCCTCTCTCAGTTCTAGTCTCTCTTTCTTTACATTAACTTCAAAAACACGTCCACCAGCAGCAGCAAAGAGCCGATCTTCAAAAACTAGCAGACTGGTTGGATTAGTTTTATCTGGCAAGTGAACGGGTACGTTGCCCAATGTCTTCAAGCCATTATTAAGATCTAGTGCAAAAATAGCACCATTAATACCGGCATAGAGTACTTCCCCTATTACGGCAAGGCGTACTTCATGCTGTCCGGATCCTTCAAGGTCATTATCTGCCATTATCTGCTTACTGAAGCTATCGAGTTGAAAGACATGTCCATGTGCGGCGGCAAAGATCATGCCACTATATGTCAGTAGATTTGTTACGCCAGAGCGGCCAGGCAGTTTATACACTCGCTCAATAGCGTCTCCTTTGTGAGTGGGTGGATTAGGATCGCCAAGTTTGTAGGAATCTTTAATGGCTGGTCCCACGGGGCTCTTACTTTGCCCCCAGTCGCCAGTAAATTTTACCCAATCTTGATTGTTCAGTGTTGGCTGTCGATCAGACCAACGGATCTCAATTATGTTCTTCCAACATTTCCACATAGTGCCAGGACTGGTAAAATCATCAGGCAAAATAGCGCCGCTAATTTTACCAGGTCTACGTATATGCAATCCTTCATTTTTATCACGGCGTAAATTCTCTTTTAGCGTCAACGCTAGCTCATCGCCATTGTCGTGATAATTTGCGTGGCTATGGTAAGCAGAAAAAACTACTGGATGTTGAGCGCCAGATTCATCATTGGTCCATATTCTGGGGGCTTCTAACCATAGTCCTTCACCATCATGTGCTGAGGCGTATACTCCAACAATCTGATCTTTACCTAGCAGGCTGATTTTGGTGTCTACCCGAACGGTATAATGTTCCCAATCACCTACATGGTCACCAAAAAATTTGTAGAATCTGGGCAAGCCATTATAAGGGTAGAAGAACCAGTATTGAATATCTAATAATCCATTTCCCAACTCTCTAACAGATGCATAACAGGGTGGCTGGTTCTCATTATTGGGCTTTTGCCCCTGTCGGGTCTTCTTATTTTCCCTATCATGTAGATAGAGTGATGGATCTTCAATTTGATTGGGTTGAGAGACCCGCACTAGATCGCTGAATTGCAATGGTCCTTTTGTGTTAACCTTCTCACTGTTCTGGTAAAGATCTACGCGGGCAATAAATCTTCCAACATCTTGAGGGAAATTATCCTCTTCAAAATGCAACCAGACTCCTGGGGCAAACCGTTCAAGTAATTCTTTGCGATCTTGATCTGTACTTACAACACCATTCATAAAGCTAACCTCCTATAGGGTTAAGACAGGCTTCAGGATAGAAACCAATTAGCATTTGAAATTGTGAATAAATTTTTCCGTTAGCAACTAAGGTGGCGCCAAAAGTCAAGGCAGCAAAAAGTTAGTAGGTCGTTCTGCCGGCTGAGATATATTGAACCTTGGCATTTATTTATCTCCTTGCAAATTGCCTTATATGCTCTATAGCGTATTAACAACCATCAGATCGCAATAAGAAGGAAATTTTTTCTAAAACTATTGCGATCTTGCTTTGGGTTTTGCGATATATAAAATGATGGTGATAAGATTTCAGCCTGTTATGATGGATTAGTAATATGAATATATCTAGCGAAGCCGATAATCAGATTGATATAACCGAACTGCTTAAACTGTGGACAGAAGGCGATCAGGAAGCGCTTGCCCGATTAACTGCAGTGCTCTACGACGAACTACGACGTATTGCTCGTCTACATATGCAGAAAGAGCGTGGTGATCATACATTGCAACCAACCGCGCTAGTGAATGAATCCTTTCTGCGTTTAGTCAGACAGAAGGATATTAAATGGCAGAGTCGTGTTCATTTTCTTGCTGTTGCTTCACAGGTTATGCGCCATATTCTGGTCGATTACGCACGTCACCGTACTGCTGATAAACGCGGTGGCAGTAACTATAAGATCCCTCTAGATCAAGTCAACGTCGCAACTAATGAATCAATGATAGATCTAGTAGCACTAGATGAAGCGCTCACTGGTTTGGCAAAGCTTAATCCTACACATGGTCGTATTGTAGAACTACACTATTTTGGTGGACTCTCAATTGATGAAACAGCAATGGTACTGGGTATTGCCCCTCGTACAGTCAGCCATGGCTGGTTATTAGCAAAGACCTGGCTTTACAAGGAGCTGAAAAAGAGATGAGCGATTCTATGGAAGAGATGACCCCAGAACGATGGCGACAGATCGAAGAACTCTTCTACGCTGCACTCAACTGCCAACCACATCTACGCAGTGAGTTTCTTGCCCGCTCTTGTTGTGGTGATCAACGATTACGTGAGATGGTAGAGTCATTGCTAGTCTTAAGTGAGGAAGCAAGCGATTTTATTGAAGCGCCCGCAGTGGCAACTGTGTTTGGCGAACTTTCTCCTACTACTGGCCTAGACGATAGACTTGGTTTGGCAACCTCTTCCACAACACTCCGTTTTCAACGTCTACTTGCCTTAGGCGCTGGTGTGAATGGGACAGTCTATAAAGTACTTGATCGAGAAGATGGAAATATTGTTGCACTTAAACACCTTTCACATACTCAGGCAGGTAAACGGGAGAGTTTCGTTGCACAGTTCTCCACCCTGGCTGAAATTCATCATGCCAATCTGATTCAGCTATATGATCTGTTTGTTGATTCACAGGACTGCTATTTTACTATGCCACTGGTAGCAGGATCCGATCTAATCAGTTATTTACACAACTCTGGTATTGCACAACTACGTACATTGCTTAAACAACTGGCGCAGGCATTAATCGCGCTGCATAGCAATGGCTGGTTACATAGCAATATTAAGCCAACCAATCTACTTGTAGATGCTCATGGACATCTAATCATTACTGACTGTGGACTTAATCCTGAAATAATCCCAGCTCCATTCTATCAGCGTTCTGGCTATGATGAGACTATTGCCTATATATCTCCGGAACTATGTGCAGGCAAGAAGGCTTCAGCAGCAAGTGATTGGTATAGCGTGGGAGCAATTCTCTATCAAATACTGACTGGAAATAGACCATTTACTGGTAGTACCTGGGAGATAATAATGAATAAACGTAGATTTATTCTGCCTCCACCCAGCCTGCTACGGCCTGATATCGATACCGAGTTAGATCGACTTTGCCATTCTTTGCTCAATCCCGATCCAACTCTACGTATGGATGAGAGTGAGATTAAAAAAATTCTTGTTGCTTAATAGATCCTCAATGGTACTTTATTGTGTTGGTAGCACCATTCTGTTCTCAGTCAGTTTTACTGCCTCACTAAATCTAGTTGCTAACTCTGTTATCGTGGGACGTTGGTTGGGATCTTTTGCCAACGCCTGCATTACCACGGCGGATAATTCTGTGGAGAGCTCCGGCCTGATCTCATGTAATGGTCTGGCCTCCTGGGTCATATGCATCATTGCTATTGCCATAATATCGCCCTCTGAAGACTGAAAAGGGAGTTGGCCACAAAGCATACGATAGAGCATAACACCCAAGCTGTATACATCCGCACGCCCATCATAAGGGTTATTGTTTAATCGCTCTGGCGACATATAGCTAGGTGTACCAATCATACTGCCAGTAACAGTAAGACTGTTTAGATTAAAACTGGTATTACCCCTAAGCAGCTTGGCGATACCAAAATCGACTACTTTGATCACTTCACCTTCATAGGTCTGATGTAGATAGATATTGTCCGGTTTAATATCGCGATGAACAATGCCAGCGGCATGCGCACAGGCGAGCGCATCACAGACTGGTGTGAGAATCTGTGCGCAACGTTGAGGCGACAGTAGCTGATGCTCTTGCAACTCCTGCTGGAGCGTATGCCCCTCTAATAGCTCCATTACCAGATAAGAGATCCCTTCCGGTGTAATACCAAAATCGAGTACTGTTACAGCATTAGCATGATTAACACGACAGGCTGAGATAGCCTCTATATGGAAACGCTCTAGGCTCTCATAATCTATACTACTAAAGTTGGGCTGCAATATCTTTATTGCTACTGGTCGGTTGAGATTAAGGTGCAGACCGCGATAGACAACACCAAATCCACCTGTGCCGATTTTGGTTTCTAGTCGATATTTTTGCGCCAGTATTGTGCCAGGCAGTACTTCTGAAAGTGCCGAGAAGACAATCTCCGTTCTTTTGTAAGATTCTACTAGCTCTCCATTCTTTCTTATTAGTTCTTCATTACGCTGCTCAACCTGCTGATTGGCTACTTGCAACTCCTTTAGCTTTTCAGATAACTCTATTGTTCTAGACTTAATTCCTGCTTCCAATAACTGATTACGTCTTTTCAACGCACGTAAACGAATCTGTATAGCAGCATAGATAATACCGGTAGAAGAGACAAGATAGATCAGATAGGCCCACCAGGTTCGCCATAGTGGTGGCAAGATTATGACATTTATTGAAATACCATTCTCATTCCATAATCCATCATTATTTGAACCTTTAACTCGAAATAGATATTCTCCAGGATCAAGATTGGTATAGCTGGCATAACGGCGTGAGCCTGAATAGATCCAATCTTTATCAAATCCTTCTAGCCTGTAGGCATATTGATTATTTTCCGGATTGGTATAGTTAAGCGCAGCAAACTCGAATGAGAAGAAGTTTTCGTTATAAGATAGAAAGATCGCGCTGGTTGACATAACCGGT
>JBFLVQ010000428.1:0-8377 GCA_040758525.1 Acidobacteriota bacterium
GTTGATACAGACTATTTTATCTTATGAAGTTGTTAGGTAATGAGATATCCTTACTTCAAGATAAACCCTGTTATCTACTAACTAAACTTACAATTTTGTAAAGGAAACAGGCATTTATTGCAAATTTGTAAAATTATGACAAGCCAAGCCACTCAGATTAAAAAACTTTCCACGCTCGTAGAGGTAAGTCAAGCGCTCTCTAGCACATTGAACCTCAAGACGGCATTACAAAAGGCACTAGAAATATTGGAGCGATATCATGGCGGTATCAGAGGTATGGTAACGCTATTGGAAGATGAGACCGGAGCGCTAGTTGTAAAGGCTGTTAGCGGGTCAGCGCCGAACAAATTCTCCGGGCATTTTTCTAGTGAGATTATTCATCGTGTTATTGAGACTGGTAAGACAGTATTGATACCACAGCTTAGTCGTGATCCACTAGCATTAATAGATTCAGCACAAAGAAAGGAACTGAAGAAACAAGAGTTGAGCTTCATCTGTGTGCCCATTATTCTCAATCGTAAAACCATTGGTGCACTCAATATCGATCTGCCTTTTTATCAAGAGCATGAATTTGAAAGCACGGTCAAGTGTCTGACTGTTGCTGCCTCTATGATCGCACAGGCATTAAAAATCCATCGCCTTATTGAAGCAGAACGTCAGCGGTTGCTTAATGAGAATAACCATTTGAAGAAAGAGTTGATTGAGCGATATGATTTCTCTAACATAATTGGTCGTAGCAGCGCAATGCGGCTGGTATACGAACAGATTACTCAAGTTGCTCGTACCAACACAACCGTACTGATTCGTGGTGAATCGGGAACCGGAAAAGAATTGATTGCAAACGCGATCCATTACAACTCCGCACGTGCTAAGAAACCATTAATTAAGGTTAATTGTGCGGCATTGCCAGATACGCTGATCGAGTCTGAACTGTTTGGTTATGAAAAGGGTGCCTTCACGGGTGCACAGACACGTAAAAGGGGTCGATTTGAGATGGCAGAAGGCGGTACTCTGTTTCTTGATGAGATTGGTGAAGTAAATCCTGCTACACAAATTAAACTATTGCGAGTACTACAGGAGAAGGAGTTTGAACGTTTAGGCGGTACAGAGACGATCAAAGCCAATGTACGTTTAGTAGCTGCCACCAACAAGAATTTAGAAGAGGCAATTGCCCAGGGGCAATTTCGCGAAGATCTCTACTATCGGCTTAATGTTTTTACTATTTTTGTACCTCCTTTAAGAGAGCGTAAACCAGATATAATGCTGCTAGCAGACTATTTTCTTGAGAAATATGCCGCCGAGCATGGCAAAGAGATAAGGCGTATCTCAACTCCTACTATCGATATGCTGATGAGCTATCATTGGCCTGGTAATGTGCGTGAGTTGGAGAATACCTTGGAACGGGCAGCATTAGTCTGCAATGGACCAGTTATTCACAGTCACCATTTGCCTCCTACATTACAGATGGCAGAGATTTCTGAAACAACCTTTAGCGCCTCGCTTGAAGAGACAGTTGAGGCATATGAGAAGGACTTGATTCAGGATGCATTAAAAACTACCCGTGCTAACCGTACCAAAGCAGCAAAATTACTACGCACAACATTACGCATCTTAAACTATAAAATAAAGAAGTATGAGATAGACATCTCCCGTTTTCGTAAATACTTAAAAGCGACCGGTGAAAATGTGAAAAGGTGAATCGACCCCAATTAATCGCTAACGATTAATCTTTACTAAAATATACTAGCGTTAATCTTCGCTAGCTCTGTATTCAACAACTAGGCTAGTAAGGCTCTGTTGCAACCAGTAGCGAGATCTATAATATAGATGATAAAGTAGGTAACTAACCAGATAGTTAATATTAAAATTGATAGGTAAGTATAATCTCTGATGTTGAGACCTATTTAACAAAAGGGAAGTTAATAAAATGAAGACTTGTATAGCCTGCGGTAAAAAGTGGGCAGATGATGCTCGATTCTGCTCTGTAGATGGCACGGAATTGAGCGAAATTTTTGCTGACCCCCTGGACGCACTGATCGGCAAGGTGCTTAATCGTACTTACAAGGTCGAAGCAAAACTTGGACAAGGTGGTATGGGGGCAATCTTTCGTGCCAAGCATATAGGAATAGGCGATCTGGTAGCAATTAAAGTAATCTCCCCTGAACATACGCAAAACAACGAGGTAATGCTGCGCTTTCGTCGCGAGGCACAGGCAGTGCGGCGACTTGCTCATCCTAATGCTGTGGCTGTGCATGATTTTAATTTGACTGAAGATGGCCTGCTATTTATGGTCATGGAGTATGTCAATGGGATTACCTTAGAACAATACTTAAAAGAGCATACTTTTTTACTACCCAAGCGTGCTCTAGAGATTATCCGTCCTATTACGGCTGCCCTTGATGTTGCCCATAGTCTAGGTATTATTCACCGTGATCTAAAACCGGCTAACTTAATGATCTGTCAGGATACGGCGGGGCATGAACAGATAAAGGTACTCGATTTTGGTACGGCGCGCCTCTCTTACCAAGAGAGTGATACCAGTCGGTCTTCAGCAGTGAGGATTACTTATCGAGGACAGATCTGTGGCACTCCCATTTATATGTCACCAGAACAGATAATGGAAGAGCCGATTACTGCAGCATCCGATATTTACGCAATGGGAGTAGTACTTTACCAAACACTTACTGGAACAGTACCGTTCTTTTCCAAGAAAATCACCGATATCCTTAATGCCCATGTTGAAGCGCCACCCGAACCACCCTCGCGGCGACGACCAGAGCTTAGCCCAGAATTTGATGCAATAGTATTAAAAGCGCTGGAGAAGAAACCAGAACATCGTTATCAGACAGCCGGAGCAATGGCGGAAGAACTTGCTACCACAGTAGCTTCCGTTATGCGTGAGCAGTTACTTAGCACCAAAACTATTAATAGTAATGGTATCGACAGCAAAATCAGTACCGAAGTACTAGTAGAAGCAGGTGTACCACAGCCAAATTTTAATCAATTTGTTAAACGTGAGAATGAATTAAAGCGATTACAGAGCGAATTTCTCAATACCATTGAAGGCAAAGCGCGCCCTACCTTTATTATCGGTAGCCCTGGCATAGGAAAGACAGAACTTCTTGCCAAACTACGGGAATGGGCAATTAATAATGATGCTACTGTGCTGGCAGGAAAATTCTTTGATTATAGTAGTAAGGCTAGTGAACCATTACAGTTGTTCAAAACTATGCTTGCTAGTATGCTGCCAGAATCAGAGATTAGTGGGCATAGCACTACTTCATTCGATAATATCAGAGAGCAACTAGCCAAGCATTTTGGTCTACAAGCCAGTCTTGCTGACACTAAAGCTATTGATAAATGGTCGGTATTTGAAGAACTAAATTCAACTTTTTTTAATATTGCCAAAACGCGTCCACTCTTAATGCTGATCGATGATCTACAATGGGCCGACTCTTTAAGTCTGGAGTATCTAGGTTATCTACTACGTAGTAGTAAACAACACAAACTCTGCTTTGTAGGCTCAACACGAACCGAGGAGGCTGGTTGCAAGGGACATCCATTACGTGAATGGTTGGTAGAACAGGTATCCTATTTCACTTACGAAAAGATGGAGCTTGCTCCCTTTGATCTTGAGACAATAAATGTATGGCTACAGGCTGTTTTCCATTATGTTGATATTAACCAGGAAGATATCAAACTGCTTCACAAGATCACGGATGGTAATCCATTTTATCTAGGAGAGGTGATCCGTCTACTTATCGATAGTGGAAAGATCATTTTCCAAGATAGAGTATGGCGTGGTACAGGCTTCGAAAAAGTCAAAGTACCGCATTCAATCGACAGTATAGTTAAGTATAAACTAGAGAGTTGCCCGGAAGAATTGCGCCAGTTGCTTTCACAAGCCGCAGTAATTGGTGATGATTTCCGTTTTGAACTGCTTCAACTGGTCTCAAATCTTGATGAAGTTGAGATGGAACGTCTGCTGGTTGCAGGTGTAAAAGCCTTTTTGCTGTCTGAAGCAGATAATGGCATGGCTGGCGATAGTTATCGATTTTATCAGACCACAATTCGATATGTTATCTACGAAGAGATTCCCAAGCGGCAACGTAAACGCCTACATTCGCAAGTGGCAAAGGCGCTTAGCAAGCTTTATAGTAGCAAAACAGAGAGAGTTGCAGGGACAATTGCTTATCACTATTATGCTGCTGGCGAATGGGAAGAGACCTTTAAGTATGGTGTTCCTGCAGTAGAGCAAGCCTTTCAGCAGCAGGTTATGGGTGATGTAATAAAGCTATCAAAATTTGTTGAAGAAGCATTCAGCAATCTTGAATCTGAAGATGTCAATACGGAGCGTCAGCGTATTTTTGCTGAGATTAGATTATATCGTCTAATGGCATTAATGCGACTAGCACACTTCGAGGAAGCAGAACGAGAAGTTAAACAGACCCATGAATATATTGAGAAATTGAATATTCCTACTCTACATCTATCTTTGCAAGCTATATCAACAGAACTATGCTTCTGGGGCAACCGTTACTCTGAAGGCGTAAAAATTGGCAGTGCGGCATTAACACTAGCGCGGCAGTTGAATGATGAAAAGTATCTCTGTCCGCTTATGTTCTATCTGGGATTATGCCAAGCACGTATTTCCAAATTAGCTGAAGCGCTCTCAACTTTTGAAGAGATGTGTGAAATTTCTCAGCGTAGCGGTGATCGCTCTATGCAAGCAAGAGCTTTGAGTGCATTTGGTTTCTTCAACCATTTTTGTGGTGAGTGGCGCAAAGCCCGCACTTATCTAAGTAAAGCCCTGGAACTGGCGCGTGCTTGCAATGACCGCTATATGGAGTGTTTCACTTTGGTCTTCTGGTCTTGGGTTACTGAGTATGAATGCCAGTTAAATCAACTTAAAAAATATTTTGATGAAGGGACAAAGATAGCCCACACTTGTGGTTGGCACAATTTAGAAGGCTACTTCTACTTTGTTGCCGGACGAAGTCTAGGTAGTGCATTTGAGCCCAACTTCCAGAAAGCTCAAGAATTGCTTAGTCATGGCCAAGTAATAATGCAAGAGACACAAGATCTTGTTGGTCAATTGCACATCGCACATGCATTTGCCACTGCCGAAGGTCGTGCTAATCCTTCCACAGCAGTATTGGCAAAGCTACGCGCCATTTCAACTACACTTACTAGCAAAGGTGAAACTCTCAATAATTGTAGAACGATGTGTGAGCAAGGAGAGGTTGAAATAAGATTGGAGCATTGGGATGAAGCTCTGGTCAGCTTTCAAAATGCGCTACGCTTGGCAGAAAGTATTCCTTTTGCTGATTGCCAATGGCGTGCTCATTTTGGCCTAGCACGTTACTATAAGCATACTAATGATGAAGTATCCGCGCTTAATCACTTAAGTCTAGCGATCGCGGTGATAAATAGACTACAACAAGAGTTTGATAACAATGAAGAGATCGCTGCCTTTATGGCAGATAAACAGCAGGTCTATATCACTTACGCCGAACTGTGTAGCTGAACATTGCTAAGCGCGTCTCTGAGAGAGCTTAAATACGTTGTGCAATTTCGATACGGTTACCACCAGGATCACGAATATAGAAACGTAACCAATTAGCGATCGGCTCAGGATCAGGAATTATCTCTACATCTGCTCTTTTCAATTCCTCTTCAGTTTGAGCGAGATCTTCTACTAAATAGCAGATATGGCGCTTGCTTAAATGATTGCTGGCGGCTTGCTCCTCAATGGAAAGATGCAACTCGACCTCTCCATATCGGTACCAAGCGCCTCCACGTTTCTGCTTATTCTCTGGTTTAGGAACCTCTTCAAGCCCTAGTATATTACGATAGAAATGTTTTGTAGCAACCTCAAGAGCGGCTGGTACAGTAATCTGAATATGATTGATCGCGCTAATCTTTATTGCCATAAAGTCCTCCTGTCACCCATCAGTATAGCAAGGACAATAAGACCATATTAACTATACTTACCATCTTATTCATATCGTAGTGCAACCATTGGATCAACCTTAGTTGCTCGGCATGCCGGCAGCAGACAAGCTATCAATGATACCGTTATCAGTACCAATGAGATCACAATAAAGGTTATTGGATCAGTTGTGCTTACTTCAAATAACAGACTGCTCATTAAACGAGTTAAAGCCAAAGCTCCTATTAACCCTATACCTATACCGACTAAGGCATGTGCCATACCTTGTCCAACAACTAGCTTGAGGACATCCTGTGGACGTGCGCCTAGCGCAATACGTACACCGATCTCATGCGTTCGTTGTGTGGCAAGGGCGCTCATTACACTAAATATACCTACACTTGCCAGTGCCAGCGCGAGACCAGCAAATGCGGCAAACAAGATCATGCTAAAGCGTTGTTGTGCCACAGAATTGCTGACAAAACGCTCCATAGGATAGACCTGGTAGAGCGGTATATCTTTGTCTAGTTCCCGTATAAGGGCACGTAATGGCTCGTAGAGAGTGGTTGGATCGCCTTTCTGCACACGCAGAACCAGTGACATATAGTCGGTTGCTACCTGTTTGTGTGGTACATAGTATTCTGGAGTTGCGGCTCTATCCATTCTGCTGTAGCGTACATCACCGACAATCCCGACAATCTCACCATGAATTTCATTGAGGCCAATATTAAGATATTTACCAATGGGATCTTCGCCAGGAAAGTAGCTACGTGCTAAAGTCTCATTAATAAGCAGCACTTTGGGTGAATCTGCAGTATCTTTTTCTGTGAAATCTCGCCCTTTGATCAATGGTATACGTAGCGTGCGTAGATAGCCTGGTGTGATGATTCGCGCACCAGCAATAGGCTCTGAACCAGGACCTGGATCAGGTTGTCCTGCAACGGTGAAAGATGTGCTGATTTTAGTATCGCCAAGTGGTAGCCCTAAACTTGCTCCTGCGACCTCAACACCCGGCAATTGTGCCGCACGTTCGACTAATTGCTGGTAGAAACCTAGTATTTGTTCGTCTTTAGAATACCTGGTATTAGGGAGCGGAATTGTAGCAGTAAGAACCTGCTCTGGATTGAAGCCAGGATTAGTGTTGCGTAGGTATAAAAAACTTTTGATAAGTAGCCCTGCGCTAATAAGTAGTATCAGTGAGAGTGCGACTTCTGAAATAATCAGCAACCTACGCATACGATTCCGTCCCATTCCCTCCGAGATATTGCGCCCACCCTCCTTAAGTGCCTCATTTAAGTTAATCTTTGATGCTTGTAGTGCTGGCGCAAGACCAAAGAGGATACCTGTTAATACACAAGCACCAAGAGTAAAGCCAAGTACGGTAGCATCGACATTGACATCTTTGAAACGAGGGATATTTTCAGGAACAAATGCCGAGATAAGATCAACCCCCCATATCGCGAAGAACAACCCTAATGCACCGCCTAGTAATGAGAGCACTAGACTCTCTGTGAGCAGTTGGCGGACAATGCGCCCATAGTCCGTTCCCAGCGCTAGACGTATTGCTATTTCTCGACTGCGTTGAGCAATATGTGTTAGCTGAAGATTAGCAACATTAGCGCAAGCGATGAGGAGCACAAAGCCAACCGCGCCCAGCAAAACAAGCAGAGTAGTGCGTAGCTCTCCCACTAGATCGTCCTGTGCATAAATAAGCCTTACACTCTCCTCTTTGTCGTCTTGGTACTGCTGCTCAAGTCGAGCAGCAATGCTCTGTAACTCTACATCTGCCTGTTTTATAGTAATACCAGGCTTAAGCTTTCCCAGTACCCTTAGATAGCTTGCGTCGCGTTGTACTGCCATCTCACCCTTTGGATCGATTAACACAAAATATTCTGGTGACTCGGTCTCAAATAGAAACTGGAAATTTGCCGGCAACACACCAATGATCGTGTTCTGTTTACCATCTAGGTTGAGCGATTGTCCGATCACGTTTGGATTTGATGCAAAACGGCGTTGCCACATGCTATAGCTGATTACTGCAATAGGGGCACCGCCAGGTTGCTCATCATCGGCCTTAAACGTACGCCCAAGAATCGGTTGTATATCTAACACTTTGAACAGTTCGGGAGATGTCACGATACCCTTAACCTGCTCCGGCATCTTATCTCCCGTCAACGCTGCATCTGTATCGGTGTATGCTGCCATTGCCTCAAAGACACTGTTTTGCGCCTGATGGTCTGTGAATCTTAGGAAAGAATGGTTGGGTGCGCTCTCACCTCTTTTCTTGTTAAGCCTTAACATCTTTACCAGCCGTTCGGAATGATTATAGGGGAGCGGGCGTAAGAGCATAGTGTTGACGACCGAGAAGACCGCGGTGTTGGCACCGATACCTAATGCTAGTGTGATTATTGCTACAGCAGTAAAACCAGGTCTCTTAAGCAATAG
>JBFLVQ010000429.1:0-8341 GCA_040758525.1 Acidobacteriota bacterium
TCTCTTCTTCTTCCCACCAATCCTCTTGATGATGACTGATGATGACTTTAAAAACAATTGTTGATGATGATGATGATTTAATCCTCATCTACTTATTTGCCATTAACACAAAGAATCTTACACCTCCCGCTCGACCAGTTACTGGATCTAATAATCTACGATCTTGATTGGCTTGCACGACAAAATGATGATTGCGTTGCTGGCACTCATAAAGGAACTCATAAATATCTGCTGCTCGATTACAAACTCTGATCCACTCAACATTCTCATTAGTTGGTGCCTTACCTATTCACTCACTGGCTTTCTCCCATAGTTGGGATTCACGTGCGCGTCTCTTGCGCTTGTGCGAATCTTCATCACCTTCATCTTTAGGACGAGGCTTACGAATGTAATACTGCTGATCACAAAAGCCTATCACCTCGACAGTTGGTCTATATCCTCCCGCTATTTCTCCCTCTTGTGTCCAACGTACTGCTAGCGTTGAATGTAAATGAAATCCTTGTTGTCCTGCTTGGCCTTTGCCTATCGGCCCTAAACCTGTTATCGGTTTCTTGCCAGACCACGATAGTTCTGTTGTATCCTCTAACAACAGATAAACACCTGATTCTTCCATCTCTGTTAAGACTAATTCCCGATGTCCTGCTTGCAGGTTATCTGGTGTTGCTTCCTGGTGCTTGAAGAAATTGTATGTCGCCTTTACATCATAAGTTCGCTCAAATAGCTGTGGGATACTTGCGCCTGGATTTGTTGCCATTGCTTGGGCTATTTTTATTACTCTTTCTGTCCGGCGCACATCTGTCATCTCTGCCCCGCTAAAATTAATATCTGCCCATCTCTCTGGATCTTCTTTCCTCATCATCTTATCTTTTCTTTCTCCCTGCTTTTTATTGTCATTATCCTTATTTCCGCTAAGTTGATCAAATTTGGGTAAAGACAAGACTGATGTGCCGGGGATCTCATCTTTGAAATAGAGGCGTTGCGTAACCTCGCCAGTCTCCGGCTCAATCGCAAAAAGTAAATCAGTGAGTTCATCAGCGTGCTCTTCTTCTTTGGCGAGAATCTCTTCTATCATTATGCGAGAGGTCAGATCTTTCTTACCAAGTATTTTATTATCTCTCGATAGGTTTCAATAGCGATACGTTCAGCGATCAGATCTTCACGGAGCATGTCGGATAGTGATGAGCCTTCCTTGTATTCACTATGGCTCCTCTCGGTAACAAGTGCCGGGTCCATCTCCGGTTTACCTCCTAATTGCCTTATTCGCACAGCAATCTTGTCGGCGTGTTCTTGCTCTTCCATAGCGTGTTCTAGAAACTCTTCCTTGATAGCCTGAGAATGAATGCCTGTAGCCATGAAGTAATGAAATTTGTACCGCAATGTACAAACGATCTCAGTAGCAAGCGCCTCATTCAAGATACCGATCGTCTTTTCACGGTCGAGTTGATAACCTTGCGTGACAGCGCCACTCGTTATCTGTTGACGCGCACGCTCTCGAATCTCTTGAAGATTGGTTAAGTAGCCCATCTCTCCTCCTTGTATATGTATTGGATGATGTTGTGAAAGCAGAACGGTTTTGCAAATTCACCCCTCATATTAAGAGAGCAAATAAAATGCCTGATTAATAGTAGATCAAAATTGAATAGACGCTCTTCAATAACTTATCTATGGAATAGTAGATGCAATTTAAAACAGATAATGAAGCAAAGTTTTGTTTGGAGATGCTTGCAATGCTCAGTCTGTATTATGCTGATGGCAAAGTCAGCAAAAATTTTGAAAACAAGCACTCTCTACCTAGTTATAGGGTTTTTCAAAGAAAAAGGATGTAGCCAACCTTTCTTATTTATGTTGAGGAGAAGAAAATGAGCGATCAAATAAAACCAGTGGAAATTACAGTGCGGACACATGATGTGCGAGTGCCATCAGGAGTAGTGATGCTTGATGGTATTCTTAGCATTCCTTCAAACCCTGTTGGCATTGTGCTCTTTGCTCATGGCTTTGGGAGTAGTCGCCATAGCGCTCATAGCCGTTTCATAGCAAGGTTCTTTAATGATGCTGATATAAGCACACTCTTATTTGATCTGCTGATGGATTTTGAAGTATCAGATCCAAAGACCAACCATCTTAGGTTTGATCTGGTATTGCTTGCCGAGCGATTAGTTGATGCGACCAAATGGATTGAAAAATAAGACCGGACTTCACACTTGAGAGTTGGATACTTTGATGTGAACACTAATGGCGTTGCGCTTGTCGCTGCTGCCGATCTTGGCAATGACATTGGAGCAATTATGTCCTGCGGCGGATGGTCAAATCTTGTAGGGATAACCGTACTGGAGCAGGTCAAATCGCCAACTCTTCTGATCGTTGGTGAAAATGATGAATCAGCACGGAGAATGAACCAAGAGGCTTATCAATGGCTGCGATGTGAAAAAGAACTTAAGATTGTGGCTGGAATAACCGATCCAATTAAAGAGGAGCGTGGACTTGAAGAGTCTGCACGGCTTTCAGCGAACTGGTTTCATCAGCATCTACGTCCAAAACAGTTTGAAGCTATGACAGGGTAAGAGATTAACTATGGCAGAAGATTTTACTATTTTTGCCGGTACAGCTAATCCCAATTTAGCCACAGCTATTGCGCGTGAGCTTGGTGCAAGGCTAGGATCTTGCAATATAGAAAAATTTCCAGATGGCGAAATATCAATAAGACTTGATGAGTCTGTACGCAAACGCGAAGTCTTTATTGTTCAACCTACTTCACCACCTGTAAATGATCATCTTATCGAATTGCTGGCTTTTGCAGATGCATGCCGCCGCTCTTCAGCTTCGCATATAACAGCCATTGTTCCTTATTTTGGTTATGCTCGTTCAGATAAACGTCATGGTCGCCGTGAACCAATCACAGCAAGTATGGTTGCAAAATTGATGGAGTCAGTTGGTATTAATCAAATCATTACGTTGGATCTGCATGCCGCTCAGATCGAAGGCTTCTTTCATATCCCAGTTGATAGCTTAACAGCAGTCCCTACACTTTCCAATGTAATGCGCAATCAAATGAAGCAGGATTTTGTAGTTGTTTCTCCTGATGCAGGACGCGTTCGTATGGCGACAGAATATGCGCATCAGCTCGGCACATCTGTTATTGTCCTGCATAAACATCGCGAGAGCGGCACAGAAACAGAGGTTACTCATATTGTTGGTAATGTGCGTGACCGAGCTTGTCTGATTATAGACGATATGATCTCTACTGGCGGCACTATTAGAGAGAGCATCCAAGCTCTACTTGAAGCTGGCGCGCAGCCTTAAATTACAATTGCGGCCACTCATGGACTGTTTATTAATGGAGCGAGAGAAAAATTGAGCCATGAAAGTATAAAGAACATATTTGTTACCAATTCAGCTCAAGTAAAAAACAGAACCTGGCCACAACTACAGGTTGTTTCGATTGCGCCTCTGATCGCTTCAGCAATTCGCAAAATTATGGCAGATGGATCGCTCAGCAGTTTATGTTGATCTGTTTCCAATCGATTATTGTTAAAGCTGATTCTCCTCTTAATTTGGCATCATCTTTGCGAATAATATTTTGGTATTCATGATCTTTTATTAATCCAGAGCTTTATAAAAGATGTGAGGGAGATAGGCTGATGCGTTATGCAGTAATTATTGAAAAAGATGAGAGCACTTATCATGCTTACGTGCCTGATCTGCCAGGGTGCGCAACTACCGGAGTTACTTTAGAAGAGGCTGAGACATTGATCCGTCAAGCGATTCAAAATTACATCAATCTGCGCAGAGAAGAGGGCCTGCCTATTCCAGAACCGAGCAGTATTGTCGAGTATATCGAAGCATAATTATAGATGCCAGCCGCTGGATCGCAAACTCTTCAATAATACTTCTTGAGCTTATGCAAGCTTACACTCTTCGCTAAAACGGATGAAGCACGCACTCTGCTTAAGAGTGCCCAGGTCAGGAGGGGATTTTATGTTATATCGAGATCGCACTGACGCGGGAAAGCGATTAGCGATAAAACTCCAGGCTTATGCTAATCGCAGTGATGTGCTGGTCTTGGCTCTGCCACGCGGCGGTGTTCTGGTCGCTTTTCAAGTGGCGGAAGCACTCAATGCGCCTTTAGATATTTACCTGGTAAGAAAATTGGGTGTGCCAGGACATAAAGAACTGGCAATGGGGGCTATTGCTTCAGG
Source organism: Acidobacteriota bacterium (assembly GCA_040758525.1). GTDB lineage: Bacteria > Acidobacteriota > Blastocatellia > Chloracidobacteriales > JADJPF01 > JBFLVQ01. The sequence goes on from JBFLVQ010000429.1 coordinate 4,197, forward strand.
CGGAGTTCGAGTCATTAATGATGATGTGGTGAACTATCTGGGCATATCTGGTGAAACAATTGATCGCGTTGCCGAGGAAGAGACGGAAGAGCTTTCTCGTCGTGATCACTTATATCGTGGCGGCAAAATACGGCCTGAACTTTCAGGCCGTACAATTATTCTTATTGATGATGGACTGGCTACTGGTTCTTCTATGAGAGCTGCCGTCCAAGCATTAAAACAAGCAAACCCAGCAAAGATAGTTATCGCTGTTCCCGTTGCTCCTTCATCTACCTGTGAAGGTTTCAAGACAGAAGTTGATGAGATTATCTGTTTAGAGACACCTGAACCTTTCCAGGCAATCGGTCTCTGGTATAGAAACTTCTCTCAAACTACAGACGAAGAAGTGAAGGAATTACTTGAAAGAGCCGCACAACGAACAGAGCGTAAGGCTGCTACTAAGGGAGTTTCATAAGAAAGGAATGGAGCAATGGGATTAGGAAAATCTTCAATAATAATCGAAATGGTTCGGAATTCAGCATATCAGTTAACAGGTTCACCAGCAGATTATGATCCATTAATGGATCTAATCGGCGATGCCACATTTGTGCTGCTTGGGGAAGCCTCGCATGGCACACATGAGTTTTATCGAACACGAGCTGAGATTACAGAAAGGCTGATCAAAGAGAAAGGGTTTAATGCCGTAGCAGTAGAAGCCGATTGGCCTGATGCATATCGTATCAATCGCTATGTCAGAGGTCTTGGCAAAGATGCTGACAGCACAGAAGCACTCTCCGATTTTAAACGGTTTCCGCATTGGATGTGGCGTAACGCTGATGTGCTCGATTTTATCGGTTGGCTAAGAGAATACAACGATACACAGGTGGATGGAGTCGCCAAGGTAGGTTTCTATGGGTTGGATCTTTATAGCCTCTACAGTTCTATTGAAGCAGTGCTGAAGTTTATGGAAAAAGTTGATCCAGACTCAGCAAAGCGAGCGAGAGAGCGTTATGGCTGCTTTGAACAATTCGGAGAAGATCCTCAGACCTATGGTATGGAAACTGGATTTGGCCTCAGCAGATCCTGCGAAGATGAAGCGGTAAAACAGTTAGTTGAAATGCGCCGTCGCGCTGCCGATCTTGCCAGCCGCGACGGTAGAGCCGAACCGGACGAATACTTCTATGCTGAACAGAATGCGCGCCTTGTTAAGAATGCTGAAGAGTATTACAGAATGATGTTTCGCGGTCGGATCTCGACCTGGAATCTGCGCGATCATCATATGGCTGAGACACTCGATGTGCTGGCTTCATATTTGGAAAGCCAAGGCCAATATTCAAAGATCGTAGTGTGGGAACATAACTCTCATCTTGGTGATGCGCGCGCAACAGAGAGGACTATGAGGGGTGAGCTGAATGTTGGTCAATTGGTGCGCGAGCAATATGGCAATTTAGCCGTACTCGTAGGATTTAGCACCGATCACGGCACAGTTACAGCAGCAACTGATTGGGGTGGGCCTGCAGAACGTAAACGCGTGTGGCCAGCTCTCGCTGATAGCTATGAATCGCTCTTTCATAATGTTGGCATAGCTAATTTCTTACTCACTCTCCGAGATGAAGATCTGCCTAGTAAAAAAGAGTTAATTGAAGGCTTACGTGAGCCACGGCTGCAAAGAGCCATTGGTGTTATTTATCGACCAGAGACAGAGCGCCTCAGCCATTATTTTCATGCGCGCCTACCTGATCAGTTTGACGCTATCTTCCATTTTGATGAGGCACGCGCAGTAGAACCATTAGAGCGCACACCTGAATGGGAAGCCGCCGAAGTACCTGAGACTTATCCGTCAGGAATATAAAGAAATCAGGAGGTAAGAAAAATGAGCGCCTCAACGAGAAAAGGGGCAAAGGATCGTAATGTAGAAAAGCCCGGCAGCAAAGAACAGACGAAGAAAACGAAGGGCTATGTCACATTGCCAGCTACCAAAACTGAGAAGACTGATCCGGAAGCGATCTGGGAAAAACCGTCCTTTAATCCTGATGTCGGAGATGAGGATAAGGATGAAGCCAGGATTGTCACAAATGCAGTAACTGAGCCTTAGAGAAATCGAGGAATTTATGAGCGCATCGGCAAGATGGAGCGGCAAAGAAGGCTGAGAAGATTGCGGATGCGCCAACTGGAAGTTAAGTATGGGTATGATACGAAATATTGAATGGGATGTGGTCGTTATCGGAAGTGCTAATACCGATTATCTCGGCCACGGACCGAAACTACCAACTCCCGGTAGTTCTGTCGAGGGAGATATATTCCAGCAAGCTACTGGTGGGAAAGGCGCGAATCAGGCGATCGCCGCCGCGCGATTGGGCGCAAAGGTTGCATTGATTGCTCGCGTCGGCAACGATAGCGGCGGCAATAATCTCCTGGATCAGTTGGCCATTGAAGGCGTAGACAAGCGTTATGTAATACGCGATGCGCAGATTCCAACTGGCATTGCACTCATTATGGTTGGCGAAAAAGGAGAGAAGCAGACGCTCTTCTTTCCGGGCGCAAACAGTAATCTTGCTATTGAAGATGTTAATGCCGCAAAGGGAATGCTCGAATCAGCGCGTGTTGTTGGCGCAGACCGGCGTGCCGGTGGAGACTCTTTTTACCGCAATCAAGATCGCTAAAAAAGCAGGCGCAATAATAGTTCAAGATCCATCTCCTCCTAATGCTTTAACAGATGAATTGCTCCATCTGGTTGATGTAATCAAGCCTAATAAGAATGAAGCGGAAGTATTGGTCAATATTTCTGTAAGAGATAGCAATACAGCTCGTCAAGCCGCCTTGAAATTGTTGAAACGCGGAGTTGGTGCAGTAGCGGTACAGGCTGGTAGTGAAGGCAACCTGCTCGTTTGGCCAAATGGTGAACGCTGGTTGCCGAGATATCCGGTTAAAAGTGTTGATTCCACCGGCGCCGGCGATGCTTTTGCTGCCGCGCTGGGCGTAGCAATGGCAGAAGGCCGATCATTTGAGGCTGCTGGTCCTTTTGCCAGTGCGGCAGCAGCTTTGACAACAGCTATTGTAGGAGTACAAGCGGCATTGCCTCGACGTAAAGCTGTATTGGAATTGATCGAGCAATCTGATCCTGAGAAGCTGATCAGATGTAATATAGCGGCTTGAACAAATGTTGAGACAAATCGAAGTAGAGGAAGTTTACGATGGCAGCCACCAAGAAAAAGCGGTGGTCGCAGCGCGTGACCCAGACCAGCAACGCGCTTGACCTGGAGGCTGGAGTATTTACAAAGGAAGATCCCCAGGCCATTGCCCGCTCATTGAAGCGCTCGGCTGAGCACAGCCACCGCCGAAAGTCTGACCCCTACCGGTCGGCTATGTCGATGTTAACTTTTTATATAAACCGCTCAGGAAAAACTTTGCCTAAAGCACAACGAACCAGGCTTGAGGCGGCTAAGGATGAACTGCGTGATCTATATGGACGCCCTCGACGCTCTAGCCGCTAACTCGGCACAGCTTAACAATATCTCTATAATCTGGAGGTTTTATGAATCCAAAACAGAATGCTGGGCAGAAAAAAGTAAGAACTAAACGTGATAGTGGATTGCCAGGCGGCGGCAAAGGCCGCAAAGATGAGGTCAAAAGTTCAGGAGTCTATCCAATGTCGAGCCCGGAAGGCGCTTCACCTGATGCCATAACGCAGGGTGAAGCTTCTTTTGGTCAGGGTGAGAGAGGTGCAGCCGGGTACGAAGATCATGGTGATTTGGAGTTGTTCATTTTTGGCAAGAAAGAGCAATCTAAGAAATGAGCATAACTGTATAGGGCAACTGAACAATAGATTAGATTCAGTTGCCCTGATAAATGTTTGTTTCTGTTTTTTATTGTTGCATTCAAAAAAATGGAGTCATTAGCATTTGCCGTGCAAACCGCAATATATAGTATTATAAGAGGATAAATAAAAGATTGAAAATAAAGAAAGCGTAGAAAAAAGATGGCCGAGCAAATTAATGCCGCCTGTAAAAAATCCTGTGAATGATTAGGCGGCTAAAGAGTCGAACCCCCAGAAGGAGATCCAACGGTTATTAAGCTCAAGGGTTTTCAAAACAGCCAAAGATTTAGAACCTTTTCTACTCCAACTCATGGCCTTGTTTTTCTGGCGGACACCAACAACCTCATTT
>JBFLVQ010000430.1:0-8335 GCA_040758525.1 Acidobacteriota bacterium
AAGATAAAATCGACTGTAGAGGTGACGAAACCGCCGCTTTCGGCTACTTCTTGTGCCATAAATACCCCATTCGTAAAAATCTCTTTGTGCGCATTAAACCCATTCCAATGCGCCTTTCTTCCAGGCGTAATAGTAACCAACAACAAGAATGCCAATAAAGACTAGCATCTCAACAAGACCAAAGATTGCCAATTGATCGTAGATAACTGCCCAAGGAAATAGGAAGATCGTCTCTACGTCGAAGATCAAAAAGAGCATGGCAATAATATAGTAGCGCACTGAATAACGATCACGTGCATCCCCACTAGGATCAACACCACATTCGTAAGGCATCAGCTTTGTTTTCTCAAAGACGCTACGCCGTATAAACCCAGCTACACCTAATGCCACTACGGGAAATGCCGTTGCCACTAGTAACAACAACACAATTGGTACATAGTTCATTATCGTGCTGGTCGCGCCCTCTTCCTGGAAAAATAGCGCCAAGGCCGCAAATAACATTTCAAGTCCCTTCCTTAAGAACCGTTTGAACGCGCTTGGAAATGATAGACAAACTTACATTTAAGGAAGCATCTTATGATCTCAGAGGAGTACTGTCAAGTCGATTTGGGGCGCTCATTTGGAGATTATCGAAAGCTCTCTTAAGGCTGAGATTAGCATTATTAAATATCAATACCATCGATCTTTTCACGCTTCTTACTACCGATCTTGATGAGGCTGGCCTGCTCCTGTTCACGTAACTGTTGTTGAGTGGCGCTACCCCAACTAGCCCACTCGCGAGGTGCATCAAAGGTCTGGCCACCGTGTGTAGTTAGACGTGTACGCACTCGACACATCACTGGGGTGTTGACTGCCACACCAGCCACAATTACCTGCCCCTTAGTAAGCGCAGGCAGCTCATCTAACATCTTGCGTCCTACACTCTCAACACTTGAGGCAATCGTCTGCTGATCAATAGGATTGACAATTCTCATAATAAACTGTGTCTGGCACTGACTAAGCACGTCCTGATCGAGTTTGCCAGGCCGTTGTGTGATTAGCCCTATACCTACACCAAATTTCCGCCCTTCAGAAAGGATCTGTTTAAGCACATTGGTAGAGACAACCGTCGCCCCGGCTGGTGCGAAGCGATGCGCCTCTTCAAGTAGCACAAAGACGGGGAAGGATAGTTGATCCTCCTCATTAGGGCTAATGTTCTTTTGTGTCACCCAGGCTACTCGCGCATCATTAATACGTCGTAGTAGTGTGCCCACAATTACTTGCTGTTCCTGCTGATCTATCTCATTCAACTGTAGTACAGTACATTGACCAGGCTGAAACAGATCCGCCAATGTATTGTGCTCAACATCAGAAAATACCTGGCTCTGCCCAAAACGAAAATCTAGTTTCCAAAGAATTGCTTCGATTGTGCCAACATTTGAAGCGCCACTCTGGAACCGTCCACCGCCCTCTTCATCATCGCCAAACTTAAGGCGTAGGATCTCATCGTATAGGTCGCGGAAACCGTAGCGGCGTTGCTTGCCAGCACGACGTTCCATCTCAAAAAAACCTTTATTCAAATAGTAGTTCTGTTTGTCTGTGAGTTCTGGTAATAGATAACGTATATCGCTGAGCTTGAGTGTATTGAAACGTACTCGTATACGATCTGGGAGAAGTATTTTTATATGTGGCTGGTAATTGCCTTGGCGGAATTCAGGCAATGCTTCAATTTCACGTAGAGTATTGTATTCGCCATGTGGATCAACAATAAGCAGGGCAGCACGGTTGTTAGGACGTAGTAGTTCTTCCACCAATACGCTCGCCGTATAGCTTTTGCCCGCACCTGTACTAGCTAGAATAGCCAGATGTGTAGAGACTAGATCCTTGACTGAAAGTACTATAGGAACTTCATTAGCATTACGTGTAAGTAGGCTACCCAAGTGTGCCGCACCACGCTCACCAGCGTGGCGCGGACTGAGCACGCGCGCGAGCGTGTGATTAGAAGCAAGATAGACTCTCTGTCCAGGTTTAGGAGGAATACGTGGGTTAATAAAGTCACCCATCGTTTCATCGTAATAGCCAACCGTTGCTACGGTCACTTGATAAAGCTCAGGAGCATTATCCAGGCCGATCAATTCTGCTATCTGCTGTGGAGGTGTAGCCGGGTCGGCAAGGAAACTGTCGGGTAGGTTGCGTGCTAATCGACGCTCTGTGATATTACCGATCAGGGCACGGCCATCGGCTTCGTAACAGACAAATTCACCTATACGAGTACGATCATTATCTGGGGTAATAAATAGATACTCATGTGGCCGCTCACCTGGTCCTTTCACTATGCCGATTAATATATCATCCATAGCCGTGCTTCTAAGTGTAACGCAACCACTTTACCAACTCAGGCAAGGTTGGCCGTTTACCGTACATTAAAATGCCCACACGATAGATTTTGCCTGCCAGCCAAGAGCAGCCAAATGTTGTTAGTATCATTAGTGCAAGCGACAAAGCCACCTGCCAATTAGGCGGCGTCTGCATACTGATACGTAGAAACATGAGTACTGGTGAAAAGAATGGCACAAGTGAGAATATCACGGAAGCCGTACCATTTGGATCTCTTATCACCATTGAAGAGACTATCACAGGAATCACTAGCAGCATGGTAACAGGTAATTGTACTTGTTGTGCATCTTGTTCATTGGAAACAATCGAGCCAGCCATGGCAAAAAGGGTAGAATAGAGAAAATAACCGAGCACAAAATAGGCAACAAAGTAGATGATCACGGTGATAGGTAGATCAGGAATCGATGCTCCGGCAGACACTGCCATTGCTCCTAATACAGTTGGTAAAACCGCAGCACTAATACCCCAAATGATAAATTGGGTGAGACCTACTAAACCGATTCCAACAACTTTACCGATCATCAAATCGCTTGGCGAAATAGAAGAGATGATCACTTCGACGATACGGGACTGCTTCTCCTCAATCACACCACGTAAGACGGCTGCACCATAGAAAAGCAGTGTCATATAAAGGATCATCATTAACGTAAAAGAGAGAATAAAACTCTGACCTTTCTCTTCCTGACTGCCATCGCCCACTAACTTATTTACCTTGAGATCGACCCGCTTGCTTAACTGCGCTACTTTTGCTGCATCCATTCCTGCCTGACTCAATCGGCGCGCCACAATTGCATTATTGGCAGCATCTTCGAGTTGACGAGCGAGCCCTATATCAGCAGCATTCTTAGTGAAATAGTCTATCTTGCCCTCACTCACTGATTGTGGCCCAACAACCAGATATCCATTCAGCTTTCCTGACTCAATATCATTGGCGAGCTGTTTCTGCAAAGTAGTAAAAGCCGCTTTATCAGCAGCCGATTGTCGCTCGACCTTAAATGTGCCTCTATCACTACTCTCTTTTAGTTCTTTTTCAATAGCCGCTGCCAATGGGCTATCGTTAATGGTATCGACAATTGCCACTGTGCGGTTAGGCGAGGTCATACGTGCAATCATAATCGGTACGACAATAAGCGCACTCATCATCAATGGGCCAATTAGTGTACCGATGAGGAACCATCTAGAGCGCACTCGCTCTACATACTCACGCTTGATCACTAAGAGGATTTTGTTAATGTTCATCGGCTTTGCCTACTTTCGCAATGAAAATCTCATTAAGAGAGGGTTCAATTAACTCAAAGCGACTGATACGTGCCCCGCTTTCGATAGCACGTCGTAGTAGTTCTTGGGGATCGGCGCCATCGGCGAGTGCTAATTCAATATGATTGGCAAAACGGTCTACTTGTTTAACGAGGCCGTTTTGGTGTAGGAAATCACCTCCGCCATCGTAACAGAGTGCTACTTTATTGAGGGCAAATTCCCGCTTGACGGTGCGTAGATTACCACCAAGTACCTTCTGTGACTTGTTAATCAGGCAGATATCATCACATAGCCGCTCTACCTGCTCCATCATATGTGTAGAGAAGATAATTGTGCGGCCTGCCTGTTTTAACTCTTGGATCACTTCAATAAGTAGATTGGTGTTGACAGGATCAAGACCTGAGAAGGGTTCATCAAGAATAAGCAATTCTGGCTCATGCAGTATCGTAGCAATAAATTGAATCTTCTGCTGCATACCTTTGGAAAGTTCTTCGGCCTTCTTATCTAGCCATTCGGCAATCTGTAGACGCTGCCCCCAACGCTGTATACGGGATGCTGCATCTACCCCCGAGACCCCTTTGAGACCAGCAAAAAAGAGCAGTTGATCCCGCACTTTCATCTTCTTATAGAGTCCCCGCTCTTCTGGTAGATAGCCTATACGTGTTTGCAATTGAGGAGACGGCCGCGCTCCTAAGATCTCTATCTCGCCTTCATCTGGCACAGTAATATTAACGATCATTCGAATGGTGGTAGTCTTGCCGGCGCCATTTGGCCCCAGAAAACCGAAGGTTGAGCCGCGCATTACCGTAAAGGAGAGATTACGCACGGCAGCAAATTCACCATAGCTTTTGCTAATACCTCGTAATTCAATAGCTGTTGTTGCTGACAATGGAGTACTCCTTTGCTAAGGAGATAAAAGGACTATTTCTCGGGGATTAAATACGAAAGTAAATATCTGCCGGTTCACGTCGCGCGCAGATGAAAACATTAGCCATTTGGCTAAGAGGAGAATGCTATTCTTCGCCGGCCGCCTTTGAAACCTTCTCTTCTGCTCCGCTCTCTCCTGCTAATACTCGCCGACGTGGTCGGCTTACGACTATCGGTACAAATGGCCGCACACGTACTAATGCATTATGTATGTTCTCGTCGTGTTGCAAAATATCTTGGGAGACATGTTGGCGTAGCAGTTCAATAAAATGATTGAACTCTCGCTGCATCTCATCCATCTTCTCGCGCATATTGAGGATGATCTCAACACCAGCGAGGTTAACGCCTAGATCGCGCGTAAGACTCAAGATCAGCTCTAGCCGTTCTAGATCACTATCAGTATAGAATCGTGTATTCCCCTCAGAACGCGATGGTGTAAGCAGACCTTCGCGCTCGTATAGGCGTAGTGTCTGTGGATGTATGTTATAGGTGTCAGCAACAACGCTGATAGTGTAGCCTTTAGTCTTAGTCTTCTTGCGTATCGTAACCATATGGCTAACTCTACTCCAGTCCCATTTCGGTACGTGGATTCTCAGGATTAAGCCGTATAAACTCGCGCAAGATCGCCTTAGTATCCTCACTAATCACCTTAGGCAAGACAATACGTACCTCGACATACTGATCACCACGTAACTGACTACGTAGCGCTGGCACGCCCTTCTCACGCAGACGAAACTTCTGCCCCGACTGTGTACCAGGTGGAATACGCAACACTGCCTTGCCAGCAACAGTTGGCACTTCGATCTTGGCGCCCAATGCCGCTTCTGGCACTGTAATTGGGATTGTGCAATAGATATTGTCGCCCTTGCGAGTAAAGTAAGGGTGCTCGCCAACTTTGGTAATAATGTAAAGATCGCCTGTTGCTCCCCCCAAGATACCAGCATGGCCTTTGTTGGGCACGCGCACTCTTGAACCGGTGTCAACTCCAGCGGGGATACGCACTTTAACCATCTCTGTTTTAGGCACCGTGCCCTTGCCATTACATACTCCACAAGGAGTACGACGCCGACCTGTACCTTGACAGTCTGGACAACTACCGCGGAACTGTAATCGCCCACCCTGATTAGTTACACGTCCTGTGCCTTGACAGCGCGCACAGGTCTGTATTGGCCCACCTTGATCGCCACTACCTTGGCAGCGCGTACAAGTTTCGTTACGACTCAAATTGATTGAAGCAGTAACGCCTTGTACCGCTTCTTCGAAGGAGATCGAGAGCGGATATTCAATATCAGCGCCGCGCTGTGCCTGCTGTGGCGGTGATGACGGCGGAGTAGCATTTGTACTACCACGTCGCGAGCCAAAGAGTTCAGAAAAGATATCACTAAATGAGCTTGAACCAAAATTGGTAAAGTCAAAGCCGCCAAACCCGAAACCACCTGCCTGTGCGGCTCCGCTCATATTGTCAGAATATGTGCCATAGCGATCATAGATCTCTCGCTTCTTCGGATCACTCAATACTTCGAAGGCTTCTGAGATCTTCTTAAACTTCTCTTCCGCCGATTTGTCCCCTGGATTGACATCAGGATGGTGCTTACGTGCCAATCGTCGGTAAGCTTTCTTGATCTCATCAGCACTGGCATCACGCGCAACACCAAGTAATTTGTAGTAGTCTTCTTGGGCCATAACTAAACTCAGTCCCGTAGGCTCAGTCATAAGTGACCGGCACTGCAAAAGCAGCTATTATTAACTTATCATTCCTTGCCGGTCACTTTCTACTATGATTTTACTTCTTGTCATCAACATCAACATATTCGGCATCAATGACATCATCTTCGCTCTTGCCACCTGTACCGGTCGAGCTTGCACCACTGCTGGTACTGCCGGACGCAGAGGCTGATTCAGCCTGTGCACTACCACCAGGCGCAGCCTGTCGGTACATTGTCTCGGCAACTTTATGCGAAGCCTTAGTAAGCCGATCATATAGGCTGTTGAGCTCCTCTGTCTCAGCGGTCTCAAGCTTGGAACGTATCTCTGAGATAATACCTTCAATCTCGGTTACTGTCGCAGAGTCGATCTTCTCGCGATTCTCCTTGATCAATTTCTCAGTCGAATAGGTGAGACTATCAAGTTTATTGCGTGCCTCTATCTGCTCACGCCGCTTCTGATCAGAAGCAGAGTTGGCATCTGCTTCCCGTACCATACGATCGATCTCTTCCTTAGCCAGACCTGAACTGGCCGTGATAGTAATCTTCTGCTCACGACCGGTGCCTAGATCTTTTGCCGATACATTGACAATACCGTTGGCATCAATATCAAAAGTCACTTCAATCTGCGGCACACCACGTGGCGCGGGTGGAATACCTACTAGGTGAAACTTGCCTAGCGTACGGTTATCGCGTGCCATTGGACGCTCACCTTGTAGTACATGCACTTCAACCGAGGTCTGATTGTCAGAAGCCGTTGAGAAGACTTCGCTCTTACGTGTTGGTATGGTGGTATTACGATCGATCAGTTTGGTAGACACCCCACCTAAAGTCTCTATACCTAAGGATAGCGGGGTAACATCAAGCAATAATAGATCCTTAACATCACCGGCTAGTACGCCCGCCTGGATCGCCGCGCCTACTGCCACAACTTCATCTGGGTTAACACCCTTGTGTGGCTCCTTACCAAAGAAATCCTTCACCATCTGCTGTATCTTAGGAATACGCGTCGAACCACCTACCAGCACCACCTCATCAATCTGACTTGGTTTAAGGTTAGCATCATCAAGCGCCTGCTGGCATGGTTTGAGAGTACGCTGCAATATATCATCAACCAGCGACTCAAACTTGGCACGTGACAGTTTCATTACTAGATGTTTTGGTCCAGATTGATCGGCAGTAATAAAGGGTAGGTTGATCTCGGTCTCCATTGTTGAGGAGAGCTCAATCTTGGCCTTCTCAGCAGCCTCTTTAAGACGCTGTAATGCCATCTTGTCATTAGAGAGATCGATTCCCTGATCCTTCTTGAACTCGCCTATAATCCATTTCATCAACCGCTCATCAATATCATCACCACCTAGATGGGTATCACCATTGGTTGACTTAACCTCAACTACGCCTTCACCTACTTCTAGGATCGAGATATCGAATGTGCCACCACCAAAATCGAACACGGCAATCGTTTCATCTTTCTTCTTATCTAAACCATAAGCGAGCGCGGCGGCAGTTGGCTCGTTGACAATACGCATTACTTCCAAACCGGCAATCTTGCCAGCATCCTTAGTCGCTTGACGTTGCGCATCATTGAAATAGGCCGGTACAGTGATAACTGCCTTCTCGACCTTCTGCCCTAGATACTCTTCGGCGGCTTGCTTTAGCTTCTGCAGAATCATTGCCGAAATCTCTGGAGGGGAATACTCTTTATTGTCTGCTACCACTCGACAGTCCCCATTCGGAGCTGATTTTACTGTGTAGGGAACCTGTCTTATCTCATCGCTCACTTCGTTGTGACGACGTCCCATAAATCTTTTGATTGAGTAGATTGTGTTCTCAGGGTTGGTGACGGCCTGACGCTTTGCTACTTGCCCGACTAGCCGCTGCCCATCTTTTGTGAAGGCAACCACTGAAGGTGTGGTACGTGCCCCTTCTGAATTTGCGATTACCGTGGGATTGCCACCTTCCATAATCGCCACCACCGAATTGGTGGTACCTAAGTCAATACCTATTATCTTGCTCATAATCTCTTATTGCCTCCAAGGTGCAGATCTTACTGCCGCGCCTGCGGACATATA
>JBFLVQ010000431.1:0-8315 GCA_040758525.1 Acidobacteriota bacterium
CGAAAAACTATAAGGATTCGGAAGAGACCTTACGTCGTGTGCTCTTGCTGGATCCAGATAATGCTACTGCTCTTAACAACCTTGGTTATTTCCTTACCGAACGTAATGAACGCCTAGAGGAAGCGTTGGATCTAATTCAGCGCGCCGTTAATATTGATCCTGCCAATGGCTCATTCCTAGACAGCCTGGGTTGGCTCTACTTTAAACTTGGCAAATCTGACCAAGCACTTAAGCATTTAGAGCAAGCCGTGCAGTATGATAAGCGCAGTGCCACAGTACGCGATCATTTAGGAGATGTCTACTATAACTTAGGGCGTACTGAAGAAGCTCGTCAGCAATGGCAACAAGCCGTAGATCTATCAACCGAGCCAGAGGAGATTAGTCGCATTAAAGAGAAGTTGAAAGATCCCAAGAATGCCGCTGCCAATACCAATAAACGTTAATCCCCCTTTTCCTTATTCTTATTCTTACTCTTTTCAATATCAGGCGGGCAGCCAACCCGCCTGATGCTACATTAAGGTCATCACTCCATAAAAATATTCGGTTATTGCTGAATTTACTTTCTTACTGAGGGCGTTAAACTGAAATAGTCTCTCGAATACGAGTACTATCTACGAACAATGTTTCAACAACATAGGAGGACTCAAATGAGACGTGAGAATGAGGCGCTCACTCGCCGAGAGAGATCTTATCCGGAACGTAGTGGTTTTGAGACGTTCAGCCCTTTTAATATGCTGCAGCGTTTCAGGGAAGAAGTAGATCGTATGTTTGATGATCTCTTCCTGCCCGAAATTGGTCGTACTCGTCGTAGCCTGGCGCGTCCAGGTCGCACTGACCTGTTAACTGATTGGGTACCCGCCATTGAGGTAGTAGAACGCGACAAGAACCTTATTGTACGTGCCGATCTACCTGGCATTAACCCAGACGATATTAAGATAGAAGTAGATGACAATGGTTTGACGCTCCATGGCGAAACAAAACAGGAAGATGTGCAGCAGCATGAAGGTTTCTACCACTCGGAACGTAGATTTGGTCGCTTCTACCGATTTATTCCTTTGCCAGAAAACGTTAATACTGATCAAATTACTGCTAATTTCCGCAATGGTCTGCTCGAAGTAACAGTGCCGTTACCAGAACAAGTGCTCAATCGCAAACAGATACAGATTCAGACAGAAGCTAAGGGCAAATCCATTGATGTCGGCTCAAGTAAGGAGACAGAAAAGAAGGGCGCAAAAGCCTAGTAAAAACTTGATTGGCAGGCTATCTGGCAGCGTGAAGTGTGCTTCGCGCTGCCTTTCTATTATTCCCCACACTATTGCCTCACCGACTGCGCACAAATAGCATAGCCTGATATAATGCTGACATTTTTATCATAGCCCAATATTAGTAGTGGAGGTATTTAATGACAGAAGAGAGCCTACAGAAAAAATATGCTCCTGAAAGTATCTGTTTCGGTTGTGGACCAGCTAATGAGAAAGGCTTACATATCAATAGCTATGTAAGTGGTAATGAAGTAGTCGCACAGTGGCAAGCTGAACCCTATCACCAAGCCTTTCCGGGTATGTTAAACGGAGGTATTATTGGCGCGTTACTCGATTGCCATTCCAATTGGGCGGCGGCTTGGCATCTAATGCAACGTCAAGGCAGTGATCACCCACCTTGCACCGTTACCGCCGATTATGCAATTAAGTTGAAGCGACCTACTCCAATTGATGGGCCAATCACCCTGATCGCCAAAATTGCAGAATCTGAAGATGATCGTGCTGTAGTTGATGCCCAGCTAATCGCGAATGGTAAGATCTGTGCCACTTGTCGAGGTACTTTTGTTGCCGTAAAGCCTGGCCACCCAGCTTATCATCGCTGGTGAAAGCTAGTTTTTTCCATTGATAGTTTTGTTGAAGATTAGTAGTTGCCTGTCGAGCTAGTTGCTAGTATCCTTTACCAGAAAAGGAACAGATTTTTCTGTTGGGACTGCGGCAAAATGAGAACCTGTCCGGCCTGTCAACGAGCCTATGACAGTCAAAAAAGTTTCTGTGTCTATGATGGTCAAGCCCTGATCACCACACAAGAGATCGATCCGCTAGTTGACCGCGTAATTGACAACAAGTATTCGATCGATTACAAGATCGCCGAGGGCGGTACAGGTACAGTCTATCGCGCTACACATCTACAACTCCAATCTGTTGTTGCGATCAAAGTAATGCATACGGCACTAGCCAACGATGCAATTGCCATAGAGCGTTTCCGGCGTGAAGCCTATGCAGCTATGAAGGTACGCCATCCTAATGCTGTTGCTGTACTAGACTTTGGTATTACTGAAGATCGGCTTATCTATGTAGTTATGGAGCTACTTATCGGCCAATCACTGGCCGATCGACTGAAAATACGTAACCGTTTCTCAATATTGGAGGCTAATAATCTGATGCAACAGATCTGTGCGGCTGTCAGTGCCGCACATGCACGCGGTATTGTACATCGTGATCTTAAGCCAGAGAATATTTTTCTACATCAAGAGGATGGCCAAGAGACTGTTAAGGTGGTCGATTTTGGCATTGCCAAGGTTCAGGACTTTAGCTTCACGGATCAGAGTGGCGATTTAACAGCCGGGGGTGCAGTAGTAGGTACACCTTACTACATTTCACCAGAGCAATGTTCTGGCCAAACTGTCGATGCCCGTGCAGATGTTTACAGTCTAGGGATAATGCTTTATCAGATGCTCACTGGACAGCTACCTTTTGATGGTCCATCTTCAATTATTGTGCTACTCAAACAGCTTAATGAGAAACCTTTACCGATATATCAAGTGCATCCAGAGCTCCCCCAATTGTTAAATGGTGTGGTAATGCATGCACTCGAGAAAGATCCGCGTGCAAGACCACAATCGGTTGTTAGTTTTGCTCAGGAGTTGGCTGCTGCTACCCGCGCAGTTAGTGAGCTAGAGTTTCAAGATGTCTTTATGGGGGCAACAGAGAAGGAGTTGGAGGCTGCGCTACTCTTTACCAGTGATGGTAACTTGCGCGGCCGTGTAAACACTAGTGAGTATAGTCGCCCACGACTAGAACTGAGTGAAGAGCGCCAGACACAAGAACGCTACTATGACCGTGGCCCTGAGACACGTACTAGCAAAAAGATTACTGATAGTCTATTTAAGCAGGTGCAAGGTCATCTAAGCTGGTTTGATCTTGCCTCTGTTATACATGTACTGCTGGGCCTACAAGAGACAGGGTTGCTCACACTACATAATATGGAGGTGGCACCCGATGAAAAGATCAATGTAGAAGAGCATAGACCTTTCGCACGCATCTACCTAGAAAATGGTAATGTAACACGTACTAAGCTAGGTGTACGCACTGGGCGGGAAGCCTTCTATCAACTCTTTCAAATGCCTCTGGAGGGATGTTTTGTCTTCCGGCAAGTTCCTATAGTGGAAGAGCTAGAATCTACCGAAGTGATCTTGGAAACAGGTAATTTATTACTTAAAGAGGCTTTAGGCTTGCGCACCCTGGTCAGCCGTTTTGCTCTTAAGTTTCCTGATATGTTAGTTAGCTTTAAGCGACGTGTCGATCAGATCTCTTGGCGAGATACAGGAACTTTAGATCTTGCTAACAGACTTTGGGAGATGTTAGCACAGGCCGGCATTACGTTAACAGAATTGCTAGCCCGCTCGCCTTGCTGTAATGCCAAGACCTATCAAGTGCTGGCAATGCTACTAGCAACACGACAGATCAATTTCGTCAAGCCAGGCGCATCTGTGACTTCAACTCTTAATGAGATTAAACGTGCTGGCAATAATCTGACTACCAATCTCTAGATAGATCCCAGTTTCTAAACTGGTAGTATAGAGATATTGACCAAGCGCCCAATCTGATCGAAAGCGGCGTAGATCTTTTCACCATTCTTAGTCTCGCCCTCAATTGCCTTCTCAACAACCTTATGACGATAGCCTCTATAATCTAGGTAGGCCTGTAGTGTACGCCTATGATCGACATCGAAACTGGTGATCAATTGATTAAAAACAGTAATAAAACTTAGCCACAGCGTAAACGTTCCCCAGTTTGATAAAGCTCCTGAAACAGTCTTGTCAGATCTTGCGATTGGTAATGAGCATTGAGTCCACTAGTATTAGGTAGTACCCAGATCAATGTCTCACCGATCGTTTCTGGCTGTTTGCCTAATAAGGCTTTAGGATGGCGAAAAGCGGTACGGTAAGCACCTACACCTAATATTGCCAGAATTATCGGGCGATAACGACGGATCTTCTCTATCAGTTGTTCTCCACCCTTAATCAGTTCCTCTGGTGATAGCTCATCTGCGCTTGCTGTGGCACGATTGACAATATTGGTGATGCCATAACCATGTGTGAGCAACTCGTTCTCCTGGAAAGGTGAAAGCAATCGTTTGGTAAAACCAGCATGATAGAGTGTAGGCCAAAACCGGTTACCAGGACGTCCAAAATGGTGTCCAATTGCCGCCGTATAGAGACCAGGATTGATGCCACAAAAGAGTACTAGCAGATCTGGCGCGATCACATCTGCAACACCCTTTCCAGCCGCCGCGTGCAGTTCCTCTTTAGTCGGTTTGTATACTGACATGCTTACTTAGTAAAGGATAGATCACTTCTAAAAAGTGCTTAACAATACGTGCTGTAGCGCCCCAGATCGGCTCCGCACCAATATGATAATAGTAGACCTGCACCTCCACTTTACCGTAAAATGTGCGATTTTGCACCTCTTGACGGGTAGGATCAAGCAATAGTGGGATAGGTACTTCTATTACCTGTTCGATCTCTGCACTATTAACAGAAAACTTGTATGGATAAGGGATAATACCAACAAATGGAGTGATACGGTACTGGGTTGAAGTCATCATATCATCAAGTTCGCCCAGCACCTTGATCTGATCGCGCGATAGTCCTAATTCTTCTTCTGTCTCACGTAAAGCTGTCTCAAGTAGTGAAGCATCGCTTTCATCGCGTCGTCCACCCGGGAAGGAGATTTGACCAGGGTGATTGCGCAGATTATTGGTACGCTTGGTAAAGAGCATATGTAAGTGCCCCTCCTTGCTAAAGAGGGGCACAAGTACAGCCGAGGGTCTTAATTCCCAATCGGTAATAATATCTTTATTGCGGCCTTTGAGTAGCTCTGCAATTTCGCACCCTAAGTGCTCGAGCATGGCCAGATCATTGATTGCGCTGCGACCCTTGGGAGGCAGTTGGGGGTGCAGTGTCCTTATTATCATTGGGGGCAACCGGCAGCATCACAGGTCGCTGTTTTGTAAGCCCTAATTTTTGCAGCGATTCTGCCGTAGGATAGCCAGTAACACGAAAATTATTAGCTTTTTGGTAGCTACTCATAGCTTCTACAGTGTTCTTATCATATTGTCCGTTGGGCTCGCTTTGATAATAGCCCGCTTCTTGTAGTGCGACTTGAATCTCTCGTACACGTTCAGGGGGCATAGTTGAGGCAGTCGCGCCATCTCGATAGGTCCTTTTGCCACGTCGGCTACGTGCATAGCTAGATTTGCCACGACGTCTTGTTACCCGCCCAGTTCGTTTCTTACCCTTGCTCGATCTTGTTGCCGTAGCGCGGCTACGTCGTTTGCCACCAGCATAAGTATCTGCAGGCAGTATTACCAATACACTGAGCACCAGCCCTAAAACCAGCCAGAAACTCAAGAGTCTTTTGGTTATCTCCAATGATATATCCCCTTTCCTATGTTTTATTCTAGTCAGAAGGGACAGATCACAGCGAAGAGACCTCACTGTGATTTGTCTGATATTCTCAATTGGGGCGCATTCATTGTGCTACAGTAAACAAGAAACTGCGCGAGATAGTGCCGTTGGGATTGCGTACCCGTATAAAGCGACCCCCGGGTACATTATGAGGCACTTTCTTAATCTTGATCAAGGTTGAAGAGACTATGGTAGCTTTTAACTTGACCCCATCCATCTCGACAGTAGCACCCTTTTCGAATCCAGCACCACGCATCTCCAGGTCTAGTCGGGTGTTGCCAGCCCGTGTAGTGGCAGGGGTAACCTCATCAATCTTGGCTGCCCGCAGGATCTTAAAGGTTCTACTATCGTCCTGCACAGTCCCTTCTGCTTGAACTACTTCCAAACGTAGGCGGGCTCGCTCAGTCAATAGATCTTCAGGAACAGCCCAATTGAATCGTGTCTCATTGGCCAGCAGACCGGAAGCAAGTACTATAGGGAAAGTGGCACCAGCATCGGTAGAGAGTAATAGTCGCTGGCGTGGTGTACCGTTACTTTCAATCATCCACTGGATTGTTATTGGTGCACCACCAGCACTTAATACTTCCCCACCAGCAGGAACAAGCAATTTAATCACTGGTGGAGGCACAGCACCTTCATAAGTGTAAGCATTTTTTAGTTCTGCAGCCTGACCATCTGGATTGATCACGGTAACATTGACTGTACCAGGATTATGTAATGGCGTCTTTATACTTAAGAAATTGACATCAACAAAGGTAGTAGGTAGCTCACGCCCATCAAAGATAACACGGGCACCAGGACGAAAATTGAGGCCGCTCACTTTCACATTATCACCACCTACTGTTGGACCACGCTCTGGCGAGGTAAAGAGTATTTGTGGCGCTGGTGGGGGCGGGTCGTTATAAGTGTAGGAACGTGGTAACAAGACACTTAGGCCATCAGCATTGGTTATACGGATATCGACTACGCCGGGCTTATGCGGAGGTGTAACAACCGTCACAGTAGTGTCATCAGTAAAGGTAACTTGGGCATCAACGCCATCAAAGGTAACTTTCAAGTCAGGACGGAAACTCCCGCCACGAAAGGTTACCATAGTATTGCCAGTATCAGGTCCATTGGTAGGAGTAAGAAAATTAACAAAAGGTGGCTTGACCTCAAACATACGACTTCCTGTAGTGGAAGTATAGACCCGATCACCACCAACCACATTATCTAGATTCGCCGCTACACCAACACTGTAGAAAGTTACTAAATTGGCATTACGTTCTGGTGCTGTCCACTCGAATCGCCAGATCGCCTTCTCGCGCAAGCCAGCAAAATTGCCGGCAATGGTAGGCACTAGATATTCACGTGCCTCGCCACCAGCCGAACCATTACGCAATTCTGTTTTAGTAGGATCTGTTACACGTATATTACCAGCACGCTGGCCTCTTTCGTTGAGTATTGTGACCTCAAAACCCCAGCCGCTAGCGTCTGGATCATCTATAATGATCTCAATTGGGTAAGTCTTGCCGGGTTGATATTCACGTGGTATCCCTGTCAGCAAAATCTTTCCTCTACCACTATTGACGCTAAAACTATTATGACAGGTGATGCAGGTCTGTTCACCAGGAGCGTTGGTAGATCCCAACGGCGGTAGGCCAGAGTTGGCTTGCGTTATCCCTAGCGCAATGAAGAACAAAGCAACCACTAGGGTTGCTATCAGCTTGCATCGTCTCATTATCATTATCCTCAAATACCTATATTTAACAAAGAACTATTAAAAGGCTACTTAAGATTTGCTGCTCGATAAGGAACGAGAGCGTTTAAAATCGAGAAAATATAGACTCGATCTGTCGATGGCAGATCCCGTAGGACTTCATAAGTAACCACTTCTTGGAGATTAGTATCTGTATTTAGAACAAAGAGACTGGCACGTTCCGCACCACCACGAATAAAGACTGCGAACTTCTGCGAACCTTCATCAGTAGCAATACCATCAACATCGTCGCTAGTAAGAAAATTGACTTGACGGGGATTTTCAGTAAACAGACCTTCAAATGTAAATAATTGTTCCTTAGAGCCTTCTAGTAAAAACAGCATTGCCGAACCTTGTGTTGCAGGAAGGACAGCAAAAGCAGAACGATCTTCTGGAAACTGTACAATATTGGGGTTAACAGCCATTGCTTCCTTAAAGTAGCGCACTTCGAGTAAGCCATTGCGAGTATCAAAGCGCATTCCTACCATTACGTCAAAGAATCCCTGTAAACCCGGCACCTCACAGTCACGATAGTATCCTATTGCATAGCGCAATGCTCTACGCTTGAAAGGTTCTGTCTCTGTCTCAAGGGCGGGCAAGAAACCCGCTGGCAAGAAAGTGAAACCGACTTGTCGCTGCAATTTAATAATAGAATCTTCGGGTTTTATAAAATTCTCGCCAAGGTCAAGTGTCTGAATACTGCCACTATTATTGTTGGGTGTTAAATTGATCCTAAATATCGGACGATTTTGTGCATTTCCAGATATTTGCGCCGCTGCTGAGGTAGTCGCAATCAGCAGCAAGGCGACAACAATTAATACTCTTAGCATCATTCCTCCTCACAAG
>JBFLVQ010000432.1:0-8302 GCA_040758525.1 Acidobacteriota bacterium
GGATGAAATGGTATGGGGGCAAACCGTCAAACTTATCGAGCAGCCGGAACTGATATTGAAAGAGTATCTGACTAGAGTAGAAAAAAAGCAGCGGCAGAAGAGTGAATTTAAACAACTCCTTGATAAGAAGAGTAAAGAAATTAAGCAGCAGGAAATTGAGAAACAACGACTTCTTGATCTATATCAGAGTGGCCAGATACAATTATCCGAAATTGAGCACCGCTTGAAATCAATCAGATCAAAGATCAAAAAGCTTCAAGATGAGGCTGCCTTAATTGAAAAGGAAGGAAAACAACAGCTTCAACAGTTACAGCTTATTGAGCAATTCAATGACTTTACAAAACGCATGACCTTTAACTTATCGAACCTCAGTTTTGAAGAAAAGAAAAATATTGTTCGCTTGCTTGTAGAAGAGGTTATTGTGAATGTAAAAACAGAAGAGGTTACTATTCGCCAGGTTCTTCCATTGCAGACTCAGCCAGAACAGTTCTCATTGTGTAAGGGGAGTAGCATCACCTTTATTAGCTAATATCGCGCTCGATGGCCTGGACGAACTTTTATCTAAATACCATAAGGTTAAAGAATACATCTACACTAAACCAAATGGAAAACAAAAGATCGACAGGAAAGAATCTCTGCGCTACGGATATATCCGTTACGCGGATGACATCCTTGTGACCGCGCAAACGAAAGAGGATATAGAAGCAATTGTTCCAATACTCAAAGATTGGTTGGCAGAAAGAGGATTAGAACTGAATGAGGAGAAAACCAAGATCACTAATATTGGTGAGGGAGTCAAATTCCTTGGCTTCCATATCCGTCAGTTCAAAGGAAGTTGCTACACACTTCCGCAAAAAGAAAAGATTCTTGCTTTTCTAGCGGAAATTCGTACTTGGCTACGAAACAACATCAGCGCCAAGCCGGAAGCAATAATCCATACTCTAAACCAACTCTTGCGTGGATGGGGCAACTACTATAAATATGGGGCAAGTAAACAGATGTTCAAATATGTCGATCACCAAGTATGGAAGATGCTATGGGGATGGGCACGCAAAAGACATCCGAATAAAGGAAAATACTGGGTCGTTGATAAATACTTCAAACCCATTAATGGGATACGATGGATATTCAATACGACCATCAAAAATCGTCAGGGTCAGACTAGAACAATCAGACTCGTACGACTAATGGATATTGCTATTGAACGTTACATCAAAGTGGAAGGAAAAGCATCACCAGATGATCCTATATTGGATAGCTACTGGGAGAATCGCCAAACACGGTATGGAAAAACATACTGGGGTAAAAATTCAAAACTACGTTATGTAGCGGAAAATCAAAATTGGCAATGCCCGGTCTGTGGAGAACATCTATTTAATGGAGAACAACTGAACACTCATCACATAATACCTGTAGAGAAAGGTGGAACAGATAGAAAGGAGAACCTTTTACATCTCCATAAAGTTTGTCATCAACATCTACATCAGATGGGTGAAGTTCAACAGTTGCTGGAGGCTTGAGCCGGATGATGGGTAAACTATCAAGTCCGGTTCTGAGGGGAGTGCGGGGCAGCGATGCCCCAATCTTACCCGACAGGGGGCTTGGCGGTGGTAACACCGTCCGGCTACCCGGCGGATCGAGCACCGACCCTGCGCCCCGGTCCTTAACTGTCCCCCTTCCAGGGGTGAAAAACTCGTGTATAAGTGCGCGGGAACGTTGGGAAACTGTGTTGGGTTTGCGATTTTTCTAGCTCCATTGATTTGCTCCTGCTCTTAACCCAACTCAGCATAAAAGTTCTTCTCTTTGTTGCCACTTCCTTAATATGCATTCGCGAGACGGCGATGATTGGTTGGCAAAAACTTTTCTCGCCAAAAATCTATTTCCCCCTCAGCGAATGCTCTCTTATCCTAGTCCCTTCCCGCGACAGGACAGGACTGGGGAAGGGTCGCTGTGTCCACTTGCCCACTGTCCCCTTGTTCTACTAATGGTGCTCTTCGACCTTGCTCCATCTTCCTTCTACACTTGCTCTGCTACTCTCAATCATTATCACTTAACTACATTGCTGCTTTCTCATGTTGATCTGTAATCGCAAGCTTAATTTGTTCTATCGTCCTGATGTAGGGAAGGTACTCTGCTGCATATCTAAACTAGTTTGTTATTCCATAGACTACCATTACAGCAGCAACTTCGGAACAAACGCTAGCAGCGCTACTCCACACGCAAGATGGTACATACTCTCATCAAATTCCATCTTTCTTGGACGCCATTCTGGTACACCACCAAAATATCGCCCCATTGCTCGTAATAAGTGTGTGATTCCTGTCAACAATGAAATCATAAAAACCCAATACTATGATGATACTATGACGCCATGGGTTGATGGCGCTTATCGCATAAGCAACCGCCAGTGCCAAACTATAAAGTCCGAACTCTTGATTGAGCCCGTGTGAACCACGGTCATATGTATATGATGCCTTTGGCAGTGCACTCGCAGCCCGTAAGCTAAGCAGTAGTCCATTGCGTGCCTCCAACACCGCTAAAGAGGCAAGAACGATCTGTAAGCAATACAAGCTCCATCGTTCATTTGCCAGTAGACTAATACAGATAAGCACTAAGAAGATAAGCATAACGCGCAAGAGCGCAATAAGCACAATTCCTCGAGAGATCTGTTTCTGCCCTATATTGGTCAACAAATTTTACCTCCTTGCGTTTCCTATTCATAATTTCTCAACAAGTATAGCCGCGATTATTGGGTTATTATATTTTAACCCAATTGTTAAGCTCCTAAGGCCGTCCTTACCATCTTTAGTTTCTATGAAGATTATTCTAATGATAAACGTAAGGCTGCTTAATTGTTGATAATAACACTATTTTAATACTATAGATCCTATCAGCAATCTCACAACCAAGCCAAGCTGCACAGAGACCTCCATTGCAAGCTAGCAGTCAGGCCAGCTCGCCATATACCTCTACCAGTTCATCACTGCTAGGTGAGAGGTTAGGGAAGTCTGCAACTAAACAATTGGATGTTTTGGCGATGTCCATTGATAAGCTGGATAGATCGTTACAAGCCAGTATGCAGGCCCTCTCTAATCAGATTGGTGCTTTGCAAGATAGCCTGCTAAAGGTGTCTCGTCAGCAAGATTCTCTGGATAGAGCAATGAATGCTTTCATTGTGAGATCTGAAGCTTTCTTCTCACAAATCCCTGCTATTGTTACTCAAGCTGATTCTTTTGCTAAAGCTCTGGAAGTCATCTCGCAGTTCGCACAGACCAATCAGTTGAATAACCAGATACTGACGACGTTAAAGAAGCTTAATAATAAAATTGCTACGGGTGCGCCTAATAGTAAATCTATGGTGAAAAGATCGTCAGCCAGAAAAGTTAAATTGAAATAGCAGGTCGGTATGACGAAACTATTATCGCCACTCACCAGACAACTGTAATCCTGCCCAGTAGTATGGAAACCTATATGTGCCACTCTTCCACATAGTCCGCTGCGCTTTCTGTAATGCCGCTGCTGGTCGTAGCTTCTCTCTTATCAGCCCTTTGTAGAAATGTTCGATTAGTTTAGCAGTAGCACGATCTTCTATATCCCATAGACTTGCCATTACTCGTGCTGATCCTGCATACATAAACCCTCTCGTTAACCCTACCAATCCCTCACCTTTAATCTCTTTACCTAACCCGGTGCGACATGCACTTAGTACTACCAAGTCTGCCGATAACTCGAGATTGTAGATATCTGCCAGTTGTAACATTCCATTGCGAGTTTTACCATGCTCATCTACTAGAGATAAGACAATACCGGATAACTCTGGATACTTACTATCAATCAATCCATGCGAGGCAAAATGCAGATATCGATACTGGCCCAGCTCAGCACTAGTAGCAGTTGCTAGATTAGCATCAAAGTCTAGCGCCTCTTTATATTCACTAGTACCTACTAAGGCTCTGATAGCATCGGCTTCATCCCTAGAGAAGTGTAGTCGAGCTAAAGTGCCTCTTCCATATACATCAAGTAGCGAACGAGTGAGGCTCAATTCTTTAATTGATTCAGACACAGGTTCTGTTGATTGTGTGTTGGAATATGCGGCTTTCTCTGGAACTCGCTTAACACGCATATCATCTGCGCTGAATACTGGATCTGCCAGTACTGCCACAGCCTTAGCAGCAGGCTGTCTTCCTGAAAGCTCACGCCTTAGCACTGCCACTGTAGAAGCTGATGGCTCGCTGATGATTTCATGATTAAGAAATAATGGTGTAGGAATAACAGCCGCCTTTCTCTCTTTTCTTGCTGGTGTGTTGGTTGGTAGCGGTAATGCAGCAAATGGAATGTATTGTAGAACCCCATCGCTTACTATCAGCAACCGTTTTTTGCCTAGTTGTTTAGCTACTGGCTCAAGTATTACTTGACTCAGTTTTGTTGCTGCTTGCCAATAGGTATTCTCCGTATTGGTTAATGCATTCTCATAGCTAGATACTAACTGATAAACATTCTTGGCCAAAGTTTCAATCTCTTCTCGCTTAGGAAGTTTATAGCTTGATATTGAAGTTCTTGTCACTGCCCAAAGATAACTGTTCTCTTTACCCAGTGAATATTCTAAAAGCAGGGTATCATTGTCTAGCACTTGTTCTTGGATTTCTTTTAAACTCAAAGGTTGTGGTTGTGTAAGTGTTTTGTAACGAAGACTTTTTTGTCTTATCTCTGTTTGTACCTGTTGAAACTCTGCTGTGAGTAGATCAACTTCTCTTTCTAGTACTGCTATTTCTGCTTCTTTTCCTTTGTTGTTCTTTAAATGCACTAGTAGTTCGGTCTTGTCGATAAGTCGTTGCTGCAATCCTTTCTCCTTCTCAATAAGATCCAGCGCTACTCCCTGGCGAATATCTGCACGAGATTCTGTCAATAATTCAAGCAAGCCACGAGCACGAGCACGTTCACTTGCCTCAAGTGCTAATGCATCATAACCTACAAATGAATTACTTTGGTGTAATTGCATAAGCAGATCAATATAAAACTCATATCTCTCTTGCCTTTCAGCGAAAAAAGTGGCGCGGAGATCTTGATTAATGATGCTTGTACGTAGAGATTCATATAGCTTAATAGCTTTTTCCATTTTCCTCTGAGATTCAATTAAATTACCATTATCGCGTTCAAAACGTGCAAGGCAATAGAAAATTGTTGTTTGTAAGCTGTAGGAACCTATGGTTTCTATGCGTGACAATGCTTGATTATAATAGTCCAGTGCTCTCTGCTTTTCTCCCAGCGAGTAGTAAATTGAACCAATAGAGATAAGCGTAGCTGCTTCTACATGATACACACCAATTGCTCTCACGATAGGTAGTATTTGATTACAATAGTCCAATGCTCTCTGCTTTTCTCCTAACGAATAATAAATCTTACTAATATTGAGGAGTGTAGTAGCTTCTCCAGCATGATCACCAATAGCTTTTTTTAACAATAATGATTGACTTAAGTAATCCAAAGCTTTCTGCTTTTCTCCTAGCATATCATAAATTCTACCAATATTGTTGAGCGCAACTGCTTCTCCAGCACGGTTATTAACAGCATTTTCGAGCAACAGTGTTTGATTATAGTAATCCAATGCTTTCTGTTTTTCTCCTAGCGTATCATAAACTAATCCAATATTGTTGAGTGTGGCTGCTTCTCCAGCACGATCACCAATAGCTTTTTTTAACAATAATGATTGACTTAAATAATCCAATGCTTTCTGCTTTTCTCCTAGCGCACTATAAACTGTACCAATACTATGGAGAGTAGCAGCTTCTCGACTATGGTCATTACTAGCCTGAAAAAACTGTATTGCTTCTTTATACTTCTCAATCGCTTTTACAAATGCCTCTACGGTTCCTCGCCGGCGTATTAAAGCTCCTTCAGCAAATATACGACAACCAGTAATGCGATCCATATCTTCTGATATGGCGGTACGTAGATCTAGAATCTTTATCTCATAGCGTCCAGGAAAAGCAGTTTTCACTAATGAATGTACCTCAAGAAGGTAGTTACCTGTTGCTTCTGCGATAAATAAAATTGGCTCTGAGCCTTGCGTGCCATTTGGACTATCAACTTGTATAATTTGTTTGCCATCCACACCAAAAAGTACCGCCTCTACATCAATCCCTTTTTGTTCCACTATTATATGCAGAAACTGGCCTGCTGTGAGTTTAATCTCATAAGAGTGAACTTCACCACCTGCCAACTCTCTTTTAATAGTCTTGCCTTGTTCTAGCACTATAGGTTCTGTGCTCGAATATGCTCCCCCTTGTACTGAAGGCGAGCTTTGGTCTGCTTTTGTTACCATTGATATGAACATTACTAATAAACTTAACAATGCAAATGAAACTATCCACACTCGTCGATTGATTAACAACATAGGCTTTTGCTCCTTGATTACTATGGGTAATATTTATCAACTATAACTGCGCACTTATAGTGCTAAAATGTAGTGTTTGGTCTAGTAATTGTAACAATAAACAAACCTTTTATCTATGGAACAAAATGGCTTTTGGTTATACCTATTAGGATATATGGCCAAATGATAATGCAAAAGACTAGTCCTTGCATCTCGTATAATTAAGGAATTTATTGTTCCGAGTCTATCTCGCTACAGATAACGCAATGTCAGGTATTTTTCATACTACTATCAAGTATCAAGCCATTGCCTAACAATTGACTAACGCCTTTACCTCACTTAACCCAACTCTGAGCAACCTTGGGATCTACTACAATAGGAACATTAGGAATCAGTTCATTACCAGCAGCTACCATCAAGCTATCCACTTGCCATGCTATCTTCTCTGCTTCATCATCATCCACTTCAACTATCAGCTCATCATGGATACTATTAATCAACCTAGCTGATATCCCTGCTAGACGTTCACTCAGCAATACCATAGCTCTCTTAGTTATCTCAGACGAAGTTCCCTGTATAGGAGTATTCCTACCATACCTGTTAATAGCTGCTACCTCTGTCTGATCATCAACATCAAAGCTATATGCTACCAATCTACCTAACTTGGTACGGCTACTCCTTGTCTTAACAGCCTGATCACCTGCCTGATGTAGCCATCTTGCTACTTCTCGATAGGTAGCAAAATACTTATCTATCAACTCCTCTGATTCACTTAACGTACGGCCTGTAATGCGTCCTAATCCCTTAGCACCCATTCCATATACTATCCCATAGTTAAGTTTCTTAGCAGCCTCTCGATACTCTGTTGTTACGTTCTCCAGTGGTATACCAAACATCTGGCTAGCTATAGTTTTATGCAGGTCCACACCACTCTCAAATGCTGATATTAGAGTGGTATCATTAGCCAGTCCTGCCAATATCCTTAGCTCTATCTGAGAGTAGTCAGCAACAATAAACTTTCGTCCTGTTGGTGCAATAAAACAGCTACGATAGTTCACGGATCTAGGTACTTGTTGTAAGTTAGGATCATGACAGGCCAGCCTTCCTGATGGAGTGCCTATCTGTAAGAAGTTAGCATGAATACGTCCAGTCACAGGATGGATAAACCTGAAGATATTCTCACCATGACTGGTAAGTAGCTTCTGTAGTCCTCGATACTCTAAGAACTTGTCTATCAATGGATACTCATCAGCAAATTGATCCATATGTATGCTGCGAGTATTCTTGAGTGGTACACCTATTCGTCTAAATGCCTCCAATACTTGTTGTGGGCTATCCAGGTTTAGCTGCGCTTCTTGGAATAGGTTCAGTTGTGAATTGGCTGGCTGTAGTTGTTGTTTTATCTCATCAGCAAGCTCTTTATGCTGCTTAGCTGTAATAGCTATCAATGCTTTCCATCGTTCGGTATCGAGTAGTATTCCAGCCAACTCCATCTCTGCTATCGCGGCAACACAGTCGAACTCTAGCTTAGCGATCTTAATCAATGCCAGCTCTTGTAACTTCAACCTCTGCTTCTCATATACCTGTACCAGAGATATTGCTCTACGAGCTGCAGAGGCCATCTGATTCTCACTCTCACTAACACCAGTTGGTCTTTGAAAACCGAATGAATAATAGGATGGCAGGCAGCAAAAGCTCCATACTGTGTAATGAGAAGTTAGCACAGGAGGAGGGCTGCCACACCATCCATGAGCCAAAAGCATATCTGTCTGCCATTTGATAGTGAAGAACAATATCGCGGTTGTGTAGGAGACGTGCAAGGTTATCGAGAGTATCTCGATAACCAATACAGCGCACATCCAGAATTGTTTCCGCAAGCGATTATCGAGGGATACAATTTTCACGACCGTTATAGTTCGAAAAAACAGA
>JBFLVQ010000433.1:0-8295 GCA_040758525.1 Acidobacteriota bacterium
TGAGACGCCAGAATGAATTGTTGGAAGCCAAAATTATCCAACGCACTACGATAATAGAAGAACAGAAACAAGATCTCGCCAAGCAGAAAGAAGAACTGGCGAGGAAGAATCAAGAGCTTGAGCATAAAAATATTGAGTTGTTAGAATCAAATCAGCGTGCGGATCGAATCTTTTCTGCGCTCGCAGAAGCACTACCCGGTGCAGTACTGGATGGAAAATATCAATTAGGTGAGAAGATTGGTTCAGGAGGGTTTGGTGCGGTATACCATGGTACCCATTTAACACTAAAGCGTCCTATTGCTGTCAAAATCTTTAAGCCTATGCCCGGTAATGATTCTGCAAAGGGTCTAGAACGTTTCCGTCTGGAAGCAATAGCAGCATCAAGAATCGATCATCCAAATGTGGTTGCTGTACTTGATTCCGGTATCTCAAGTGAAGGTATTGCCTATATAGTAATGGAGTTGCTTAAAGGGCACTCTTTGGCCAAAGAACTACAGGTAAAAGGTGTCCTCACTATTAGTCGTCTGGTAGAAATTCTTCTGCCTATCTGTGATGTCTTAGCAAAGGCACATGAACTCGACTTGGTTCATCGTGACATAAAGCCAGAAAATATTTTTTTGCATCAGACCGAGCAAGGTGAAATCGTTAAAGTTGTCGATTTTGGCATTGCAAAATTTGCTGAAGAAAGAGGCAAGGTTGATATTAAGGGTTTAACTTCTACCAACAATCTAATTGGCACACCCGCCTATATGGCGCCGGAGCGTATTCAATACCAAATTTATGATGGTCGCGCTGATATTTATAGTTTAGGAATAATGATCTATCAGATGCTCTCTGGTCAATTACCTTTCATAGCAACCGAAGGAAATATGGTAGCAGTTTTAATTCAGCATGTCTGCGAAATACCTCCTTCTCTGCGTACACTCAATCAGGCAGTTCCAGAAGATTTGGCGGAGTTGGTTATGCGCATGCTTGCTAAACAACCTGAGGAACGGCCTACGGCAAGGGAGTTGGGAAGATGGTTAACAAAATTAACTACTCTTTTGCCTAAAGATCGTAGATCTGTTGCCAACGACTATAAAACCGAAGATATCACTGACGAGCAAGAGTTGGAAACGTTAAAATTCGAACCAACTTTATACAATACCGAACCGAATATAAATAAGAAAAATAGTTAAGTATATCTTGTAATTTACATTGATAAAGTGTGTTACGCTCCAAATCAGCCAAACCAAATTCCCAGTCATTGCTGTACAGATGCCAATGGATCGCATTATGATTGCCGACGCTCTTCACGGTATTGGTATCAGTAGATTGCTCTATCAGGGTAGAATGCGTTGACGCAACAACAATGGCGCGGTTAACTTGCGAAGGGAACTCTATTATCGCCTAATCCAGGCTCACTGGCTTTTCATCGCAAGCTTGGATTTACTGAAGTTGGTTGATAAGACACTAATGGCGGTAAGAAGTGCGTTAGTTTATTGGCAAAGTAGCTATATGTTGATATGAGGTGGAGCCGAAGATGGTCAAAATTTCTCTTTTAGGAATCCCTCACGACGATAACTCCTCTTTCATGAAAGGCGCTTCCGAAGCGCCTGCGCTTATCCGCCGCGAATTGCACTCCGATGCATATAGCATGTGTAGCGAAACAGGTATCGATTTCAGTGTTGCAGGTAGAATTATAGATCATGGCGACATCCAGTTCGATAGTGCCTATGATCCGTGGGATCTCATCGAACAGAATGTGGGGCGTGCGATGAAGTCAGGCGATCCATTGATTTGCCTAGGCGGCGACCATGCCATCACGCATCCGATCTTACGCGCAGTACATCACCGTCACCCCAATCTAACCATCCTTCATATTGACGCACACCCCGATATTTACCACGCTTACCAAGGTAATCCGCGATCTCACACTTCGCCATTTGCCCGGATCATGGAAGAGCGGCTTGCAGTTCGTTTGATTCAGGTGGGGTTGCGCACTGTGAACGATCATCATCGCGAGCAATTCAAACGTTTCGAGGTCGAGGTGATCGAGGCTTCTCGCTGTGGCGAGAAACTCCGGCTCGATATCACGACCCCCGTGTATATTTCAATGGACATAGACGCGCTAGACCCCGCCTACGCGCCTGGTGTGTCGCATAGAGAGCCTGGTGGCCTATCAACCCGTCAAGTGATCAATTTGATCCATACCATTGACCAACCCATCGTGGCTGCTGACATTGTTGAGTATAACCCTCGTTGCGACATCTCCAACCTAACCGCGATTGTGGCTGCAAAGCTGTTGAAGGAGATTGGCGGAATGATGGTGAAGATGGCGCAAGAGTAGAACACTGGGAGGTACGTTCAAGAAGGAGGTTTTTATATGCGAGCTAATCGCTCCATTCCTGCATACACTGTCTTACCGGAGTTGCCGTATCCAGATGTAGCCACTGCGGTAACTTGGCTATGCAAGGTCTTCGGTTTCTCTGAGCGCCTACGGATTGCCAACCATCGTGTGCAACTCATTGTCGGCGATGGCGCTGTTATCGTAGTCGAAGGAGAAGTCCCAGTGAATGGTAGCAATAGGTGCAGTTGCGCAGTCTTGGTGCGGGTTGACTCAGTAGATCAGCATTTTGAGCGCGCCGTTCAATTTGGGGCAACCATAATTAGACCGCCAACTACTTATCCCTTTGGCGAACGACAATACACGGTTCAGGATCTTGGTGGCCACGTTTGGACATTCTCGGAAACAGTAGCAGATATTCACCCTCAAGAGTGGGGTGGAGAGTTACTTGTGGGAATGTAAGAAAGGAACCCGAATTGTATTAAACTCAGCAGAGCTAAACTTCTCATATAGTAATTTCCACACTTTATTAATTGGCCATATTCTGTCATTATAGGCGGAAAGTGATTTTTTATTCAAATGCCATACTTTGTAGTAAAAACGGTTTGGAGCTAATGATGATAGATTATCTGGAGTGAAGCTCTGATATAAAGAAGTAGTAATTTTCATCAATTGTCCAACTGTCTTGTCAAAGCTCAGTACTTGCAAGTGACCTAAGTTCTTTCCAATCTAATCGGCGGATATTTTTTTGACTCATGCTCACCTTTTTATCAATAGTTCTCTAGTTTAGCTATCAATGTGTTTATCTATAACTGAAGAAGTGGGGCCTGAGGATATAACAATCTTTGCCGTCCAATTATATTGGTGACAATCTGCAGGAAGGTGATAAATGTTGCGAACCTTAATGCTTTGCTCATTCTGTCTGATACTATTTTCAGCATTCTGGCCGGCTAATTCATTGGTACTTGCCCAGAGCAGTTCTACCACCGGCAGTATCACAGGCACAGTAAGAGATTTGCAAGGAGCAGTAATAGTAGAGGCAACTATTACTGCCACGCAACTAGAAACTAACCTGACCCGCAATGTACAGTCAGAAGAGAATGGCACATACTATCTGGCACAATTACCACCAGGCAATTACCGGCTTAGCGTGCAAGCCGATGGTTTTGCTCCGGCAACAAAGACTTTTCCCCTTACAATTGGGGTCACTGCATTAATTGAATTTAAATTATTAGTAGCCGGCACCAGCGAAGTTATCGAAGTAACAGGCTCAAACCTGTTAACAGAAGGGAGAACGGAAAGCAGCACCACGGTTGATCGTCAACGTATTGATAATCTGCCTATCAATCGGCGAGACTTTCTCGATTTTGCCCTAACAACACCGCGCGTTGCACCCGATCGAGTATCAAATCAAGGGATACTGGCCACCTCGGAACTCTCTTTTAATGGTCAATCGGGCCGCTTTAATAATATAACCATTGATGGTCTGGACAATAATGATATCAGTCAGGGTGCAGTACGATCAACATTTGGCCAGGAAGCGGTGCAAGAATTCCAGGTTGTTTCTGATAGTTACTCAGCAGAATTTGGCCGTGCTCTTGCGGGTGTAATCAACATTGTGACCAGAGTTGGTAGTAATGATCTGCATGGCAATCTTTTCTTCCTTAATCGCAATGATAAGATCAGCGCACGTGATACATTCGCAGCCTTCCGACCACGCTATTCACAATATCAGAGCGGTGCTGTGCTGGGTGGCCCGATTAAACGTGATAAAGCATTCTTCTTTACATCTTTTGAACGCCTCTCAATCAAACAGAATAATATTGTTACAATCAGTAATGAGTCGATAAACTCGGCACAACGGCTGGGATATGCGATAAATAATGGCCCTATCCCCTTTGCGATTGGTACAACATCTCTGTTAGCACGCGCGGATCTACACCTTACTACTAAGGATTCGCTCTCACTACGCTATAATGGTGGCTTCAATTATAATGGCGCATTTGAACCGTTCGGTGGGCTATTAAGCGAGACCAATAGTGGGCTGCAACGATTGAATGATAATTCGATCGCAGTATCTAATACTCTAATTAGCTTGGGACTCAATCTTATTAATGAAACCCGCTTTCTCTATGGCCGACGCAATCAACGCACAGTAGAACTTAATGATAATGCTGCCGTACGGTTGCTTGCTCCAGAAGGATCGATCCAGTTTGGGCATTCCAGTTTTTTGCCAGAATTTAATGAGCAGCGAATCTACCAGATTGTAAATAATGTTACTCTCAGCCGCGCTCGCCAGCAGATTAAATTTGGTGTCGATTTTACCTATATCGATAGGCCAGGTCGTAATCAGAGTGTCTCTCTGTTTGCTGGTGGATTTGGTATTTTCGGCCCAATAGATTTCAGTGCCCTTAGTGGCATGCCCAATCTCCCCTCTTTCACCGGGCTAGAAGCGTTTGATGCCAGGCTACGTACGCCTGTGCAACGTAGCTTTCTTACTGTGTTAGCGACGGTCTTGCCCAGTATGGTGCCAGGCTTTCCTGCCAATGTGCCACTGGCGGATCTCGCTCTGCCACTGGCATATTTGCAAGGGTTTGGTGATACTCGTTTCTCTGTTACCACCAGACTATTTTCACTCTTTCTCCAGGATGATATTAAAGTGCGACCCAATCTGCTAATAAAAGCAGGGTTGCGCTATGATATTAACCGTGCCAAATTTACTCCTGACAACAATGGTAACTTCAGCCCACGATTGGCACTCTCTTATCGTCCCACAGCACTACCCAAACTGAACCTACATGCTGCCTATGGCCTCTTCTTTGGTACGCCTTTTATCAGATCGACAGTGAGCGCAGCAGCCAGTAGTAGAGGACTTAATCTGCTCTTTCTACCATTTCCGGTCTCGGTATTGCCATTTGCTTTGCCTGGCCATAAATTTCCCGAATCGGATCGTTTACCAACTGGGGTTAGTCTGGTGCCGCAATTGAATATCTTTACCCAATACCAGCCCGATCTACGCAACAGCTATACTCAACAAATAAGTGTCGGCTGCGATTATTTGTTAGGCAATAACACCACGATTTTACTCTCATACAATTATGTGCGTGGCATAAAGCTACAATCATTACGCAATATCAATGTTGTTGTACGTCCATTGCCAGGGGATGCAGTAGGCAGTCTGATCAGTGGCAGAGTCGATCCAAGCCGAGGGGACGTTTTTGAATTTGAGTCGGCCTTTGATAGCTACTATCATGGTCTGACAATCTCTATCAATCGACGTTTTAGCAACCATTTTGGGTTATTGGCAAATTATGTCTATTCAAAATCAATCGATAATGTCGCTGATTTTAGTGTGCAAGTGACAGATCGATTCGCCAATATGCTCAATCCTGCCCTGGAACGTGGTCTCTCCGGTCAGGATGCGCGTAATCGTTTCACACTCTCAGGAAATTGGGAGCTAAGCTATATAAAAAATCCCTTACTAGGCAATCTATATCTCTCAGCAATCGTCAATCTGCGTTCCGGTCTGCCTTACAATCTGCTGGCGGGTGTAGATGTCAATCTTGATGGCGATCCGTCTAGCGATCGACCCACTGCACTCGGTCGCAATGCTGGCATTACTCCAGGTTTTGCTAGTTTTGATCTACGATTAACACGCATTATGACAATCAGAGAGAAGTATCAGCTACAAGGATTTGTTGAAGTCTTCAATCTTTTAAACCGCGTCAATATCAGCCCTAATGATATTGACCGTACTTTTCCTCCTGATGCACAGGGCAATTTTCAGTTACCCTCACAGCAGGATGGGCGCTATATAATCACACCGGATCGCTATCGAGGAGCATTCCCACCACGCCAATTTCAACTAGGTGTACGCTTAACTTTTTAGTAGTAAAAGCAGCAGTTAGTGGATGCTACCTCATATCTGCAATGTAGAAGAAAGCTCTATGAAAGAAGATGTGTGCGCCAAGCGAAGCTATGCATTTCTAATGTGATAGATGAGAAGTGGTTCGAGATCATAAATTCATCACTGATGATGATATACCTATATCTGGTATCGTTTTTCCAAATTGACAGAAGAAGGATAATTACCTATAACCCCCATAGTCGCATTCTCTTCTGCATATCTTCAATTCTGTTTCTAACCACAGCTTTCTTAGATTCATTGCTAGAACGTTGTAGATATTCCTGATAAAATGGAATGGCTTTTTTATAGTACTGAGATGCTTGGCGAAAGTTGGTTTTTTCCCAAGGTGAGGCTTTGGTAAAGTAGTAATCACCAAGTTGTTTTGACGCAAGTGCGAAATGTATATCTTCACTCGCTGCTTTTCTAAAGAATTCAACTG
This sequence comes from Acidobacteriota bacterium, assembly GCA_040758525.1. Lineage (GTDB taxonomy): Bacteria > Acidobacteriota > Blastocatellia > Chloracidobacteriales > JADJPF01 > JBFLVQ01. The sequence goes on from JBFLVQ010000433.1 coordinate 6,673, forward strand.
CCTTTAGTTCATTTGGCGATACTCTATTTTTAAGCTGGTCTTGAGTTCCTTCTTCACCATACATCTTTAAATATGTATTGGCGATACCATTGATTGCCAATGCACGGTACTTCCAATTTGGGTAGTTTAATGCTTGTTGGTAAGCATCAAGCGCACTGGTAAAGTTATTCTGTTTATATGCTAGATTAGCTTCTGAATAGAGAACCTGGATACGGAATTCTTCATCACCATAAATATGCTGCAAAAATTGGTAGAGACAACGGATTTCAGCCCAGCCAGCAACAGGATCAAGCGAATCGAAATACTTTTGTAAGAGACACTCTTCTCCTTTTGTCTTAAGCATCTCAAGCATTTTTAATGAGAATGCATCTTGCTTTTGGCTATTGCGGTTATATTGCAAATTCTCTTTTACAAAACAGTATTGGTTATTGGCTAGTGCATGTTCCAGCTTACCCTGTAGACTGATATCTTGATATCTATTTAATAAAAGAATCATTACAATAAATATTATTGTTGCCGGAATAATAGCAATATAACGAGGGAGTCGCGATCTTTTTGGTGGCAGTGCAGGTTCTGTGACTATTTTGGGTGGATCTACTGTATAAGCAGGTTGGAAAGTTATTGATGTATTCGAGACCTCTGTTGTTCTGATAGGTATACTACAAAAAGGGCAGATATCACTATTAGTATAAAAAGCTATTCCTATGGTTTCACAACTATGCTGGCAGGTTTCTGAATTACAATCAAGTTGGCAGCCAGGACAGAATGGTTGTGGCAACCCTTGCTCATTGAGTGTAATTGTACGTCTTTTTGGTGAATTTTGAACTTCTGCTAACATCACCAAACAATTACCACAATAAAACCTCTCTTGCATAAGGCGATCACAAACTGGACAGATTGTCATTGGACGAATATTCAAAGGCCAGAAATTACTACAACCACAACAATATTCCCAATGTTGTAATGGTTGCCCAGCATCCTTTAACAGATGTAGTCCGCTACAACAGGAGATAGCTTGCTTCAGGCCAGCGGTACTAAAGCCTAGTTTATGAGTTGGGCAGAAAACCATTATTGATCGCATTGCTTCCATATACTAACCACAGTCATTAAAAATATCAGGCAATTGTTAAAATCCCTTTCTTTTGCAGTTGCCAACCATTTGGTACTCTTCGCACAATGGCAGGTTTATCAATATACATCTCTCCTGAACCAGGATTGTCACAGTTATATAGATGCTGATAGTAGGTATAGAAATCTTGTGCTTGGGTCAAACGATGAGATTTAGGAATAGCATAATCTAGACCATCCACGGCAATAACAATAAACTCGGCGCCATCATCAGTGGAAACCTTCACCAATACCTGTTTCTCTAAATAAGAGGCTTTCGCGTAATTAGCAGGTATCTTGGCTCGGAACAGACAGTCATGACATTCTGTTGCTAAGGAGGGGAAAAATATCTGAGTTTTTGGTTGCGTAGTAACATTTTGTCTATCTATTGATATTGTGGTCGGCTTTACTTCTAAATGCGGAGATGATGATCTATTTTCAATTGTTTCAAGTCTTTTATCAAATCGTTCTAAAATATTACAAGTAAGCCTTAACTCTTCACCAAGTTTTAGTTCA
>JBFLVQ010000434.1:0-8270 GCA_040758525.1 Acidobacteriota bacterium
GGTGGGCGTGATTCGTTTTTCAACAAGTGATCGAGAAGTCAGGGAAAGAAGACAAGGATTTGGAAAGATCTCTGAAACTAGCTCTTCATGTGAGTGAAATTCTCGCTCTCTAAATACAAGAGTGAACATAAGCCTAGAGATTGTAACTAAGCGAGATAACTTCCAGAGCTTTAGCGAAAGAGTCAGCTTGAGCAGCAATAGCAGGGAACTGACTAGAGAAAGACTCAGCTCTCACAATGAAAGCATTCATTGCTCTATCCATAGAATCTTGCTGACGAGACACCTTCAACAAACTATCTTGCAACGCACCAATCTGATTAGTGAGGGCCTGCAGTCCGGCCTGTAGCGTACCATTAAGCTTGTCAATCGACGTAACCAAAGCATCTATCTGTTTAGATGAAGGCCTACCTAACTTCTCAACTAATCGGGATGAGCTGCCAGAAGAATAGGACGAATGGGTCTGCCTTTTGGAGTGTACTGGTATCTGCACTATTATTGACTTATCCATACAGTAAACTTAGGTAAGAAGGGTTACTGTCGCGATTTGCCAGTGTAACCTGATCTATAGAGCAACCTCTCATCAGTAGCGAAATATGATGTCAATTCCATAAGATTGTGCGACTGAACAAAAGAACTTACTACTATACAAGAGATCCTGCGACCAACAAAGTAGAAAAGAGGTTAAGTTACTGAAAATGTTGAGTTCGGCTTAAACCCCAGTCGCAAGATCTCTTGTAAGACCCAAACTAGTTGCATCAACTTTTGTAACCAGTCGCAAGATCTGTTGTTAAAAGCGCGTTATTATAGGGCTCCTTTCGCACGAACTTTTGGAATTGACAACCGCCCTGGCAAGGGCGGCGGATTCCTATAGCCTCATCATCTTTTTACCGATATGAGCGTTAAAGTTAATGCACGTTGCCAGTCTTTCCATCTATCCATCTTATTGCTAATGGAGGAAGTTCAATCTGCGATGGCAAATTGGTGTAATTAACCTTCCATAGACCTGACGGCATCATCAGTCTTTTAGTTACTGTGGTATCGCTACGATTGAAGAGCATCACGCCATCTTGAAAATATGAGATCAGCACTTTATCTAATGCAACATCAAGCGATGGTAATAAAACAGATGAGAGATTACCTATTTGAGCATATGGGCGGGTTGCAATAATTTGAGCCAGTTTATTTAAATCAGATTTTGCATTGTAGATAAAACCTTTGCCAATTGCTGTTGCTGCATCTAAATTATTTGTTAGATCGGCAAACGCACCTCTATCTCCCTCTACTGTGCTGATATCAGCTAAATTTAATAGTATTAAAATTCCTCCGTCTTCAACCCAATTGCGAAGTTTGGAAAGAGTGTTAGCTTCTGTAAGCATGCCCAATGGGACAATAATAACTCGATATTGCGCTAATGCACCATCTGATATTAGTTGTTCGTCTACGACATCATAATCAATAATATCGCGCAGCTCTTCCGTAAAGGGCACAAGATTGTCTGGATATCCTTTGAATGCTTGTTCTCTCTGACTGTCATCAAGGCGATGAGCGGTAGTTGAAAAGAAGATAGCACTATCTATCTCAGGATATTTTCCTTGATATAGCTGCCTACCTTGATCGATAGAGCTTTTGCCTCGTAGCATATTGTCAACATAGTCAAAATGGAGAGTAACTCCTGTAGTTAGATCTTTAAATACTGCTGATGCAATATCTCCTGTAGAGGCTTCACCATCGGCTGGTTCACTGGAAAACCCTGCCAGATGATAAAAATGTGCTGCCGTAGCTATTCGCTTTGTATTAAAGAATGGCACTACAGGTCCTGTTGGCGTACGAAGTTGAAGATCTCTTTCAGCCATCTTCTTCATCAATCCTGTGATATCTTGCCCATATATAATTCTCTCATCAGGAAAGCCAAAGTTTAAATTGATAGGAGTATTAGGAAAGTGTTTTAAAACAACATCTACTAATTCTGCTAACTTGTCTGTATGGGCCTCATGATACCAATTAACAAAGTCAAGCCACCAACGACGATGGAAAGCATTTTGTGGATATTCTAGATTATCAAAAGAATTAAAACTTGTTTCCCAGGCTCTATTCAGGTTCTCTATAACGTTATACTTCAACCTCATTGTTTCTTTAAAATGGACTCGTGCATCTTCTTCATTTACCCAAAAGCCAGGATGAATATGTTTATCTGGAAAAGCAAAAGTGGCTACTCCTACTGGATAACTTGCTTCACCAAAATCGCTGGGCGCACCAATGCGAAGTAGATCTATTTGTGTACCAAGCTGCTTTCTAAGCTCTGCAAAAAATCGATCATATAATTGCATAGTTTTAGGAGAAAAGATTGATAATGTTTCTGATTCTTGCTCATGCTCAACGCAGCTAGCATGTGGATAGCTAGGATTGTATCGCACCCAGTGAGGTAAATTTTGCATCCAGACATATGGTACATACTTGATGCCATTACTAATTATAGTGTTAGCATCTTCTTTATAAATCTTCCATTGCCATTTGCCTTTTTTAGGCTCTACTACTGCCCAACCAAGATAATCTTCAATCTTATCTGTACCCACTGTTTTACTAGCTTTAATAAAGTCATCCAATTCTTTTTTATGTCCAGCTTTGGTTGCATCTACACCTTTATCAAGTAGCGGAGATCCCCATTTTTTTAGTAATAAAGGCACAGAAAGGTTGCCAATGGAAAATTGTAGACTTTGAGTATTAGGTTGGACTGCTTTCTCTGATATCTCAGTTGATGATTTAGTTAAAGGTGATGGAGATTGTAGATAACAGAGAACCGTTGGCATTGCATTAGCCGCAGGTATATAAACTAAAGAAATAATAATTCCAATTAAACAAAAGAGATTAGATGGGTATTGCTGGAAATGCATAGATGCTCCTTATAAGAAGGCAATCGATTAATTAGAGTAAACCTATTTCTGCTTGCTCTGGATCTCTTGAAGCCTGGTTTGTTGCGCAGGTGTTAAAATATTTTTAATTTTAATGAGTATACCAAGCTGAGCTCGTTTTATCTCACGTTCAATGGCTAGCACCTTATCTAATTGAGCTAAGACCTGTTGCTCATCTACAGGTTGCTGTTTTACCAGAGAACTCATAATAGATAGCTCATCTTGAAGTTGGAATTGCAGATCAATAAATTGCTTCTGTGTTGTGCGAATCTCAGACTTAAAAAAGTTTTTCTGCTCATCAGTTAGATTAAGAGAAGATTGATTCTGGAGTACAAGCTCTGGAGAAAAAAATTGTTTACCAATTGGATCATTAGGTGATTGTGGTTGTTGTGCCAAAATCTGATCTGCAGCAGGGATTATCAACAAAGTTATTATCAATATTCTTGTTAAGATAACTCTTGACATATGATGGCCTCCATTAGCTTCAATAGGCTATTTTTTCTAGAGATTTAATTATCTCCAATGACTCATCCAATCTGGGAACAGTTTTAAGCAATGGTTGGTTAGAGAGTTGCCAGCCAGCTGCTAGTAGAAAATCTGAAGGTGGCTGCCATTGCCAGATCATCACCTTAGATTCTAATAATGGATTGTCTCGATACTGATAGATCGGTTTTCGTCTCTTTTTTCTCTGAGAAATAAACAAATAAGGTCTCTTTAATGGTACTTCGATAGTCTGCTTTGGTGGAGAATCGACAACCACCTGAATTTTAGTTACCGAATTTGATGAACGTAGAATCTCATTTTTGGCTGATCTTTTAAAATAATCTTTAAATAAGAGTAGTGATAAAAGAGAAAAAACTACCATTATTATCGCTAAAGAAAACTTAATAACTCCAGGCCATGCCTGATAGAATCGCTGATTTTGAGATGAACGTGTTGCTAATGCTTTAGCTATAACCTGATCAAATTGAGGTGCGGTCTGCTCATTATTCTGCCTTAGCTCCTGGAATAATTTCTTGATTGTCTTTTCTCGAGGATCTTGATTCATCAAACACCTTCAATTCTTCTAGCAATTTATAAAGCTGCTTTTTTCCACGCTCATAGTGAGTGCGCGCAGAACCTAAAGAGATGTTCATTACTTCAGATGCTTCTTGTAAGCTTAAGTCATGATAAAAGACCAGTTGTAAAACCTCTTGTTGTTTATCAGATAAACAGGCCAGTGCTTGCTCAAAGAGCCTTTTAATTTGGCCTCGATATACTATTTCATCAGGACTTTCCCCAATATTAGATTGGACCCTTTCTTGATATTTGCTAAGCCCAAGCTTATAACGCAAATTCCATCTACGCTTATCTATCGCTGTCTTCCTAATAACAGCAAAGAGCCATGTTTTGAATGATGATTGTCCAGAGTATTTTGCTTTACCTTCAAGAATTTTAAGATAGACAGATTGCAATATATTCTCAGCCTCAAATGAATCTTGAAAACAACAGCTTAAAGCCCATGTGTAACTGCCTTGATGATATCTTTCCAGTTGAGCCTGTAGCTCTGAACTCTCCATTCAATTAACCTTATCTATCGCCAATTCTCTCTATTTAGTCTATTAGTCGTTTTACCCAACCGGACATATGACAGGAGCATAGATAAATTTTGTAGATGTTTCTAGAAATTATATAGTGATCACATAGGATGGTGGCACCTTGACATGAAGGCAAGCCAAGTAGATGCTGTGGGCATCAACATCGATACTGCTGGCAAACTCAATTTAAATGCAATATAGACAAAGAATAGCCAGTAATTTATAAAAAGAGGAGAAGGTAAAATAACATAATGAGCAATTATCACTGGATGGGGCTAAGGGGATGAAACCATATACTCCAAAGACCTAAGAGAAAAAATCATAGAAGGATTAGAAAGTGGCGAAGATACCCAGCCGGAAATAGCAGAGAATTTCCGAGTGAGCCTGAGATTTGTGGAAAACCTCTGGCGCAGATGGCGCAGTACGGGCAGCTATGAAGCGCTGGCGCATGGCGGAGGAAATAAGCGAGTACTAGCAGAATGTGAAACTATCATCAGAGCAGAGATAGCTAAGCAGCCAGAGATCACGCTTGAGCAACTGTGTGACAAAGTCGCGCTCGCCAAAGGGCTCAAAGCTAGTAAGAGCATGATGTGTCGAGAGGTGAAAAGGCTCAATTTACCGCTAAAAAAAGTCACTCCACGACGCACAAACAGAGAGCGAGAGAGTAATCGGAATAAGAGCAGATTTCCAAGCCAAGGCGCTTAATTTTATCTCTACTAAGCTTAAATTTATCGATGAAGCTGGTATCAATTTAGGCATGACGAGGTTATATGGCAGGGCTGCGCCTGGTCAAAGAGTAATAGAAGCAGTGCCATAACATCGTTCTCCACATCTGAGCATTGTCGCAGCATTAGGATTTGACGGGGTAAGCGCGCCTTGGATGTTAGAGGGAGCGATGAATGGAGAAGCTTTTGAAATCTGGGTGAAAGATTATCTCTTGCCTTCCTTGCAAGAGGGTGAGATTGTGCTGATGGATAACTACCAGGTTCATAAAGCGGCTTGGCTTGCTGATGCGATCGCTAGTCGTGGTGCTCGCTTAGCGTACTTGCCTCCTTATTCTCCTGATCTTAACCCGATTGAAAAATGCTGGTCTAAAATTAAAACTTTTTTGAGAGCGGCTAAAGCTCGCACTTTTGATGACCTCATTATTGCTTTCAATGCCCCCTTAGCCACTATCTCTCAGCATGATGCTTCTGCTTGGTTTGCTCATTGTGGCTATCCCACACAACCATCAGGAACTTGATCTAATTGGTAAGCGATGCAATTCTTCTAGACAATTACAAGATATGATGCTAATGAGCAAACGGGCTATTTGCGTTTAGGTTTTGTGTTCTTACTTTTGACCATAGGCTTAACTTTATTCGCAGTGCCAGCGATCTTATTATTAAGCTTCTTCAGCGTAGCCAGTATTTGAGCATTCAATTGATTAGTTTGAGCAAACTGCGAGATCACTTCCAGAGCTTTAGCGAAAGAGTCAGCTTGAGCAGCAATAGCAGGGAACTGACTAGAGAAAGACTCAGCGATGGACATCGCCAAAACATCCACTTGTTTGGTCGCAGATCTACCCAACCTTTCAGCTAATAGAGACGAGCTGGTAGAGGTATAGGGCGAGCTGGCCTGACTACTAATATGTAATGGTTATCTTGATATAGGTTTGTCTTGCTGTTGAGATTGGTATATGAGAAGTAGTTCGAGGTCAGGGGTGTTCACTAAAGTGGTGTAGTTACAACCCTGCGGAAATTCATCATTGAGCATGACATAGGTTGGGAGTAGACAATGGGAAAGTAAGATGGAACGTTTCATAGAATGTTTCGGATGAACAATTGCCCGATATATTACTTGTTCGGATAAGAGAGTGTAATATTAGTCATAGAAGTAATTATGCCTGTTTCGATGCATGTGCTTGTTATGCGGTATTATCAATACCAGGCTTATTCCTGCTTCTTCAGTGAGTTTAGCTTTCCTATAACCAATCATCAATGTATCGCGCCATTCGTGGTGTTCTTGTAAACGATGCCATCTTTCATCACAAATACAACACGTCGCACGGCAGTGATGTCTTTTAACGGATCCCCATTGAGTGCAATGATGTCCGCCTGCAGACCATTCGCGATTGAGCCGATCCGATTGGCCATGCCAAGTGCTTCTGCTCCAAGTGTGTTGGCAGAAACCATCGCCACCATAGTGTCCATTCCACAGTCGCGCACGCGATAAATGAACTCCTCAGCATTGCGCCCATGTGCACCAGCCACAGCATCTGAGCCGAAAACAATTTTCAGTTTGGGAGTCTTTACTGCACGTCGCATCAACTCTTGGTCCATCGGCAGGATCTTCTCACTTAACGCCACAAGTGCCTCTTCATTTTTTGGGAAGAAGGGTGTACCAGCATACTTTTCCTTGTTCAAGAGATAGGTTTCAAGCAGTAGCCCGGCTTGTGGATCAAAATATATCCCCTTTTCGGCCATCAGTTTCAGTTCATCGTCTGTCGCCAGCCGACCGTGCTCGACTTGCGTGCACCCGGCAAGAGTTGCGCTACGAACAGCATCCTTGTTAGCATGGACGAGCGTGCGCAGGCCCTGTTTCTTTGCTTCGTCACATGCTGCATTCAATTGCTCCTGTGAAATTGTCATCCCGGCACTCGTACCCGCCGAGGCCATAATCTTGATCAGGTTTGCACCGGCTTCCTTCTGTTTCCTTACAAACACACGGATTTCATCCGGTGTCCCAGTCTGCTCACCTCGTCCCTGGAGTGCCTCGATGGCTATCAAAATGCGCGGACCGGGAAGCGTTCCTTGTGCAATGGCATCACGTAAAGGAATGTCGGTGGGCGAGCCTACGCTTTGCACCGTCGTGAAACCCGCCATCAGCGTCGCCCATGCATTCGAGGCTGCTTGATAGGCGGCCTCCTGTGTTGTTGCGCCCATACCAGCATTTTTCCCATCCTTGCCAAAGCTCCAAGTAATGTGCACATGTGCATCAATCCAACCTGGTAATACTGTCAGGCCACGTAGGTCGTAACCCACCGGTTCAGCTTTGGGATCGATAGCAACGATCTTTGAGCCCTCGATTACGATGCGAGTGTCGTGCAACACGAGGCCCTTGCCATCAAACACCGTGCTTGCGGCAATCACTACGCGTTTATTCTCTGCAGATGCCTGTTGAGAAAATCCTTGCACCAACGCATAGAAGCCAAGAATGCTGATGATGCATAGAATGCTCTTCAGTGATTGCATGATCAGTTCCTCCTTCTCATTTCATTATTAACTTCCCCATTGTTTCCAAACTCACCAGCATATAATAAGGTAAACTCAGCTACAAGGATGGCTTCCTACTTCCAAGCTTTGCGGAAAGCACCAAGATCCAAGAAAGTGTTAGTTTGTCCAATATAGCTAGCTCGGCAAACTCTTGGCGAGGGCCTGGAATGCTAAACTTGATATAGCCTACACCTTGTCTGAGATTGATAAGAGCATTAGGATAGAGATCAATGGAAGATTTTGGAAGGCTAAAAGATGGAATTATTTTGTTTAAAAGCACATCGAAGGATTCTCTTCTATTGACCTTTTGTTATTATTATTATGACAAACCTTAATACCTACAAAACAGTCAGCATTTGTGGAGCACCAGCATCTGGTAAAAGTACCCTCTTAAATGAAATGGCACACTATATTGGTGTCTCTCACACTGTTGTCCCTATACATATAGAGGGAATGAAGCTTACTATGATTGAAGAAAACAGATCTGGAATAAAGATTTATTCAACCGGAGGAGTATTAATATTTAGAGA
>JBFLVQ010000435.1:0-8256 GCA_040758525.1 Acidobacteriota bacterium
TTGAAATGGAGGCAATTGATTCTCTTGAGCGTAACCCCAAAACTCCATTTTACAAACTTGAAACCCTCAATGGTAAGCTTTCCATGCGCTATGCAGTGGCAGATTTAATGCGCCCATCGTGTGTTGAATGTCACAACACACATCCAGAATCGCCTAAACGGGATTGGAGAGAAGGTGACCTTCGCGGGGTTGTGGAAGTGATAGTTCCTGTAGAAGAACCTTCTGCGGGATTGAAAGCGGATACCATAACTTTAGCTACTGTCATCAGCATAGGGCTGGGTCTCTTAGCACTCATCATCTTTATAGTGTTTCGTCGTTGGGTTATGAGACCGATTCGCTCCATAGTAAGTACAGCAAATCAAATTGATAGTGGAAATCTTCAGGCACGCGCTGCGGTCTACAGCAAAGACGATCTAGGCTCAATGGCTTTAACCTTCAATACTATGCTTGACAAGACCGAAAATCTTATACACACCAGCGAACGAGAGCGTGATGACCTACAATCCTCAATTTTGAAACTGCTCAACGAAATATCTGGTGTGGCTCAAGGCGATCTTACTGCAGAAGCAGAAGTAACTGCAGATGCGACCGGCGCGATTGCTGATTCGTTCAATCTAATGATTGAACAGTTGCGCCGTATCATCAGCAATGTACAAGATGTGACTGTACGTGTAAGCGCAGCGGCTAATGAGGTTCAGATTACTGCTGAACATCTGGCCAAAGGAAGTGAATCTCAGACTATACAGATTGTCGATACCTCTGCAGCCATTGAAGAGATGGCCGCCTCCATTCATCAAGTTTCTGAGAATGCGGTTCTCTCCGCGACAGTTTCAGAGCAGGCGCGCGCAAATGCCAAGCAAGGAACAGATGTGGTACAAAAGACGATTTACGGTATGAACAGTATTCGTCAACAAGTGCAGGAGACCTCGAAGAGAATCAAACGACTGGGTGAGAGTTCACAAGAGATCGGCGAGATTGTGCAATTAATCAGTGATATCGCGGACCGTACTAGCATCTTAGCCCTCAATGCATCTATTCAAGCAGCAATGGCTGGAGAGGCGGGACGTGGATTTGCCATTGTTGCCGCAGAGGTCGAACGACTAGCGGCTAGATCGGCAGAAGCGACGAAGAGAATAAATACCCTGATCAAGTCTATACAGAGTGAAACCAATGAAGCTGTCTCTGCTATGGAAGTGACTACTCGTGAAGTGGTGGTCGGCTCAGACCTAGCTAATGAAGCTGGTAAAGCTTTGACCGAGATTGAGACTGTCTCTAATCGTCTGGCCGAATTGGTGCAATCGATCTCTATGGCTTCCAAACAGCAGGCGCGCGGCTCTGAATCGGTTGCTAAATCAATGAACACGATCTCTGATATTACCCAACAGACAGCCGCAGGTACAAAACAGGCAGCCGTATCAATCCGTAGCCTGGCGGTTCTGGCAGATGATCTACGCTCTTCAGTAAGTACATTCAGATTGCCATCCAATGGCAATGGACATGGCAATGGTAATGGACATGGCATTAGAAAGTAACCATTGATGTTGAACGTTATTAGCAAGAGACCTGAGATGTCAGCCAGTGAGCACCAGGTCTGGCGAGAATTTGTTGAACGGCGCTGCGGTATAGATTTTGGAGAGACTCGTATCGACTATCTATGCATGAGATTGTGGGAGCGAATGCGACTACGTGAGATGACCAACTACAATTACTACTACCATTATGTCGCTTTCAACCCCCAAGGAGAGCAGGAATGGAATGAGTTAGTAGAGCTGTTGGTGACTAAAGAGACCAGTTTCTTTCGGCATCAGCCTTCTTTTAAGGCGCTTCAGGACTATGTATTGCCGCAGTTGATAAGCTTACGTCAAAGCCAGGGAGTTAATTCACTCAATATCTGGAGCGCCTGTTGTGCTACTGGAGAAGAACCCTACTCATTGGCAATGGTACTGTTGAAATCAATTGAACCAGATCTTATCCAGCTTAAGGTCTTGGGCAGCGATATCAGCAAGACAGCCTTAGAATATGCACGTATAGGACGCTACAAGCCTACGGCGATAAGGTCTATGCCAATTGATTATCAGAAAAATTATCTCTTTGAGGTGGAAGATAGACAGGGCAGCTATTACCAGGTGCACGATAACGTAAAAGCGATTACTCAATTCAGCCAATTCAACTTTAAGCAACTAGATGAGTGTTGGATCAAGGATCAGGATGTGATCTTCTGCCAGAATGTTCTTATCTATTTCCGACCTGAGTATAGGATCGCAGCGGTTGAGCAACTCTGTCAAAGATTGAAGCCGGGTGGTTTTCTCTTTCTTGGTCCAGGCGAGATTGTTGGTCTTAAGTTGCCTGGTATTGAGGCTTCCCATTTGGAGAATTCATCGGTTTATCAGCGAATATAAGCCCATGCTTAAACTGGGAGAAGCGAATCTATGGTAAGAAAAGTGGATCAGGAAGTGCTTCTAGGCTTTGTTGAAGAGGCGAGAAGCTATCTGCCGAAGGTTCTCGAATGTATAGAGATCTTGAAGAAAGACGCTACTGATCTTAGTGCCTTGGAGGAGGCGCATCGCCTCTTCCATAGCATCAAAGGAGCATCTTCAATGGTCGGCTTGTCAGCACTCAGCCATGTTGCCTACTGTGTCGAAGAGACCTTAGAAGAGATTGGCGCCGAGCAGTTAGAATTTAATGATACAACGGTAGAATTGCTGGTCACAACGATAGCTCAAATTGAGACCTACCTTGATGGTGTGGTCTCAGGAACTTTAGATGAACACTTTATTCTTGCCGATGTAACAGAGAGATTTCATCGTTTAAGAGGACTGCCAGAATTAGCTAACAAAACCCCGATTACCAAACCACCAATAGATATTAGCGAACCACCTACACTAAGAGAGGAGAAAGTATTCAAGCCACAGACTAAGGAACTGGTCTCAGCAACACCAGAGAGTAAGGATGAGCCTATTGATATTGCCTCTTCAGAGCTAATGGAGGCTTTCTTACAAGAGGCAGAAGATCATCTTCAGAATATCTTCAGAGCACTGCGCTCATTGGCACAGAATCCCCAGCAGAAAGATCTGATTCAAGAGGTTCGTCGTAGCGCACATACCTTAAAAGGGGCATCTGGAATGGTGGGCCTACGCTCGATCAGCCAGCTCTCTCATAGAATGGAGGATGTACTTGATGGGCTTTATGAAGGGAGCATAACTCTCTCACCTGAGATAATCAGTCTATTCTTTGACACCTGCGATATTCTAGAAGATCTCGTCCATAACAGCGGTGACGATATAGAAGATAGAATCGAGGAAGCTTACCATAGCTACAGTACATTATTGGATCAGCTAACACCGACTGAAGTGGCGCCATCAAGTCTCACTAAATCTACTGCCAAACTTGAGCCATTAGGCGCAGCCGGCACAATCGATCTAACAACATTTCCTCGCGCGGTTGAGAAGCAGGAGGAAGTAACCAGCGCCGAGAAAGCCGAGCCAACGCTACAACAGACTTCCAATATAGTTCGAGTGCCAATAGAACGACTAGACGAATTGGTAAGACTGGTGAGTGAATTGGTTGTTAATCGCTCTATGTTTGAACAGTATTTTAGAGGGCTTATCCGCGAAGTTGATGAATTGAAGTTAAGTGTAGGGCGATTGCAACGTATCGCAGGCAAACTAGAGGCTGAGTATGAAGTGGCTGCACTTGGTAAAGGAATGGCAGCGCTCTACAGTATGGCAGCAACAGGAAACGCTCTGGCAAGATCGCTCTCAAAACCGTCCTTGGGTGGTGGACATGGATTTGATGAACTGGAGTTCGATCGCTACACCGAATTCCATCTACTGACACGAGAATTGACTGAGACAACCAGCGATATCAGTGCGCTAGGCAGTGAACTGAGCAATACCATTGGAGACTTTGATAGTTACCTTACAGGACAAGGACAGTTGACCAGCGAAGTTCAAGATAAACTGATGCGCCTGCGAATGGTACCATTGGCGACACTAGCATCAAAGTTACATCGCACCGTAAGAGTCACGGCTTCACAACAGGGGAAACAGGTCAACCTTACCATTGAGGGTGAACGAGTAGAACTTGATAAGACAGTACTGGAAGAGTTGGCCGATCCATTACTGCATATACTTCGCAATGCTGTAGATCATGGTATTGAACCGCCTGCACTACGTCAGGCGATGGGAAAACCGAAAGTAGGTGAGATACGGTTGCATGCACATTACGCTACTACTCAGGTAGTAATTCAGGTAAGCGATGATGGAGCAGGGCTTGAACCAGAACTGATTCGCACTGCGGCACTAAGAGGTGGTTATATTACAGAAGCCGAGGCTGAGACCTTGACTGATGAAGACCTATACTCATTTATCTTCCTACCAGGCTTTAGCACAGCAACCGAGATAAGTGAGATCTCTGGTCGCGGTGTCGGTCTAGATATTGTCAAAGCGACCGTAAGCAAGATGAAAGGTACGATCACAGCCAACTCTACTCCTGGTGTAGGAGTAATCTTTACTATACGTCTACCACTCACGTTGGCAATCACACGAGTTATTCTGGTCAAGGCTAACAATGAGATCTTTGCCCTTCCATTAGCAGCCGTCACACGTATCTTACGTGTTGAGCGTGATGAGATCGAGTTGATCGGTCAGAAATCTGTTGTACGTGTAGAAGGGGTGGTCTATCCAACCATTCGATTAGCAGAGGCACTAAATTTAAAACAGCCTGCCGACGATTCTGTACGTAGACTACCGGTGCTGATTCTTAACCTGGCAGAGCGTCAGGTAGCGCTTATTGTAGATCATCTTGTAGAGGCGCGCGAGGTAGTTGTCAAATCTATGGGCAATCTCTTGCAACGTGCTTATGGTGTAGCAGGAGCAACCCTGATGGGTGATGGAAGTGTTGTACTGATCTTGAATCCTAATGAACTGATACAAGAGGACAGGCCTAGAGAGTCGTCGGCTAAAGTACTCCTGAAAGCCGTAAGAGAACAAGCACGTCGAGTGCTGAATGTTCTAATAGTAGATGATTCTGTCAGTGTGCGTAGGGTTCTCTCTAATCTGGCTAGAAGGGCAGGCTGGAATCCTATAGAAGCCAAAGATGGTGTTGAGGCACTTGAGACAATTCAAAGTTCGGCAAAGAATCCCGATATTATTCTGCTCGATATTGAGATGCCACGAATGGATGGTTATGAACTGACAGCAACCTTACGAGCAAATAATGCCTACAAGAATATTCCTATTGTTATGCTGACATCGCGTGCTGGTGAAAAACATAAGCAGAAGGCTCTAGATCTGGGAGCAACAGAATATCTAGTTAAACCATATCAGGAAGAGGTTCTGCTCAATGTAGTGCGACGTTTAACCTAGCAGAGTCTCAGCAACAAGAAATTTTCTATATGATCTGGGTGGCAAGAGTTGAGCAATACAAACAGGACAATTCGTGTAGTGGTAGCGGATGACTCCGAATTTGTTTGCCGACTGTTGGTATCTCACTTGCAATCCGATCCAGATATTCAAGTTGTCGGCACCGCACCAAATGGTTTGAGAGCTGTGCAGATAATTAAAGAGCTACGCCCAGATGCGGTAACTATGGATCTAGAGATGCCATTGATGAATGGGCTAGAGGCATTGGAACAGATCATGCACGAATCTCCTACTCCAGTTATTGTTATCAGCGGTGTTAGCAGGCGAGCGGCGTCAGTCACATTACAGGCACTGGAAGCAGGGGCGATCGATTTTATTCTTAAGTATACCCCTGGAGTTGATACAAATCCGGAGCTGCTAAGGCGAGAGATCATTTCCAAGGTTCGTTCTGCTTCTCAAATTCGTGTAGTTCGCTCTTTGCGTGTACAAAAACCGGAGCTACAACCATTCCCTATCGCTTCAGCCTCTGCTATAGGCTTAAGCGAAGCTACCGCCACGGCTAGAGAGGCAGTGCCTTTTCTACCGGGCGGAGTAGTAGTAATAGGCGCTTCTACCGGTGGACCAGTGGCGCTGCGTGATCTGCTAGGCAATCTCCCTGGTGACTTTTCTGCTGCTGTCTTAGTTGTACAGCATATGCCAGCAACCTTTACCAAAGTTCTCGCAGCAAACTTAAATCGTGCTGTTCCAATGAAGGTAAAGGAGGCGGAAAGCATAGATCGATTAGAGCCTGGTCTGGTACTGGTTGCTCCGGGTGGATATCATCTGTTGATCGGTACAGACTCTCGTATACGACTGACAGAGGGTCCGGAAGTTGAAGGTCATAGGCCATCGATCGATGTAACCATGCAGTCTGTGACACAGCTCTATGGAGCTCGTACAAAAGGGATACTGCTTACTGGAATGGGCAAAGATGGTTGTATGGGATTAGTTTCAATTCGTGCTAAAGGTGGAAAGACTTTTGTGCAGGATGCCGAAAGTTGTGTTGTAAATGGTATGCCACAAAGTGCGATAGAAATGGGAGTCGTCGATTATGTCGCACCTCCACAGGAGATCGCGAAACTGTTAATGGCAACAATTGGTCGATAGAAAATTATGTCCAAAGAATTTCAGTCAACCTCTCAATTGCGGCTGCTTCACTGTGCAATTGGCACACACAGTTATGGTATAGATCTCGCTTATATTCAAAGCATACAACGTGGCGAGCTTTTGCAATGGAATCGTGAAAAAGATGGTCCGATAGGCTGGTTAGCAACTCGTCAAAATAGAATCCCTGTCTTTAGTCTAGCCCTTCAGCTTAAAGGAGAGTTGCCATTGGGTAAGCCAACTGGCTTGATTCTAGTGCTCAATTCAAAACCTAGACAATGGGCCTTAATGGTTGAGCAGCTATTAGGAATTGTTGAAGTAGAAAAGATCCATAAACTACCAGCAGTGGCGAATAATAGCGGGCTAAATTTTTTCAAAGGGGTGGTAATTTCTGGCGAGCGGATGCTGCTCTATTTAGATCCAGATCATCTGCATCCAGAGGCAATGGCAAACTCCTATAGACAAGCACAAAAGATTGTCTCGCTACCAAGAAGACCGAAAGCCGCTAATTCAAATGGAAATAGTGATAAAGCTGAAACCAAACATAACACTGGCAAGGGACGAATAATGCTCTTTGACATTGATACAAGCAATGCACAATCGGTGCTCTTTGGCCTTAGTGTTACTCAAGTTTGCGAAATCCTCAGTCCGCTTCCCTTAATTTCTGTTCCTGGCTCGCCTGATTATATTTTGGGTCTGGTCAATTGGCGGGATCGGCCTGTGCCGATTATCGACCTAAATGCTCGTTTGGGATTAGAGAGATCTTCTTTGTTAGCAAATGATCGATTTTTGATTGCACGATCATCAACTAATAATGAGTGGGTAGGGTTTGCTATTCAATCAAACATTAAGATGCAGGACTTGCCAATCGCTTATAGATCTTGCACTCGTAATATTGCGCTAGATCATTCTCTTATTAGAGGTCTGTTTGAACTA
Organism: Acidobacteriota bacterium; assembly: GCA_040758525.1. Taxonomy (GTDB): domain Bacteria; phylum Acidobacteriota; class Blastocatellia; order Chloracidobacteriales; family JADJPF01; genus JBFLVQ01. The sequence continues at coordinate 7,443 of JBFLVQ010000435.1, forward strand.
CAGGACCGGCTACTAGTGATTCCTGATATAGATACCCTTTGCATGCCACTTAATGCCTAATGCTAATTCTGCTATAATGAGCGCACACGAAAGCAAATATCTCCTATAGCAGAAATAGATGATAAAAATACTGTTTTTATCAGCAAACCCTAAAGACACTACCTTACTACGTCTGGGCGAAGAAGTACGTAATATTAAAGAAAAACTAAGAGCATCTGAACAGAGAGAGATATTCGAGTTTGAGCAGGAATTGGCACTGAAACCAACTGATATACAGACCTACTTATTACACCATAAGCCTAACATAGTACATTTTAGCGGGCATGGCAGTAACGCTGGTGAGATAATTTTGGAAGACAATAATGGAAGAAGTAAACCAGTACCGAAAGAAGCATTAGAAGGTTTATTTAAGACCCTCAAGGATAATATACGTTGTGTAGTACTAAATGCTTGCTTTTCTGAGTCACAGGCTACCGCCATAGCGAAATCCATTGATTGTGTAGTAGGGATGTCTAAGGCAATACAAGATGGAGCTGCCATTTCATTTGCCACCAGTTTCTATCAAGCATTAGGCTATGGTCGTAATGTTCAAGCAGCTTTTGATCTCGGTTGTAATCAAATCTCAATGGAATGCACCCCAAATACTGCACGTGAGGCAATGATAACGGGCGATCTTGGTAACCTGAGTGATCAAAAGGATATCCCTAAACTGATTACGGCTAATGGCGTTGATGCTAGTAAGATCTATTTTGTTGACTCAGACGATAAACCAATAAATAAAGATTCAAATGCGATCACTGTTGGTAGATATCGT
>JBFLVQ010000436.1:0-8231 GCA_040758525.1 Acidobacteriota bacterium
TTTGCTCTTTTCAACTTGAGCGCAGCTTTCAGTTTTGGCCATTGTCCGCGCTCATTTAAGACCTTTTGAAGATAGGCTAGTGTTACCCCTGGCCTTGGGTTAGGAATTGGAAAATTGATGGGCAGTTGTTTCAAATCGCTCTCGACGCCATGGCGAACAACCAGATCGAAGAGGGCCTCTTTACCTTCAACATAGAGATAGAGTGTTCCTACTGATAACCCCATAGCTTTAGCAATATCAGCCATTTGAGTCTGCTGATATCCGTTCTTGCAGAACACTTGAGTGGCACACTGAATCAATTCCTCAATACGAACCTCGATATTTACTTTTCTCATACAAGAATAATAAATGAATGACTCATTCAGTCAAGTGAAAAAGTCGATTTTCCTAAAAATTTGCTGAATAAGTTGTAAGTTATTGAAGCTATAAGAGCGGTGAGTAAGTATGGCAAAAGAGAAGAGTGGTTTCAGCAGGCAGTCTTACCCAACCATGCACTAACAGAGAGGAACTGTTAGGGGCACAGATCTTTTTCCAAGTCAGACTTCTTTCACGACTTGATCTTAAATACGATATTTCTAAAGATTGCTTGATGCTATTACTTGTTTTTTTGCTCATCTTCCCAAGGAAAGATCTGTTTCTCAACAAAATTACGGATATTCTTCTGTACTCTGTCCTTTTCTAGTAAACGAGCGAACTGTTCTATTGCTAGATGCTCCATTTCCGCACTGATGATCCACATTTTACGGAAATAGTTCTTCATTTCGATGATTGTCTCTACATCAACACGGATCAAACGTAGCATTAGACGGCGGATTGTTTCATCTAGATCTTCTGCTATGGTGTCTACAAGGTGTATTCTATGTGCTTCCTCGGCAGAGACAGTCTGCATAGTAAGGACCATTTCATATGCTTTCTGAAAACCAACACGCCGGATCAAATAGGGCAACACATTGGCAGGCAATAGTCCCCACATTGCTTCTGGCAAATTGAATTGTGTATGTTTTGTGGCAATAACCAAATCACTGGCTGCTGCCAGTCCCAAACCTCCAGCAAGTACCTGACCATCAAGCTTGCTGATAATCACTTTACTGGTAAGCGTAAAACGCTTTAATGTAGACATGTAGACAGAGTTATCCATTGGTTTTCCGGCAACTGCTTCAAAGAAATCCATACCGGTGCAGAATATACCATTGCTACCTTGGAAAATTACCAGGCGACATTGTGTATCGTGTTCAGCACGATCTAGTACTTCGTTGATCTCTTGCAGTAATGTACTATTGATGCTATTTCGTGCTTGTGGACGATGTATAGTCACTATCAAGCAGTATGGTTTCTCTGAGATTAGCACTGTTTCATAGGCCATTATCAGCTCCAGCGATACTTACGATGATAATTTTCAATCTTTTCCAGCACTAGTAATCTTTTGCCTTCGAACTGACTAGCATATAGATCGGCAAATGGTCTAATATCCACGATCTTATTCTGGATACCAAACATCCACTCCATATTCAATTGGAGAATATCATCATATTCAGCAATCGACAGTTTATGCCGGCGGTCTAGTTGCTTATCGATGTGCATTGCGGCCAGCTTTTGTTTGGATCTAGCCGTAATAACACCACTATAAAATTCCGAGGAACAGCCAGAACCATATGAATATAGGCCGATTCGTTTGGCTCTATTGACCTCAGCATGATCGATCAGTCCACATAGTGCTAAGTACAATGAGGCAGAGTAGCCGTTGCCAACCTCCTGGCAGTATATCAATGAAGGAGCAACACGCTTCTGGAAATCGATCTCAATCTCCTCCCATCCTGCTTTTTTGAACTTACGCATAATTGTGCGATGAGCCCCTTTTACCATTCCAGCAAATGGTGTATGGAATACTAAATAGTCAAAAGTCTCTTGAAAATCGGCATTTTCTACACGTTCACAATAGGATTTATAACTCTCTTCCAGACAGCTCAAATACGATAATAACGATAGGTCGGCATCTCCTGTCTCTAGTTCTGCTGTTGGGCGACAAGTATCCATTACCTCATAACTATGATAGCCGTTGGCACCAAAGTCGAGTTCTAGTACTTCTGGTCTGTTACTAACAAGCATGGCAATTCCTACTGTTCCTTGTGATGGCTCGGCATAGGTCATCTTGGCTGCTCTGGCAATATCAGTGGAGATAACTAACGCTTTTACATTTCTAAAAGGATTTGCCGCAACAAAGCTAGCAGCCATTTGTAGCGCTGCGGTACCGGCATAACAGGCCTGTTTAATCTCGAATAGCCGACATTTCTTATTTAATCCCAATAAATCATGTATGTAGGTACTGAGAGACTTGCCAAAATCCAATCCCGACTCGGTAGCTGTGATTAATAGCTCAATGCTCGCTTTCTCCTTTTCATCAAGAGTATCGATAATAGGCTTAGCAGCATTGACTCCATTGGTCACAGGATCTTCGCACACCAATCCTACTGATTTCTTTTCCATCATTAAATTGTCGAACCGTTTGAGGTCTAGCCCACGTTCTGCAAATAACTCTCTAATATCAATGTAGGCTACTCCACCATATCCATTGAGGGCTTCGATTCCTACTTCCATAACTTCTCTCTCCTCAGTACCAGACTAGAATTGATTCCACCGAAGCCAAACGAATTGCTGAGTGCTACTATAATCTCTGCGGTTTCGCTACTTCGGCTGACAAAGCGGCAATCAGTATCGATCGGCTGATCAAGGTTCAAATTGGGATGTACAAACCCATTACACATCTGAACGATTGTGGCGATCGCCTCAACCACTCCGGATGCATACAGACAGTGCCCAATCAAACTCTTGCTAGAATTGATCCAAATTTTCTTCACGCCATTGCCAAACAGATTTTTGATCGCTGCTATCTCTGTTCTATCGCCCAGTGGTGATGCGGTGCCATGAGCATTGATATAGTTTACCTCTGTCGGTTTGATTCCTGACTGTTGCATTGCTGCTGACATTGCCTTTGCTTCACCTTCTTGACTGGGATCAGCAAGACGGTTGCCATCGAGTACCAATGCTCCTCCGGCGATTTGCGCAACAATCTCTGCATTGCGAGCATTAGCGCTTTCCTGAGTTTCTAAGATCAGGCAGCCACTGCCTTGCCCATAAATAAATCCTTCACAATTGCGATCGAATGGACGGCAGGCCTGCTCAGGAATTTTACCAAAACGCTTACCACCCATCGCCCCTAGCGCAGTAAAAGCCTGGAATTCTACTGGTGAAAGATCCGCCATTGCCCCTACTACCAGGCAGACATCGACTACGCCACATTGTAATAAGCGGTAGCCTTGGATGATTGCTACATTACCACTTGCTGAAGCCCCTCCAACAGTAAACCCTTCTCCTTGAATCGAAAAAATTTCACTGAGAGTACCAACGTGATCTGTATCCATAAAATGTAGGGCATAGCTTGGCGGTAGATAGTCTGAATGCTGCTGGAACTTCTCTTGCATCTGATATTGATAATTCTGGTTGATATTTTGCCCTGCCACTACCAGACCAATACGCGATGCTTCAATTTGTTGAGATAATTGCGCCTGTTGCCATGCTTCTAGCGCACATATAGCTGCAGCCTGCACAGATGGTGGCGATCTACGTGCACAGATTTGGGCACGTTTGCGCAGATTCGCATCCAACGACATTTTCTCTAATGCCTGTATGAATTGGAAATCTACCAACTCTGCGCCAATATTCCTATATGCTTCTTGGCAAAAGCGAATACCATTCTTGCCTGTTCGCAATGCTATAGTGAATTCTTTGATGCTGCTTGCAATCGAACAAAGAATACCCATCCCGGTGACAACAATTTTGTTCATAATTTTATTGTTAATGAAATACTCAAAAGTGCCGAACTATAGACACATGCAATTGAGATAGAGTACCATAAAACACCCCTTAGCTGATGGCTATTCGCAGTTTTTATACAATTTCTCAACAGGGAGTTTTTATTAGAAAGTGTTTTGTTAGGAATTTTTATGAGCATTATTTATATATTTCCTGGGCAAGGTTCACAAAGATTGGGTATGGGAAAAGCGCTATTTAAAAAATTTCCCAAACTTGTTAATCAAGCTGATATTCAATTGGGATATTCTATTGAAGAACTCTGCTTGGAAGATCCCCATAAGAATCTACACCAAACACAATTTACTCAGCCAGCGTTATATGTCGTCAATGCGTTAAATTACTTAGAAAAAGTGGAGGAAACGGGAACCCCCCCGGATTTTGTTGCCGGACATAGTTTAGGAGAATATAACGCCCTTTTTGCTGCAGGAGTATTTGACTTTCTTACCGGATTGAAGTTAATACAAAAACGCGGACAGTTGATGGATGAAGTCTCTGGCAGCGCAATGGCAGCCGTAATTGGCCTTACAGAAGAGAAGATTCAAGAGATTATTGTAGAAAATAGCTTGTCAGGGATCGATATTGCCAATTTGAATGACTACACTCAAACTGTAATCGCGGGAAGCGAGGAAGAGATTCAAGCTGCTCAGGATCTATTTAGAAGAGCGGGAGCCAAATATGTTCGTTTAAAGGTAAGTGCAGCTTTTCATTCTCGTCATATGAAGTCTGTCCAGGAAAAATTTGCCAAATTTCTTATCGATTTCTCTTTTCAATCTCCTAAAATCCCAGTTATTGCAAATGTTACCGCGCTTCCTTATCAGCCAAATAAGATTGTAGAGAATCTTACTGATCAGATCGTTACATCTGTGCGTTGGGTCGAGTGTGTTGAGTATCTGCTCCAACAATCTGAGCCAAAATTTATTGAAGTAGGGCCGGGGCAGGTATTAACAGAGCTTGTTAATAAGATAAGATCAAAATACCAACCTAAGACCTTAGTAACAGCAAAAAAAGATAAGAACATTATCTTTATGTATCCGGGGCAAGGTTCTCAGTACTATCATATGGGAAAAGAGTTATATGAAAATAACAGAATATTTCGAGAATGGATGCAAAAACTTAATGATACTGTTGAGCCTTGCGTGGGTGTTTCTATTCTGGACATTCTTTATAAGGATTCCTATCGTTCTAAGGAATTCTCCAATATTTTGTACACACATCCAGCAAATTTTATGATTAGTTACAGCCTTACCCAGTTAGTTTATGATTGGGAAATCTACCCTGATTATCTATTGGGTTATAGCCTGGGTGAATATACTGCTGCCGCTGTAGCAGGAGTACTAAAATGGGAAGAAATACTGAACCTTTTAGTAAAACAGGCAAGATTAGTTCAAGAGACACCGTTGGCCACTATGGTCGCAATTCTAGGCTCTCCAGAATTATTTTACCAACTTCAAGAACAGTTAAAGCAATGCTGGTTAGCCGCACATAATTTTCCAAAGCACTTTGTTATCTCGATAAAATTGGAAGATTTGGAATTATTAGAAATGTTTTTAAAACGGCAAAAGATTGTTTTTCAAAAATTACCTGTTGCACAAGGATTCCATTGTCCATTAATCGATTCCATTGAAATACCTTTAAAAAAATACCTGCGAGAGTTGGACCAGAATACTCCTCAAACACCTGTTATCTCCTGCTTCTCAGGAATAGTAGTAGATTGGCGGGACAACGATCATTTATGGAATGTAATTCGGCAACCTGTTGAGTTTCAAAAAACTGTCGAGACGTTCGAGAAACAATATGATAATAATGTCTATCTCGATCTGGGGGCTTCTGGTACAATGGCAAATTTTGTCAAATATAATCTCTCTTCTCAGACCCATTCAACTTTTGTTTCTATGATGAACCAATTTGGCCAAAATATTAAGAGTACCGAACAGGCACGTAATCAACTCCAAGAGATTAAACAGCGTTGAGCTAAACCGCTTCGCGTAAGAAGAAGTGGAAATAGTTGAGACTTTTTTTGAGGTATGTTCTTAATGAAAGACAGAGCTGATATAACAGAAAGAGCCGGCTATCCCGTAAAGAAACAGCCCGCTACCGCACTGATAGATCCCAGTATTGCCGATATTATCAACAATCCAGGACGTCCTAGTGGTTATCCCCCCTTGGCAAAAATACCACAGTACATACCCGGTAAAAGCGGGGTATTGGCAGGCATCAAATCTGCGATCGAATATAAACAAAAAGGTCTTAAATATTTTCTTGAACAAATAGAGCGACACGGCAAAATTTTTCGTGATCAAATAGGTCCCTATCCGATAGTTGTAGTGGCTGATCGTGAGATCATAGGTCAAGTTCTCAGGAATGAAGACCAGCTTTGGTCTACCGGGCTAGCGGTGGAAAGAGTGACACGGGGCCTACGTCTTAAAATAGATCCTAATAAAAGAAGCCGTTTAATGGCATTGGATTTTGAGCCCCATAGACAATATCGTCAGTTGGTACAGCCTGCTTTTAATATGAATGCAATGAAGGGATATTTGTCAATTATACAGAAGAGTTTTGAAGATAATTTACGAGCTTGGCCAATAAAAGGGAAAATAGGTTTCAAGGTTGAAGCACGGAGAATTTTATCCAAGTTAGCATCGAGACTATTTTTGGGTATCTACGACGCCAATGAATCGGCGCGTATAGAAAAAGCCTCGCAGGATTATTGGAATGCGGTGCCGGTCATTATTAAAAGCCCTCTACTCAGTAGTACATGGAAAAGAGGTCTACAAGCTATCGAGACCCTCAGTACAATGATGCAATCGTTAATTCCTATCAGACAGGTGCAGGGTGGAGAAGATCTATTTAGCCAATTATGCCAAACACAAAAAGAGACAAACTGTTTAGACGATGATCAACTGATAGATCTTATGTTCGGTATTCTATTTGCTGCTTTTGATACAACAGCGTTGGCTTTAACAAGTATGGCGTACTTATTAGCGAGAAATCCCCAATGGCAAACCAGACTACGTGAAGAGGCATTGTTAATACCCGAACAACCAAGCCTAGAAGATCTTCAAACAATGGAACAGACCGAATGGGTCTGGAAAGAGACTCTTAGATTGTACCCGGTATCGGCCAACTCACCACGATTCTCTTTAAGAGAATGTAAACTCGGTCAATACACTATCCCTCCAGCAACCCTAGTTTTTCTTTCTATTGGTCTGTTAGGCTATGATTCTGAGTCTTGGAGCAGTCCAGATCGTTTTGATCCTGAACGCTTCTCGCCTGCTCGTGCTGAAAATAAAAGCCCTCGCCACCTATTCTTTCCATTTGGTCATGGTCCTCATACTTGTATTGGTTTACAGTTGGCAACTTTAGAGATGAAACTATTTTGGCATAGATTATTGACTCGCTATAAATTTCATTTAGCACAAGATTATACTGCTTCTCATGAACTTACTCCATTGGGCTGTGTATCTGGTTCGGTTGATTTGATAGTTGAGGAGATACAAATATAATAGCAGGCCAATATCCTCTTAGTCACCGCAATATCTGTGACCAGACTAATAGTAAAAATGCTATACGATGTAAGCACGACCGATCCAGTAGCTTTTCTGGCCATTACCTTCTTGTTGCTGACGGTGACACTACTGGCTTGTGTCATTCCAACATGGCAGGCAACACAGATAGATTCACTGGTTACACTACGGTATGAGTAGATCGTCAGCACCAACTAACTACAGCAATGATCACTTTCAATGAACTAATGGCAAAATGGAATTGGAGACCAATCCACAACTGTCCGGGTAGATATGTGCTACAGATAGTACCTGGAAATTTATCACCAGCAGAGTTATTGGGACATGATATTGAAATGAGCACGTTTCAAGTTGCCAAAGCAAGAGATACTGTTATAGTTGCTTGTTTGGATAGGGGCGGATTGATCTCTTACAAACGAGTAGATGGAACATACTTACATACACTTAACACCGCAGAGGGATTTGTTAGAAAGTTATTAGCACTGGGTATAGAATTAAAAGAGAAATCGTGATCTGGAAAGATGAATGATATTAGTAATACCTATATTTCTAAGTTCTCAATGTCCTTGTTAAAATAGCTGACAATACTAGTCTAAAAATAACTATTATTGAGTCTTTAGCATCATTAGTGAAAAACGGCCATGACAAAACAGGGCAAAAGCTGTAAATTGCAGGGCAGAAATAGCAGGACAAGGAGAACTTTGCCATGTCTGGCCCCGGAGAATATTTGCCTGACCCCACGGAAGGTATTACCCGCCCAGAGGATTTGCCTAAGCCTAAGATTGTTTTGCGTAGCCGAAACTACAAACATTACGCCTGTCCAGGTTGTCAAAATCG
>JBFLVQ010000437.1:0-8202 GCA_040758525.1 Acidobacteriota bacterium
GACCTATCCTAAAGATCGTTTGAGTTTTATGTTGAATGATGCTCAACCGCTTGTGTTGTTGACACATCAACAGTTGATTAATGAATTTACTGATTTCAATGGAAAGGTAATTTATCTAGATAGTGATTGGGAGAATATCGCCAAGGAGAGTAGCGATAATCCTGTTACTACTCTCACCCCTGCTAACCTAGCTTATGTAATCTACACTTCCGGTTCTACTGGTAAACCTAAAGGCGCGTTAATCACTCATCATAATGTAATACGACTTTTCCAGGCTACCGAGGCAGAGTTCCATTTTAATGAAAATGATATATGGTCTCTTTTTCACTCTTATGCATTCGATTTTTCTGTTTGGGAGATTTTTGGAGCACTACTATATGGTGGACGGCTTATTATTGTCTCCTATTGGGTAACTCGCTCACCAAATGCATTCTACGATCTATTATGCCGGGAAAGAGTGACGATCTTGAATCAGACACCTTCTGCATTCTATCAATTTATTAGAGAGAATCAATTATTGGATAAAGCTGATCACTTAAGCCTACGACTAGTGATCTTTGGTGGAGAGGCTTTAGATCCAGATAACCTAAGACCTTGGTTTGAATATATGGGCGATCAAAATCCAAACTTAATTAATATGTACGGTATCACTGAAACAACTGTGCATGTGACTTATCGTTTGCTAACAATCACCGATCTAAATCAAGGTAGTATTATAGGCAGACCTATGCCTGATCTGCAGGCCTATATTTTGGACAAAGATTGCAAGCTTACTTCTATAGGTGTGGTAGGAGAAATCTATGTTGGAGGTGATGGTCTCTCAAGAGGTTATCTATACCGACCAGAATTAACAGCCGAGCGGTTTATTGCCAATACTTTTGGGCATCAGCCTGGCGCACGTCTTTACAAAACTGGTGACTTAGCTCGCTATCTACCAAATGGTGAGATTGAATTCCTAGGACGTGTAGATCATCAAGTAAAGATCCGTGGTTTCCGTATAGAGTTAGGCGAAATCGAAGCCGTATTAAGCAAACATCCAGCAGTGCGTGAATGCGTAGTGTTAGCGCGTGAAGATACAGCAAATGAGAAGCGTTTAGTAGGTTATGTTGTACCTAACAACTCAGACACAATCACTATTAATAACTTGCGTCATTTTATCGCAGAAAAATTGCCAGATTATATGATTCCAGCAGCATTTGTGCTGCTAGATACGTTTCCACAAACACCAAGTGGCAAGATCGATCGTCGTGCACTGCCTGCGCCAGATGCAGCTAGACCACAGTTGGTAGAAGCCTATACATCCAGTCGTAATAAGATTGAAGAGATACTTGTGAGTATCTGGACTGAAATATTAGGTATTGTAAATATAGGTATTCATGATAACTTCTTCGATCTTGGCGGCCGTTCGCTAAATGCTACACAGGTAATGTCACGTGTGAAAAAGGTTTTCAATATCGAGCTACCACTCCAGAGTCTTTTTGAGTCTCCAACTGTGGCTGGTCTAGCTGAAAATATCGAGAAGGCTCGATCACAAGCTAGTGATTTGACAACTAGTGTAAAATCTAGTGACTTGCCCATTGTACCTGTTTCTCGTACACAACCACTATCATTATCCTGGGCGCAACAGCGTATGTGGTTTTTATATCAGCAGGTGCCTAGCAATGTCTATAATGTTCCACTGGCAATGCGTATCATTGGTACACTAGACTTGATCGCATTTACACGCAGCCTCAACGAAGTTATAAAACGCCATGAGATTTTGCGTACGGTATACACTGTACAACAGGGACAGACCTATCAAGTAATTGAGCCAGAGTTACATTTAAATATCTCCGTAGTGGATCTACAACATATACCAACGCTAATGCGTGAAGCAGAAACACAGCGGCTTGCCAAGCAAGAAGCAGACAAACCATTTGATCTTGCCATTGTCCCACTTTTGCGAGCCACTTTGTTAAAGTTAAGTAAACAAGAACAGATACTGCTGTTAACACTGCATCACATATTGTTTGATGATTGGTCAATCGGTATATTGGCCCAAGAAATAGAAGTGTTCTATGAAGCCTTTTCAACCAGCCAGCCATATGTTTTACAGCCTTTACCAATACAGTATGCTGATTTCGCACAATGGCAGTCACAACTATTGCAAAAAGACGAGATAATGTCTAAACAATTAGACTATTGGAAAAACCAGCTTGCCGATCTGCCTGAACTAGAGCTGCCAATAGATCGATCACGTGCAGAAGTTCCTAGTTTTCGTGGAGCCTTGGAGAGTTTCTCTATACCATTACCGCTTGTTAAAAAACTTAAGCAATTAAGTGCAAGCGAAAATGTTACCCTCTTTATGACCTTGCTAGCTGCCTACAAATCTCTCCTATATCGATATAGTGGACAGGATGATATTGTAATTAGTTCACCAATGGCTAATCGTCATCGTATAGAGTTGGAACCATTGATAGGTTTCTTTGTTAATTCGATTGTGCTACGTACAGACTTATCAGGCAACCCAACTTTTCGCGAGCTACTTAAACGGATTCGCCAAGTTGTCTTGGCTGCTCATGCAAATCAAGATTTGCCATTTGAAAAGCTAGTGGATGAACTAAGACCCAAAGGATATGCAACAAGCCATAATCCTCTGTTTCGCGCCGCTTTCTCTCTTCAAGACAAGGCCAGACCAACAATCAAACTTCGTCAACTAGAAGTTAGTGTACTTGTTTATGACAATCATACAGCAAAGTTCGATCTGACTACCACATTAGTGGACACCGAGAAAGGGTTGATTGGAGCAACCGAATATAGTACTGATCTCTTTGATCGCGCTACCATAGTCAAATTTATTAATCGCTTCGAGAACCTATTAGAAGCAATAGCAACCAACCCCGATCTAGCATTGATCGATATTCCATTCGAGATAGAAAATGGTGTGTTAGTACCAATTCTTGATAAACAACATAGCTACCAAACAGAGCAGTTTGATTTCTGAAAGGCTACTACACTAAAAATTAAAATTATAAGCCTCATCATCGACACCTGCATAAGTATACTGAGAAGGACTCTCCAATTCTCTCAATGGGATATCAATAAGCCGCGCGTCTGGATTAGTGACAACTTGTTCTAGTACTGTTTTATAGTCGTCTATTAGCTGAGCAATGGTCTTATCATTAAAGAGATCTGTATTGTAGCCAACTGTTCCCCGTAATGTCTCTGCCATCTCTGATAACAGTATCACTAGATCAAATTGAACAGCTCCTCTTTCAATCTCTATTGGCGTTAGTGTGAGATTAGGCAATTCAATAGATTGTGTTGGAGTATTATGTAGATCGAACTGTACTTGTATAAGCGGTAGATAGTTTAGTGTACGTTTTGGCTGTAGTGCAGCGACTAGTTCATCAAAAGGTAGATCTTGATTATCATAAGCCTCTAGTGTCATCTTACGCACTCGTCTCAATAGTTCACGGAAGGTTGGGTTGCCGGAAAGATCTATTCTCATCACTAACTGATTAATAAAGACTCCTATCAGCCCTTCCACCTCAGTCTTATTACGATTGGCAATAGGAGCGCCAATAACGATATCATCCTGTCCTGTATAACGATATAGTAATGTACCAAAGGCTGCTAACAGTGTCATAAAAAGAGTCGTCTCTGTCTGTTGGCTCAATTTCCGTAGCTCTACATATAAGTTTTTTGGTACACCTAAGGACTGATGCTTGCCACGAAAAACATTCTCTCCTTGTCGTGGTCGATCTGTTGGCAACTTTAGTTCTGGTATATCTGCCAATTGCTGTAACCAGTAAGCAAGTTGTTGTGGCAGTAGTGAAGTTGGTAACCAACTACGCTGCCAATGGGCAAAATCTGCATATTGCAGAGGTAGTTTAGCCAATGGAGAAGGTTTTGCCTGCGAATAAGCTTCATAAAGCAATGTCATCTCTCGAATAAATATACCTATCGACCAGTCATCACAGACAATATGGTGCATAGAGAGGATACATAGATACTCATTTTTAGCCAACCATACCAATGAACTGCGTAGTAATGGTCCACACTCTAGATCAAAAGGTTGTCGGGCATCCTCACTGGTCAATCGTTGTGCTTCACTATCACGATCTATTAAAGACAGTTCACGTAGATCTATTATAGGAATTCTCTGTGTCGTGGAAGTAGCAATAATCTGATAAGGCTGTCCATCTTGATTCACAAAAGCAGTACGAAGAATTTCATGGCGATGGATAATCTCTTGCAGGCTTCGTTCTAGCGCAATCACATTGAGTTGACCACGAATATGTATAGCTGTAGACAGGTTGTAAAAAACACTACCTGGTCGTAACTGTTCAAGAAACCATAAGCGCTGTTGTGCGAATGACACTGGTATAGCTACATCTCTAGAGACAGGTAAAATGGGCGACAAATTCAGATCTTGTGCAGTTGTACGTGCCTTCTCTATACGCTCAGCTAATGTTGCTAATATAGGTGCTTCAGATAGATTGCGTAATGGAAAATCGATCTCAAATACTTTGCGTACACGAGATATTAATTGAGTAGCTAATAGAGAGTGTCCGCCTAATTCAAAAAAATTATCGTAGATACTCACTCCTTTTAAGCCTAATAGTTCCTCATAAAAGCCGATTAGCATCTCTTCTACAGGAGTGCGTGCACCTATATAAGCTTTGCTTACTGTTGCTTGATATGGTGCTGGTAGTGCATTACGATCTATCTTGCCGTTATGCGTAACTGGCATCTTATCCAGCACAACATATGCTGATGGCAACATATATTCTGGCAACCGCTCTTTCAGATGACTACGTATATCACTGGTATTGATAATAGTTCCTTGTTGAGCAACCAGGTAAGCAACTAGTCGTTTTTCATCCGTACTATCTTCGCGAGCAACTACTATGCACTCGGCCACTGTTGTATGCTGTGCTAATACTACTTCAATCTCTGCTAACTCAATACGGAAGCCTCTGATCTTGACCTGATGGTCGATACGACCAAGATACTCTATCTTGCCATCAGGCAAGTAGCGCGCTAAGTCTCCTGTGCAATAGAGTCTTGCTCCTGCTGCACTACTGTAGGGATTAGCAATAAACTTCTCTGCGGTCAACTCTGGCCTGTTAAAGTACCCTCTCGCTAGCCCTGCTCCACTTAGACATAACTCTCCTGCTACTCCAACCGCTACTGGCTGTAGTTTCTTATCTAATATATAAACTTGAGTATTGCTGATTGGTCTGCCAATTGGCACTATCTTGTTGCTACCTCGCTCCAGTCGAGCATAGGTAGAGTAGGTAGTGTCTTCTGATGGTCCATACAGGTTATAAACTGACTGGATACTCTCCTGCTCATAGAGTCTCTCTACCAGGCTTGCTGATAATGCTTCTCCTGCCAGGTTCACTACTGTCACACTCTCTGGTATCGCTTTGAGTCTTACTAACTCTGCCATTGCCGATGGTACAGTGTTAATCAGACTTACTTCACTGGCTTGCTCTAGTTCTGTTAATGCCAGCACATTCTCAACAATAATCAACTTTCCCCCCATACTGAGCGGTGCAAAGATCTCATACACAGATAGGTCAAAACACAATGATGTTGATACCAACACTGCTGCTAACTCTGTGCTGCTGTAAACCTCTCTCGCCCATTCCAGCATCGCTACACTACTGCGATGCTCTATCGCTACCCCCTTTGGCTTACCTGTTGATCCTGATGTATAGATCAGATATGCAAGATTGTTGCCTTGTACAAGTTTTATTGGATTGTCCTGTCTCTGCTCATTGATTATTGGCCAATCTCTCTTAAGGCAGACCTCTGTTAGGTTATCTGTTACCAGATCTGTTATCAAATCATGCTCAGTTAGCAGTATCGAAACCTTGGCATCTTCCAGCAGATATGCCAATCGCTCTTTAGGATAGCTAGTCTCTAGGGGAACATATCCTCCACCTGCTTTTGTTATTGCCAGTAGCGCTATTACCATTTCCAGGCATCGCTCCGTCAGCACACCAACCAATACTTCTGGTCCAACTCCCAGCCAGCGTAGATAATGGGCCAATTGATTAGCGCGACAGTTGAGCTCCCAATAAGTAAGTTCGGTATTCTTGAATCTTACTGCTACTGCCTGTGGGCTACGCTCTACCTGCTCCTCGAATAATTGATGGATACATTTATCCGGCTGGAAATCGGTGTTAGTACTGTTCCATTCCACCAGCAGTTGATTACGCTCAATTGCTGTTAGCAGAGGCAGCATTGAAAGCTGTTCTTTCGGATCAGTGACAATACCTGTCAATAGAGTTTCAAAATGGCTAGACATCCTTTTGATCGTAATGTTTTCAAAGAGATCTGTATTATATTGCCAGCATCCTAGCAAAACGTCATCGTGTTCAACCATCATCAAGGTCAGATCGAATTGAGCGCTATGCTCTTTGATTATGATAGATTCAATCTCCATTCCCGCCAAATTGGCTCTGGCACCACTATAATTGAGCACAAAAGGGGCAAGTTCAGCCGATTGATGAGGTTTCTGCAGAATAAACATTACATCAAAGATCGGTGAGCGATTAACATCTCGCTTTGGTTGCAACCGCTCAACCAGCAGCGGAAATGGATAATCCTGATGTTCTAAAGCCGCCAGTATACTAGTGCGTATTCTTGCCAAAAAGGTTTTAAAAGACGGCGAGCCCCAAAGGTTACCTCTTAAAGCAAGCGGATTAACAAAATAACCGACGGTATTCTCAAATTCAGCTCGATTACGACCCGATGCAGGCATACCAACAATAATATCTTCTTGTTTGCTGTATCGATGTAATTGGGTTTGAAAAGCAGCCATTAATAGCATATTGATGGTTACGCCTTCAGATTGAGCAAGTGATTTAAGTTGTTGAGTCAATTCCTTGTTCAATTTGAAGTGGCAAGTTGCGCCAGCATCGGTCCGTATTATCTGTCTTGGTCGATCAATAGGAAGATCAAGCACTGGCAGTTCTCCGCAAAGCTGCTGCTGCCAAAAGTTCCAAAGCCTCTCTCCTTGTGGTCCAGACAACATATTAAATTGCCAGCGAATAAAGTCATGATAACGTCCAGTAGTAAATAGTGGTATTGATGCTCTTCCCTGCTGATAAGCACTATAGAGTATTCGCAACTCATCTATAAAAATTACCAATGACCATAGATCAACCGCGATATGATGGAATGTCAGTAACAGCGTATTTTCATAGGCTGAACTGGTAAACAGTCTTACTCGTAGCAATGGACCATTACTGAGATCAAAGGGATGATGAGCCTCTTCAACCAGTTTTTGGTTCAGTTTAGCGCTATCCCACTCTGATGCGGCTATCACCTTAAAATCGATCTCTTGCTGATCATTAATATGTTGTCTTATACTGTTTTCAACATAACGATAAACAGTGCGTAGTGATGAGTGTCGATCCAAAAGTAACTGAAATGTCTCTTGTAAAGCTTCCACATTAACTTCAGAAAGGATATGTACTGCGAAGAAGATATTATAAGCTGGACTCTGTGGTGCTAATTGATGAAGAAACCAGAGTGCTTGTTGTCCATATGAGAGTGTATAGTCGGCAACTGTTCTACTAGTGTGCAGCACTGGAACAAATTCAGCATTTGACTCGATCTGCTCTAGCAATTGTGTCGCCAATTGTTGAATGGTAATATCCTGAAACAGGATGGAAACAGGAAGAGAGAGCGCAAGATCAGATTCAAGACGATTCTTTATTTCAACCATAGTGAGTGAATCTAGCCCCAAACCATTCAAACTCTGCTCTCGGCCCAATTGAGCTGTAGATCTCTTTAAGACACTGGCAAATTGTATTCGTAGATAATCTTCGAGTTTTGTCTTACGAACAGCAGGATCGAGCGAGAGTAGATCACTAGCAGTAAGCACCTCTTCAGTTAAAACTTCATAGGATTGCTCAACTATTCTGCTTTCCACAGTCCCTAGATCACCAGCAATAAACCCGGCTCGGCAAGCATGTCTCTGTATCTTGCCACTTGATGTTTTAGGAATGGAGCCTGATTTCACAAGCAGTACTGCGTATAGTTGAAGTTGATGAACTTCGGCAACTTTCTGTTGAATGGTATCGATCACCACAGAAGTGTCAATACAATTTCTGCTATCAAGCTCTGCTACTACTACCAGACGTTCCTGTCCACCAACCTCAACTGAAAAGGCGGCAGTACAACCAGGCCGCACTGAAGATT
>JBFLVQ010000438.1:0-8184 GCA_040758525.1 Acidobacteriota bacterium
GCTTGAGTTTCGCATTCCTCCACCAACTTGGTTACCTCCAAAACGCAGAGGTCGCATTTCAAAAACTACTAAACTTTTGATGGAAAAATGGTCTATTAATCTGAACCCGATTTAATGGGGAGCTACCGCAGCTTGCAAGCGTAGAAATATATGATCGTAATGGGAGTGGTTTCATGCTCAAATTAATTGCAATGGTAATAGAGATAGTTTTGGTATCCTTTGAATAAATAGGAGCTTATTAGTGAAACAGTCGGTCAATGGTGATAACTATTGACCGACTAGGGCGACAACAACTTATCTATTGGATTAGTTATTGAGTGGTGTTGAACTCGCATTCGCTATTTCTGTAGCAGTAATGGAAGCACGTAATACCCCCGTTTGATCAATGAAAAAATTACGATCGCCAGTTCTCGCTAGACCAACCTGACCAGCCGCTATCCCTTCCACATCGTATCGTTGACAGCTAACAGTACCACAATCAAATTGTCCGCAGCCTATGTCACCTTGACACCGACCACCATTACATACACAGAATCTAAGTATAAAGCTATACCCTGATTTCGGACTACCAGCGGTTCCACTAACTTGACTGCCAATAGATGTTAAACCAGTTGCACCCGCTGCTTCAGCTAATACTGGATCGATTAAATCCAGGTTAAAAAGATCACTTGCAGAGCCAAAGTTGCCAGCACCTACTCCAGCGTGGAAGGTTGTCTCTGCAGTATGAAGCAATCGCATGGATTCAATTGCTGATGCTCCATTGGCAGATCTTCTACTGGCTAACAAATTCGGCACGGCAATCGCTGCGATAATGCCAATGATCACGACCACAATTAACAATTCAATTAATGAGAAGCCCTTTTGAGTTTTCATCGCTATGTCTCCTTTCCATTCTGTTATCTATCAGAGATTGGTTTACTCTCAAGAACTATCTCAAACTTGTACTCCATACATATATTGACCACAGCACCAGACCAGCGCACCTTTTACATTAACCATTGCATAGTGTTGGTGCACACTATCGCTACAACTGATAGCAAATAATATTGTGCACAAATAGCAATATCACTTGCTATCAGCAAGACAGAGGAGTATTATCGCGACAATTTAGCTCTTCTATACAGCACGTTTGCTCCACACTCAAAATATGAGCGCGTGCTGATTTTTTTAGTCTGGGCACACTACCGACTTTGTCGCTATATAGAGATAGTAACTTCTACATTATTGAGATAGTTCACTAAAACGCTGTTCCCGGTTGCTAGCGCTGATAACAAATTGTGTGCCATTGCTCAAGCAGGTTAATGGCGCTTTTATAAATTCTGTTATTAAGTTAATTTGCAAGGATTGCCTGGA
Source organism: Acidobacteriota bacterium (assembly GCA_040758525.1). Lineage (GTDB taxonomy): Bacteria > Acidobacteriota > Blastocatellia > Chloracidobacteriales > JADJPF01 > JBFLVQ01. The sequence continues at coordinate 1,354 of JBFLVQ010000438.1, forward strand.
TCATAAAGAGGGTATAGATGAGAAGATGGCTAGCATAGTTAACAAAAGTTGTCAGGTATGGTTTGCAAAATTTGTTATAGACTCTCTGTTAGTATCTTTGCGACTACCATTGTGACAAATGATGAGATAGTATGGGGTAGGTATTAGAAGATAGCATGGTCTTGTATCTAATGGATTGTATGCAATAGACACCTATTTAGAATTACCTTTAAGTATAAAATTGTCCATTCTATACTGTCTTACCAGCAGCATAATGGTGCAAGCACAATCAAGCGGTTCAACAACTGGAGGCATTATTGGTACGGTAAAAGATCCTCAGCAAGCTGCGCTGGTAGGAGCAATCATTACAGCACGCCATATTAGTACCAGCTTGTTGTTGGTTGAAGCCAATCTCTCCATTAGGCAACGGTAACTCGTCAGTGCAGTCTATAAAATCGTGAGGTGAGTCTTCTGGTACTCCCTCTAGCATAGATCGCACTTCAGCTTCCTCGATTTCAATATCTAAACCCAATTCCGCTCTGCAGTTCTCACAAAATGAAGCCTTATTAGTTAGGCTAACTCTATAACCACTTCTGTTTTTATAGAATTTGCAATGAAACACTTCTCATGTGCTTCATGATGTAGCTCTCTTAATCGTTCAGTGCTTGGAACATTATCACCTTCAAATTCTACCACTGGCCTTAGCGTGATCAAAGTTATTGCTAATTTTCCCTCCTGATTTTTCTTCATTATTCCTTTCGCATGATCTCTATATGATACTACTTCATGTTTATTTTTGGCTGCTAAAGCCAAGAACCAAAGCATATGGCAGCTTGATAAAGAAGCAACAAACGCCTCTTCTGGATCTACACTTAATTCATCAGAATATGGAAGAGGAACAATGTGTGGTGAGGAGGAAGCAGACACCTGCACTCCACCATCAAATTCCCAAATATGTACTCTACTATACTTATTATTAACAAAGTCCTCACCCAACTTCTTCTGCCAAACTATATTTGCATAATATTCCGACATAATATTTCTCCAATTTAGTTTGAAACTGACATAGCCTAACCGCCAAGCTCAACTACAAGGCAAACATGGCTTCATTATGCAACCCAATGTCGCATTCTGCGGCCTGTTTGCCGATCCAAGAATAGCATCCTCTGGCTGCTTGCGATATAGCAAAGCAAGCATCGCGTTTTCTGCTTCTATATCGGCATTCGTTGCGAAATCGCCTGCTCCCTTATCCAGACGCTACAGCGTTGTCCTGAAACACCAGCACACAACTGCCGCACCTACATCAGCGGCTGCAATCGCTACGTCAAAGTGCACAAATTAATCTGTATTGAACTAATTAAACATTTAGGATGAAATCAACATATGGGAAACATATCTTCTGATCCTCATTATCTTCATAATCTTCATACCAATTGCAGCTTTCTCTCCATTTTAACAACATGTGTTCATAACGAAATCTCACAAATTGCTGGGATCGGTTAAGGTAATTACAAACTTTTTACAGAATCTTAATAATTTTGTTACATTCCACTGTTATTTTTATCGGCTCGCTCAGAGCTGATAACCCATATACCACGCAGATCTCAGCACCGCAGCTTGCGGCAAACAAAAACGGGCGGTCAATCTGAGCGCGTATGACCGGGCGTGGTATTAGTGAATCTAGATCTTGGATAGATAGCTCTATCATTATATTTTAGCCACCTTCTGGGTGGCTTTTATTTTGGTTACGAACATTTTACACATCCTTAACAGCAAGGTTACATTGAGATGATAATACTATCACTGCAGTTAATTATAGGTAGTGCAGATACCACGCTCTCCCGTTGAGTGATAGCTTGGCTGGAGAGCGGTATCATACATCAGTTAACTACTCTCTTGAATCTACTACCAAGCCAACCGCCAAATGATCTGAAACCTTGGCCCATTTTCTTAGCAGCGTTCTTCACCTTGGTGCTAATGGAAATCCATTCACAAACCTAAAAGCGACCTCCCAATAGTTAACTTAGTAAACGATCTGTTGGAAAATTATCGCCATTTTGCGGAATAATAGTGAATGATCCTATTAGGTATTTATCGTACATATAGACAGAGAGAGAATTATAGGTGAAAACAGATATAATGATCGCTTGGACCAGTTTCGCTGGTACTCTTTTATTGGTAGTGATAGGTTTTTTAAACTTCACGATATTTCTTAGACAACTGCGTGCCGCCAGAGAGCAGATTCAGATGGCGATAAAGCAGCTTGAGATTGCTCGCAAACAGCCCGAGATACAATTGATTCAGAGAGCAATCACAGAGACCACAGACCATCTCAGAATTCTTGTGGAAAAACCCTATCTACGGCCTTATTTTTATGACAACAAAACCTGGGAAATAGGAGATCAAGCCAGCAATGATGAGGTAAAAGCAATGGCGGAACTACTACTGCATAACTTTGCTTCTGCTCTTATGCATGCAGCCTCTTTCCCGCAATACCCCTCACCTGGAGTTGACCGAGTAATAATGTTCCATCTACGTCATAGCCCAACATTGCGTGTTTTGCTAATAGAGATCTTTGATCGATTTCCCCTCACTGGATTAACAATGCTCTGTCTCAAAAATAGTACTAGAAGTGAGGTGGAGGCAGACTTAAATCAACTTATCTCAATTAATGAACTGGATGAGCCAGAGAGGAAACGTAGAAAGGATCTACTGCAACTATTTCAAAACAGAGAAAGCAATGATGCACTGATGTTTACAAAATACAATATGGGTATTTTGACAAATGATATTAATGGCAAACTAACAAAATAGAGAGTTTTTCTGATTCTCTTTTATCGTAATCTCTGATCCGTTCCAATTTAACTGGGCAACTGCTTGTTGGCCAGTCCCTATGAGTGTTGTTAGTGTTATGGCTTATGCACAATCACATCAACACCTCGCACTGCCAGTTCAGCTTCTATATCGCCAAGCAAAAACTGCTGCGCTTCTTCCTGTTGCCTCAATATCGCATCCATATGGCATAGCGTGAGTCCACGTATAAATAAGTGAGCCTGTTCGCTCGAACAGAGTTCCGCAATGGGTCGCATCTCCTTCTGTATTTCAGCCAAGTCCCCGGTCAACGGCATTGTCCGGAAGGCTTCGTGCATTATCTTGACATCGTCCATAAAGTGCATGTGGTCGGCTTGGCGCAAGATCACCATTTGTTTAGTTGCTGGGGTCCTCTCGAATATTTCGTACATTCCAGCCAGTGGTAGTGAAGTATCATGCTCTGCAACCAGATACAATGTTGGAACATCCCGACCCCAACTGAAGTTAAGTTTCCCTGGAAGAATTCCTGGTCTTGGCTGGGAACTTCCACCTGGCGCAAGCGCCACCACAGCTCGTATACGCCGGTCAACGTCGGTTGTAGCAAGTGCTGTCCAACCTCCAAAGCTATGTCCCACAATTCCAATCTGATTAGGCGCAAAGTTAATTTCTGAGTCCCAGGCTGCGCTATTAAGTATATGATCGAGGAGAAAACAGGTATCTGGTACACGGCTGGCAATCACAGCTTCCCAGCGTATGCTCTTCTGCTTGTCGGTCTCACCATCCTTACGCGCCAGTGCATTTGCTACAACTTCAGAGTGATCTAAGGCTGTGACAATATATCCGTGACTGCTTAAATGAGTACAAAGAAATGTGGCTGTGCGTCGATGGTTGCCGCTAGGATGCGAGAAGATGATCAATGGATAGGTTCCCGGCTGAACTGCGGCATTACGTACCGCCATTTGACTACGTGTTATGTTATATGATGGAATCGTGAAGAAGTCCTGAGTGTCTGAAGTAGTATCCTGGCCTGTATGCTGTACAGTTGCAGGATACCAGATCTCACAAGGGAACAGACGGTCTCGTGCTGTATCAAATGCCTCTATCGTACGTACACCAACAGGAAATTGACCACGAGCGAATGGATCGTATTGGCCCACCCTAAATAGCTCTTTTTTACCAGAATACTGTCTCGTATGTTTCACGTCTTCGTCGGTCATTAAGAATATTTCTCCTTTTCGCTAGAGATCCTATTCATAATAAGTCCTTTTTTAATCCATTAGTGTGTAAAACACACTAATGGATTTTACCGATCTGTCTAACTTGCTGTCAATTAATCCTGGCTATTATCAATTTCTTCATTTTACACTAACCGTCAAAATAGTAGTTGACAGGTTAGCATATAAAATGTATAACCATCAATATAGAATTTAGAAGGTTAGATACCTTCTATGCAGCCAAGCTGATGGCTGGAATAAATCATTGAGAGGTTAATGTTATGAAGAACCATTCGCGCACAATTTTTTTGCAGTCATTTGTGCTACTCTTGCTATTCACAGGAGCAATCTGGACGGTAGGTTCGATTGGCCAAGCGCAACCCACAAACAAAGAAGGGTTATTGAGTCACACTCAAACAACCTATAACACGATAACCATTGACGGGCTGGAAATCTTTTATCGTGAGGCGGGCGACCGCAATGCCCCGACCGTGCTTTTGTTGCATGGTTTTCCAACATCATCACATATGTTTCGCAATCTGATTCCAGCGTTAGCTGACAACTATCATGTTATCGCGCCAGATTATCCAGGCTTCGGCAATAGTTCGATGCCGAAAGTTGATAAGTTTGAATACACTTTTGATCACCTGGCAGAAGTTATAGATAAACTTGTACAGCAACTGAATCTGAAGAGTTATAGCCTTTATGTTCAAGACTACGGTGCGCCTATCGGCTATCGTCTAGCCACGAAGCATCCTGAACGAGTTCAGGCTTTGATTGTGCAGAATGGTAATGCTTACGAAGAAGGATTACGTGATTTTTGGATTCCGATTAAGGCTTATTGGAGAGAGCGTAATGCCACCAACACCGAGGCACTGCGCAAATCTTTAACTGTTGAAGTGACTAAGTGGCAATACACACATGGAACGCGCAATCCGAAGCATATCAGCCCTGACAATTGGTTAATTGATCAAGCATTACTTGACCGCCCAGGAAATCAAGAGATTCAATTGCAACTCTTCTATGACTATCGTTCAAACCTACCGCTATACCCACAGTGGCAAGCCTATTTCCGTAAATATCAACCGCCTACGTTAATTGTGTGGGGCAAAAATGATCAGATATTTCCTGCAGAAGGTGCGCATCCATACAAACAAGACTTGAAGAATATCGAGTTTCATCTACTCGATACAGGACACTTTGCGCTTGAAGAAGATGGTAACACAATCGCCACTTATATTCGGGAGTTTCTTAACAAGAACGTTAAGAGAACATAGGAGGAAAAATTACCCAACCAGTGAAACGGAGCTTTTCTGCAGAGCTCTATTTGATATTGAGTCTCTTAGTTTGACGTTCTCTGTCCATATCACCGCGGTAGTTGGGTAGAGAGCGTCAATCCCCCAAACTTATTTTTTTCCGGTTAACTGGAAAAAGTAGTGGAGGACAACAAAGAGAATTCGTACGATGGATATATGTCGAACAACAACAAAACCTCTTTGATATACCATATGCTTTATGAGAGTTCTATTGTCAGTGTGTACGACTATCGTTGTCGTGCTGGTCGCGGCGGCCCTACAGTTGATGAGTACTCCAACATCAACAATATAGTTCTTATGCGTCATGGTGCGTTCTGCAAGCACTTTGGTCGACGTAGCGTGACTGCCGATGTCAATCAGGCGGTCTTCTTCTCAAAGGGCTCGACCTATCGTATTAGCCATCCAGCCGATTGTGGCGATCGTGGCACTATTTTCGCTGCCTCGCCACGCCTGCTCAAGGATATCATCTACGAACTCGACCCATCTATTCAAGAACGGCCCGAACAACCATTTCCTTTTGTCCTAGGTCCATGTGCTGCTGGTATTTTCTGGCGGCACCGCGAACTTGTACAACGGCTAGAAGCCGCCCAATCCGAGCCACTTGAGCCACTCTGGGCAGACGTGACTGCGCTTCAGCTTATTGCCGACATCCTTGAAGCAGCATTTGCTCAGCAGGGCTTGCCGCGCAAGCGGCGGCGAAACGGCACTGATGACGATCATATAGACCGTGCCGAAGCGGCAAAAACCTATCTCGCGAGCCGATTGTGTGAGCGCATTACGCTTGATGACGTTGCCAGTGCCGTGTACTCATCACCTTTCCATCTTGCCCGTGTGTTTCATGAACGAACCAGCATGCCATTGCATCGTTACCTAACCCAGTTACGCCTTCGCGCCTCGTTAGAACAACTAACTGCTGGCGCGAAAGATCTGACTGAGCTTGCTCTGGAACTGGGCTTTTCCAGCCATAGTCACTTTGCCGACGTCTTCCGTCGCGAATTTGGCCACACCCCTTCCGATGTGCGCCGTAATGCCAGCCAAAGAACACTTTGTGAAATGAGCAAGAATCTGAAAGTCTGATCTTTTCTGCTTGGCTATTATTGTCTGGAATGAGGATCGCCCATAATGGCAATAGCAACCATTGTGGCCGGTTCCGTTTCAGATTATATCGGCAAGAAAAGGAGATTATATGAGTAAGACAAAGACCTGTCCTGTGTGCGACTGGGAGATCAAAGATGGCGGCATCAAGGTAAAAGTCGGCAACCAAGAGATTATCGTCTGCTGTGATGATTGTGCAGAAAAGGCAAAAGAGAGCCCAACGAAATATGCTAATGCGGCCAGCTAAGCCAGTCTACTTCAAGTAAGCTGCGTCCGGTGACAAAATCGCCACCGGACGCAAGCACTCTACTACCATTATCAGCTAGATGGCGCCATAAAGGAGTATTTATATGGTTAGCAGAGAGTCTGTCGGTCTAAATATTAAAACCCATTCGTAATAGTTATAACTCAAACTG
>JBFLVQ010000439.1:0-8180 GCA_040758525.1 Acidobacteriota bacterium
GTGAGTCGATCGCCAGAAGTCTTTTACCATCTTTTGTGTCAACAGCGAGTCACAGTACTTAATCAGACTCCATCAGCTTTCCGTCAGCTAATGAATGCAGAAGCTGAAGCACGTGAAGAAGGCAATGATGAGGAACTGGCGTTACGGTTAATCATCTTTGGGGGTGAAGCACTTGATATTACTACTCTAATGCCATGGTTTGAGCGATATGGAGATCAGCAGCCACAGTTAGTAAATATGTATGGCATTACAGAAACGACTGTGCACGTTACCTATCGTCCGCTAGGTCGGCAAGATATTGAGATCAAGCGTGGTAGTCCAATCGGTATTGGAATTCCAGATCTAGATATCTACATATTAGACAATTGCTTTAATCCTGTGCCAATCGGTGTGGCAGGTGAGATGTATGTAGGAGGAGAAGGATTATCACGTGGTTACTTAAATAGGCCAGAGTTAACTGCTAAGCAATTTATTCCACATGTTTTTAGTCAGCAACCAGGTGCTCGTCTTTATAGGACAGGAGATCTTGCACGTTATCTTTCCAATGGTGAGATTGAATACCTTGGACGCGTTGATCATCAAGTAAAGATCAGAGGTTTCCGTATAGAGTTGGGTGAGATAGAGACTCTACTGGCACAGCATCCCGCCATTAAAGATGTTGTGGTATTGGCCAGAGAAGACGAGCCTGGAAACAAGAGATTAGTAGCATACTTAGTTTGTCAGCAAGGAAATCTACCCACCATTACAGAACTACGCAGTTACCTGAAAGAGAAATTACCTGAATATATGCTGCCAGCAGTATACATGATCCTGGACAATATGCCGCTTACAGCTAATGGTAAAGTAGATAGACGTGCATTACCGGTGCCAGACCTGACTAGACCACAATTAAAGGAAGAGTTTGTTGCACCACAAACCTGGCAAGAACGCCAGTTAGCACAAGTTTGGACTGAAGTGTTGGGTATACGACAGATTGGTGTGCACGACAACTTTTTTGCGCTAGGCGGAGATTCTATGCGCAGTATACAGGTACGCGCACGCGCGAAAGAGTATGGTTTGAATTTCTCACTTCAAGACCTTTTCCAGTACCCAACAGTATATGAGTTGACTCAGCATCTTACAATAGCAACACAAGATGTCGAAATTATCCCGCCTTTTAGCTTGATAACGGAACAGGATCGCTTGAGATTGCCAAGCAGTGTAGATGATGCTTATCCTTTAGCTAAAATGCAAGCTGGCATGATTTTCCATAGTGAATATAGTCCTGAGACGGCTATCTATCACGACATTGCTACTTACCACTTAAAAGCACCTCTGGTTTTGACAGTATTGCAAGCAACATTAAGTACATTGACGAGCCGCCATAGCATGTTACGTACATCATTTGATCTGGCAAATTACAGCGAACCACTACAATTGGTCTATAAATATGCGGAAATCCCATTGCAAATAGAAGACCTACGTCATCTTTCGGCTTCGCAACAAGAAGATATAGTGAGCAGGTTGTTGGAAGTGGAAAAGAGTAGGACTTTTAATTTGAGCTGTGCGCCACTTTTACGTATACAGGTCTTTCAACGTAGTGAGGAGACTTTCCAACTTACTGTAAGCTTTCACCATGCAATCCTAGATGGTTGGAGCTTGGCTACGTTATTCACAGAGTTTTTCCAACACTATTGGTTCCTGATAGGTAAAAAGGAGAAGGATATTCCTGAGCTTCCAAAGAGTACTTTCCGAGATTTCATTGCACTAGAGCAGCAGATATTACAATCTGAGGAAGCACGTCATTACTGGCAAGAGAGATTGTCTGGCAGCAGTATAACAATGCTGCCACGCCAAACGATAATTGAACAAGATAAACGTGTATATGGTGTTATTGAGCATAAAGTGTCTATCTCTAGAGAAGTTTTTGAAGGGTTAAGGCAGCTTTCTCGTGATACCAAAGTACCATTTAAGAGTATATTGCTAGCAGCACATTTAAGGGTATTGAGTCTGTTGAGTGGGCAACCAGATGTACTAACCGGCTTGGTTTCAAATGGTCGGCCAGAAGAGGAGGATGGTGAGCGAGTATTAGGGCTCTTCTTAAACACTTTACCGTTTCGCCAGCAGTTGAATGGAGGAAGCTGGCAGCAATTGATCTGGCAGACTTTTACACTAGAACGGGAGATGATGGCATACCGGCGTTTCCCTCTTGCTGAATTGCAACGATTGGAGAGTGGAAAGGTATTTTTTGAAGTTGTCTTTAATTTTGTTCATTTTCATGTTTATCAAGGCCTGTTGGAGTTGGAAGAGATAGGGTTTTTAGGAGGCCGTTTTATTGAGGAAACCAATTTCCCGCTATTTGTTCAGTTTAGTCTGGATCTACATTCTTCCCGTGTTCAAGTATCGCTCAAGTATAACACTAGCGTGTTAACTGAAGAGCAGGTCAAAGCGATCGGTGGCTATTATGAGAAAATATTAGCAGCGATGGCTCATGACCCATCTGCACGTTATGAAAATACTTGTTTGTTAAGCGAAGCAGAGCAGTTACAGTTACTAGTAGCGTGGAATGATACACAAGTTGAGTATTCAGGTAATGTCTCCATTAGCCGTCTTTTCGAGGAACAGGTTGGAAGAACGCCCAAGGCTATCGCAGTAGTATGTGAAAATGAGCAATACACTTATCAAGAGTTAAATTGGCGTGCTAACCAATTGGCACGATATCTACAGAAATTCGGAGTCGGGCCGGAAGTGTCGATAGGTATTTGTCTAGATCGTTCTATCGAAATGATAGTAGCGCTACTGGGTATTCTAAAAGCAGGAGGTGCATATGTTCCATTGGATCCAGATTATCCCAGTGAGCGTTTGGAATTAATGCTTCAAGATGCCTGCTTGCCATTGTTGATAACAGAGCAACGGTTGGTTGAAACTTTGCCAACACATTCTGCCCAACTGATCTGTATTGATAAGGATTGGCAAGTCATTAATGCGCAGAGTAACGATAATCTGATCACTAATGTAATGGGAGAAAATCTTGCTTATACTATTTATACTTCTGGTTCCACTGGCAAACCTAAGGGAGTATTGATTACACAGGCTGCCGTAGTCAATTTCCTAAATGCAATGCGTAAACAGCCTGGCCTTACAGATCAGGATGTGTTATTGGCTGTTACTACTCTCTCGTTTGATATTGCTGCATTAGAGCTTTATCTGCCATTGATGGTAGGCGCCCGCCTGGTTTTAATCAGCCGTGAAGTCGCTACTGATGGTAGAGAATTGATGAAGAGATTAGATCACTTTGGCATTACAGTGATGCAAGCAACACCAGTTACTTGGCGGTTGTTATTTACGGCAGGTTGGCAGAATAGTAATAACTTGAAGGTTCTTTGTGGTGGAGAAGCGCTTAATGTGGAGTTGGCAAAGCAACTTTTAAGTAATTGCACATCTTTGTGGAATCTTTATGGGCCAACCGAGACTACCATTTGGTCTACTAGATATGAGATTAAGTCATGCGCTAATTCGATCCCAATAGGCCGTCCAATAGACAATACAGAAATCTATCTGCTTGATCGACATCTACAGATTGTGCCGATAGGTGTACCAGGTGAGCTTTACATAGGTGGTGATGGATTAGCACGAGGCTATCTTAATCAACCTGAATTGACGGCAGAGCGATTTATCCCAAATCCATTTGGTAATAGTCATCTAGGCTCCAGGCTCTATCGAACTGGAGATATGGCGCGTTATTTGTCCAATGGTGATATAGAGTGTTTAGGTCGTACTGACCTGCAAGTGAAAGTACGTGGCTTCAGAATAGAACTTGGCGAGATTGAAGCTGCACTTACTACTCATCCAGCAATACAAGACGCAATAGTAGCTATTGAAGAGCAAGAGCCTGGTGACAAACGGTTGGTTGCTTATATAGTTGAAGATAAGCAATACCAATATTCGATAGATACATCAATTACTGAAACTTGGAATGAACAGGTTGCGCAATGGGAGATGGTATGGGATTCAACCTATAATCAGCCCGCCACTATAGAGGATCCAACTTTTAATATATCTGGTTGGAAAAATAGTTATACCGAGCATCTTATTGCAGAAAATGAGATGCATGAATGGGTTGATGGATGTATTGAGCGTATTCTTGCTTTACACTCGCGTCGTGTACTTGAGATCGGTTGTGGTACAGGGCTGCTGCTATTTAGAGTCGCACCTCATTGTGATAAATACTATGGCACAGATTTCTCGCCCAGTGCCATTAGATATATCGAACAACAATTGACGAAATTAGAGCCGCAGTTACCTCAGGTTAAACTCTGGCAAAAGAGAGCAGACGAGATTGCGGAGTTAACCGAGGAACATTTTGATCTCATAATCCTCAACTCTGTCATACAATATTTTCCTAATTTAGACTATTTGATCCAGGTTCTAGGAAACGCTATTAATGCAATTGATGAAGGCTTTATTTTCGTTGGAGATGTACGTAATTTACGTTTGTTGGAGGCTTTTCATACTACGATTAAACTTCAACACGCATCGTTGTTGATGTCAATTACAGATTTTCATCAGCTTATCTGGGAACAAGTGCGTAACGAGGAAGAGTTATTCGTTGATCCAGATTTCTTTATCTCCATTAGCAAACTTTTCCCCAAGATTAGCGAAGTGCAAATACAACTCAAGCGTGGTCATTTCCACAATGAGTTAACACGATTCCGCTATGATGTTGTTATTCGTATAGGAGGCATGGCTCAGCCTCTCATTGAGAGTAAATCATTTAACTGGGAAGAGCAGAGTTTGACACGTGAATCTCTTATTGAGTTGCTCAAAGAGACACAGTCAGAAGCTCTTTCAATTACTCATATACCAAATGCTCGGCTCTGGTCTGAAGTGAAAGCAGTGGAATTGATTAGTAAAGCTAATCAATTTAAGACCGTTGGCGATCTACAAGAAGCATTAGTAAAAAACAGTACTACTTTAGTTATCGATCCAGAAGATCTTTGGAGTCTAAGCCGTGAATTACCTTATGATGTTGAGATCAGTTGGTCAACAACTGGAGCTAACAACTATTTCAACGCATATTTTAAGCGCAGAGGTATGCTTAAGAGTAAAGCAATGGAGTTTACCAGTATTGTTGCTGGAGAGAATAGCGAGACAGAATCTTTAAGTAGGTTTGCCAACAATCCATTGCAAGCCAAATTTGCCCGATCGCTGGTCCCACAGTTACGTAGCTATTTACGAGAGCGACTACCGGAATACATGATTCCTACTACATTTGTATTTCTAGATAAATTACCACTCACACCCAATGGTAAAGTTGACCGGCACAAATTACCTGTTATGGTAACTAGAATGAAGTCACAACGTAGCAATGTAGGGCCTAGAACAGCTGAAGAAGAGATAATCATTGCAATCTGGCAGCAAGTTCTTAGTATAGAGCGTATAAGCATCCATGATAATTTCTTTGAACTTGGTGGACACTCTTTATTAGCAACTCAGGTGATCTCCAGGGTACGTGAAACCTTTAATGTAGATTTACCATTGCGATGTCTTTTCGAATCGCCCACTGTAGCAGGTCTAGCAACAAGCATCGAGAAAGCTAGAAAAGAGGGATACGACTTAATGATACTGCCGATCTCAACAGTTGAGCGTAATGATCAACTACCACTCTCTTTTGCTCAGCAGCGACTCTGGTTTCTCGATCGTTTAGTTCCAAACAATCCCTTCTATAACATTTTCTTTGCTGTACGATTATTAGGTGAACTTAATTTCGTAGCTTTAGAGAAAGCTTTTAGTGAGATAGTGCGTCGGCACGAAACTTTGCGCACAGTATTCCCCAGTATAGATGGACAACCAGTACAACATATTCTGCCAGCTAGACCAATACACTTGGATCTGATTGATCTACGCCATTTGGTGGTAACGAGCCGAGAGATAGAAATGGAGAATATTATCAGAGCTGAAGCAGAGCAACCATTCGATCTAGCGACAGGACCACTATTACGGATCAGATTGGTGCTTTTAGGAGAACAAGAGCAAGTAATGATGCTTACATTACATCACATTGTGGCAGATGGTTGGTCGATGGGTATCTTGATAAATGAAATGTCGAAACTTTATCAGGGTTATCGACGTGATATAGCAGTCGAATTGCCAGAATTAACAATACAGTATGCAGATTTTGCACAATGGCAGCGAGAATGGCTAAGTGGAGCAATACTGGAGAAACAGTTGCAGTATTGGCGTAAGCAATTGGGCGAGAATATCACAATGCTAGAATTGCCGACCGACCGAGCGCGACCAGCGATACAGAATTATCAAGGGGCAAGCGAGCGGTTCATGCTGACAAAAGAATTGACAGAAAGATTGAAGGAGCTAAGTCGGCAGGCTGGAGCGACGCTGTTTATGACGCTGTTAAGCGGATTTCAAGTGTTGCTCTACCGTTACAGTGGACAAGAAGATATCTGTATAGGCACACCGATTGCGAATCGCAATCGTGCAGAGATCGAGACACTGATAGGATTTTTTGTAAACACATTGGTAATAAGAGTAAAGTTACAAGCAAGGATGAGCTATGAAGAGTTGTTGGAGCAGGTACGAGATGTATGTTTAGAAGCATATGGGCATCAAGATCTGCCATTTGAATTACTGGTAGAGAAGTTGCAACCAGTAAGAGATATGAGTCGCAGTCCACTCTTTCAAGTAATGTTTGCGCTTCAGAACGCATCGATGGAACAGATGCGCATGGAGGGTTTAACTCTTACTCCTTTAAGAATAGAGAAAGTTATGGCTAAATTTGATTTAACCCTTCATATGATTGACACAGGTCAGGAATTAATAGGTCGTATTGAGTATAACAGAGATCTTTTCGAAGCTAATAGAATAAAACGGTTGATTGGCCATTTTGAAACTCTATTAGAAAATATTGTTAATAATTTTCAAGCGCGTTTATCTGAGTTGCCATTGCTAACGGTAACTGAGCAACAACAAATACTGATAGAATGGAATACCACCGTAGCTGCATATCCAGACGAGCATACCATTGTAGAGTTGTTCGAAGCTCAGGTTTTACGTACACCAGATGCAGATGCATTGATCTATGGTGAGAGAAGGATGAGCTATCAGGAGCTAGATACACGCGCCAATCAACTTGCTCACTACCTGCAATCCCTTGGCGTTGGTCCAGAAATCTGTGTAGGTATCTGCTTAGAACGCTCCTTTGAGATGGTGATTGCGATTATTGGTGTGCTTAAAGCTGGTGGTGCTTATGTGCCACTCGATCCTGAATATCCCCGTGAACGAATCGAGTTTATGTTAGCAGATAGTGAGTTGAAGGTACTGCTAACACAAGCGAGTATGGCAACAGGTTGGGCGAGTGGAAGAATGGAGATAGTCTGTTTAGATAAAGATTGGTCAGAGATAGCCAAGCAACCTGAGGACAAGCCTGTTAGTGTAGTGATGGCTGACAATCTCATCTATGTGATTTATACATCAGGTTCAACGGGACGACCAAAAGGTGTAGCGATGAGGCAAGGAGCATTGGTAAATCTCATCCATTGGCAGTCTCAAAATCAGGCACTAAATCGAGGACGTCGTCGATTACAATTTGCCTCAATGAGTTTTGATGGGAGTTTTCGAGAGATCTTTGCGTGTTTGTGTTCAGGTGGAGAGTTAGTACTAATCAAAGAAGCAGATAGACGAGACCTAGGATTGTTAGCAGAGCGGGTAAGAACAGCAGAAATAGAGAAAATACTATTGCCATATATTGCCTTACAAGGATTAGTAGAAGAGTTGAACAGACAAGGAATAGCAGGATTGAAATTACAAGAGGTGATAACAGCAGGAGAACAGGTCAAGATAACTGAATCGATACGCAGATTATTTGAGCAGTTAGAGTGTCGATTGCATAACCATTATGGACCGACTGAGACACACGTAGTGACAGCATATGAGCTAGCAGCAGAAGCAGCGAGATGGTCAGTATTTCCATCGATTGGTCGCCCGATCTGCAACACAGAGATATACATACTGGATAGAGAGATGCAAGTAGTGCCAATCGCAGTAGCAGGAGAGCTATATATTGGAGGAGCAGGATTGGCAAGAGGCTATCTCAATCGAGCAGACTTGACAGCAGAGAGATTTATCCCCAATCCCTACAGTAGTGAGGCAGGAGCAAGGCTCTACCGTACCGGAGACCTAGCCAG
>JBFLVQ010000440.1:0-8166 GCA_040758525.1 Acidobacteriota bacterium
TGTTGCCGGTGAGTTTGCTGCGCTAGCAGTGATCTGTCGGAATTGGGAGAAAAAGAGCAGAGCAGATAAGATCGTAAGAGAAAGAATTAAACGTTTCATTTATAAGAGTCTCCTTGGCAAATGATCCGGACTGGAGGTTGTTAATCTAGCCAAACTCGGTAGCCACGTATATTACCATCCGGATCCGAATCGATCTCGAAGCGTTTGACGGAAACTTTGCGCTGGTACTTATGCGAGACCACCTCATTAAGGAGATCGCGTAAATTAGTACCAGCACTGGCCTGAGCCAGTTCAACAGTACGAATATAGGTGAGTTCGGAGCGTTCTTTGAAGACACGTGCTGGCACTAAGAAAATGAACATTAATATAAGGACACAAAGCACATCATATTGCCAACTGCCGCGCTCGTAAGACCAGAAGATAATTTTCTTAATGATCCCAAAGAAGCCCATAGGCCCGCCTTTCCGTAAATTCTGCGCTCCTATTTTACAATCTGTCCATCACGCATGTAAACGGTGCGTTGGGCGACCGTAGCAGCCTCAGCATTGTGCGTGATCATAATAATTGTCTGCTTGAACTGTTGGTTAAGCTGTCGCAACATTTCCAGCACAATCTGTGAGTTCTCACTATCTAGGTTACCAGTTGGCTCATCTGCCAACACAATGGCTGGATTACTGATCAGCGCACGGGCAATGGCAACACGCTGCTGCTCGCCACCAGACAATTCGATTGGTTTGTGTTGTAGGCGACCGGTCAATTTCAGCAGACTGAGGATCTCTGCACGTTTTCCAGGATCGCCATTACCATGACCATTGTTTCTGATTCGTTCTGCCAGGCGAATGTTGCCTTCTGCAGTAAGAGTAGGAAAGAGATTGAAGCGCTGAAAGACAAACCCTATCTTACAACGCCGTACCTCTGTGCGTGCGGCATCGCTCATATTGGTGATATCCTGTTCATCAATAATTACGCGGCCCTCGCTAGGCTTAAGCATCCCACCCATTATGTGTAGCATAGTCGATTTGCCACATCCAGATGGGCCCATAATGGCAACAAATTCACCCTCTTCAATATCAAGATTAACACCTCTCAGTGCATGCACAGCGACTTTGCCAAGCTGATAGGTCATCTTCAAATCGATCGTTTGCAATATCTTTCTCATAATACTATTCGTAACTGAGCGCCTTGATAGGATCTTGTCGGGCTGCCCGTAGCGCTGGGTAGATTGCTCCCAACGAGCCACTCAATAATCCTAGACCAGCAGAATAGAGTAGCCAATGTGGCTCGATCTCTATTAACAGCGAAGTGTAATGTATAATAAAAAACTTCGCGGCAAAAGTTGATAGATAACCGAGCAGTACACCAAGCACACTAATGAGCAGTGCCTCTTTCTCGATCGCTGTAACAATAAAGCTCTTTGATGCTCCTAGGCTCTTCAGGATACCTATTTCGCGAGTACGTTCCATTATCGTAGTATACATCGCCAACATTATTATTAGCGTGCTAATGATCACGGCAACTACTACTACTCCTTTAAGTATTGTATTGAGTGCAGGGAAACCTCGCTCATAGAGCGAAGGGATATCACGCACAAATATTATCTGGTTGCCAGGTAATGCTGCCAAGATATTAGTTGCTGCTTGGTCCTGCATATCGCTTGACTGACACTTTACATAGATCAGACTACAGCGCTCTGGCGCGCTAAGCAACTTCTGCATTGCGCTCAGGCGTAGCTTGATACGCGCCCCCATTTCTGGGCCATAAATACCTACAATACGGAACTTGTGGGCAAATATCTCCACCTCGTCGCCTATTTTGATCTTCTTATTTTTGGCATAGATTGGATCAATAATTGCTTCATCATCGGCTGCCAGTGGCTGACCTGTCTGTATCTGTATATTTGTCACTTGCTGGTAGCTC
The DNA here is from genome assembly GCA_040758525.1 of Acidobacteriota bacterium. Lineage (GTDB taxonomy): Bacteria > Acidobacteriota > Blastocatellia > Chloracidobacteriales > JADJPF01 > JBFLVQ01. The sequence goes on from JBFLVQ010000440.1 coordinate 1,918, forward strand.
TGATAATCGATCCCTTCAACAATCTCCAGCCCAAAGCCCTGACCAGAAGCCTTAACATACTGACCTACAGGACTCACCGCTTTTATGCCGGACACTTGAATAAGACGATCTACATACTGTACCGGCATTGCTAATGCCGCCGGAGAGGTAATGCCCACGCTGCCTGGACGACGAAAGATTATTTCTGCGCCAACATTGGCATTACGCTGGCCCTGCTCCCTCAGCATACCGTGTGATAGGCCGGTGATCAATACTACTAATACTACCCCAAGCGCTACTCCTATCACGCTTACCAGTGTGCGCAGAGGGCGCTGTCTTACATTGGCGGCAACCAAGCTCTCTCTTAATAATCCCTTCATCAAATTCTCCGCTGGCAAGCGGCTGGCACGCCAGACAATCTACAAAAGAATAACCTGCCTGTCACTGGGGAATACCCTATCCATTGACCAAGGATAAGCACCGCTAAGCGGTGAATAGGAAGACAAAAAATTTATTACTTTTGGCTCAGTCACGCGCCTCCTACGGTTACCTTTCGGGAGAGGTACGCGGCGGTTGGGGCGCATCTAAGTCACGCTCAGGAAGCTTCTGCTTGTTCTCCAACACGAAAGCCTGCTTGCCAATCATCGGGTCATTCTCACTGACTTCATTAAAGCTGATCTCAACTGCATAACTGTCACGCGCACGTACAACCTCAACCATACGTGGCCAGGGTAGATTGCCATTAAGACTCTGATACTGCCGGTAACTGATCTCAGAAATTAGTGTGCCACTGCCATTAAAAAGTTGCATACGAGCAAGTGGCAGCGCAGGGTTGGTAGCATCGAACCAGAGTTGGCGCTGTACTCGTAATTCGCCTCCACTCACACGTTCCAGTAGGTATAGGACTTCGTAGGTACGTATCACTTCTCGTGTCCTTCCTCCTGCCAATATTTCTGCTTCCTCTCGCTGCACATCAGCAACAAAAAATTCTGACTGCTCTGCGCTAGTATCGATCGGTTGTATTAGTAACGCTTCGGTAATATGCTGTGGACGAATCTTAGTGAAGGAACTGATTCGCTCCTTGTCTTTATCTTTTAATTCCTGAACTCGCTCTTCATAATTGCGGCTATTAGTGCCAATAAGGAATCGTTGATACTCTTCTGGATAGTAGATTGCAATACGGAACTGGTCACCATCAGAGACCATATCGGCAATGTTCTGTTTGATGATTGGCACTTGTAGCTGTAAACGAATCAAGGCAGGTCGTTGTAACACGATCAAGCCATCAGCGGGTCGATAAGGTTCGATCTTGCCGCTTTCCGAGCGTTTTAGGTCAATTAGACGTATCGCGGCTTTGGCACGTAGCGAGTTGACCGCCTGCAGGTTATTGACCTTCTCGATCAATGTACGGGCCGGCAGTCGATCGTAGGTCTTCAGTAGTGTCGCGGCACTTTTAGTTGTTTTTACACAGGCAGTAGTTATCAATACCGCTCCCACTAGTAGCGCCAAAGCCGAGATCTTGAGAGATAGCAGATTGGACCGGCGTGGCCTATCACACATAACAAATCCTATTATAATAATGCGGAAATCGGTTCTCCTTGATATAAACGTGGAAGGTTAACAAAAGCCTGTTGGGCTTGTCAAACTTCTTTTCAAGACAGATTTGACGCAGAATGGCAGCTCAAGTATTTTAAACTGTTATTTTTTCGAAAGGAGCAGGATGTGCGAGAACTGCTTGATATTACTGGCGGCTGGTTGCCAGAAATGACAACGGAGCTAAGGCGACTGATTGAGATTGAATCGCCTTCGGATTCGCCTGCCGATGTTAATCGACTAGCCGCTTATCTTGCTACACACTTAAATGAACTAGGCGCCTGTGTTGAGCGTGTACCAGTAGTAGGAGGAGGCGATCTGGTTACCGCGCGTTACGGTGGTGATGGGCCTGCAATAATGGTACTTGGACATATGGATACAGTCTGGCCGCTAGGCACGCTGGCCGCAAGACCTGTGTGGATAGAAGGTGAGCGACTTTACGGACCGGGTAGCTATGATATGAAAGCAGGTTTTGTTGTTGCCCTTTATGCGCTACGTCTGTTGCAACAGATTGGGCGCCCTCCACACCATCCTATTCTCTTCTTTTTTACCTCGCTAGAAGAGACTGATTGTGAACCTTACCAACTGGTGCTGGAACGCGCCGCGCGTGCTTGCCACTATGTGCTAGATCTAGAACCGGCCTGGCCAGGCGGCGCCGTCAAGACAGAACGTAAAGGATGTGCTAATTACACTCTTCATATACGCGGTCGTGCTGCTCATGCAGGTGCCGATCCACGTAAAGGTATTAGCGCTATCACAGAACTTGCACATCAGATTCAAGCCCTCAATGCACTCAACGACTATCAACATAATATCACTGTCAATGTTGGTGTAGTACAGGGTGGCATACGCCCTAATGTAGTAGCGGACGAGGCGGTAGCCGAGATTGATGTACGTTTCTCTCGTCTTACAGATGGTCACACTATTGATGCGGCAATACGTAGTTTGACACCAAAGCTGGCAGGTGCACGACTTGAGATTGATGGCAAGATCAGTATGCCACCACTTGAGCGTACTGATCAGGTTATTAAGCTCTACGAGAAGGCACGCGCATTAGCAGCGCAACTTGGCTTTGATCTAGCTGAAGTCTCTACTGGTGGAGTAAGCGAGGCTTGTATTACTGCTGCGCTAGGCGTACCAACACTAGATGGATTAGGTGCAGATGGTGATGGCGCACATGCTGAATATGAGCATGTCCTGCTCCCTTCACTAGTCACACGTACGGCCCTACTTGCTGGCCTACTGCTCGAATTGTGAAAGTTACTCTGAATTATTATGGAGCGTGGAATTAGTGCGTAGCTATTTTGAATATATATGTGTACGGCTATTGCTTGTCGGGCTGGCAAGTTTGCCGCGTCCTCTACGTCTACGCGTTACAGAATTGCTCTCCTACATCGCTTACCGATTGGCAGCCAGACTGCGCCGCACTGCTCGCCGCAATCTCACATTGGTTATGCCAGAACTCTCTATGGAAGAACGTGAAGAGATCATACGTGGAGTGTTCTGCAACTTTGGCCGATTGCTTGCAGAATTCAGTTATTTTCCCAAGTATAATCGGGGAAATATCGAGAAGGCAGTTGTCTATGATGGTCTGGAAAACTTCCTTGCTGCCTATCAACGCGGGCGTGGTGTACTCTTTCTTACAGGACATTTTGGCGCCTGGGAATTATCCGCCTTTGCTCATGCTGTCTATGGTTATCCTCATAATTTCCTGGTGCGCAAGATCGACAACCCACTTATTGAGCGTCTGGTAGATCGTTACCGCACTTGTCAGGGCAATCGTACAATTGATAAGAATAATTCGACCCGCACAATACTCTCAGCACTGCGTAATGGCGAAGCCGTAGGCATTCTTATCGATCTCAATACTGTACGTAATCAGGGGATCTTTTGTGATTTCTTTGGTATTCCCGCCTGCTCAACAACAGGACTGGCAACCTTCGCACTACGTACAGGCGCTGCGGTGGTACCTGTCTTTATCATTTGGGATGAGCAGCAGCGTAAACATCGCCTACATTTTCAACCTGCTCTTGAATTGATCAGTACAGGTAATCAGCGAGAAGATATTTATCAAAACACACTGTTCTTTAATCAGGTGCTAGAAGATATAATCAGGCGCTATCCAGATCAATGGCTATGGGTACACCGTCGTTGGAAGACCAGACCAGAAGGCGAACCAGCCCTCTATTAATTGCTATGCTGAACCGTTTTAGCGGTTATAATCATCAGCGAGTCGCACAATATCGTCTTCGCCAAGATAGTTACCATACTGTACTTCGATAACGATAAGTGGCTCGCTGCTAGAATTCTCCAACCGGTGTATAGTGCCTACCGGCAGATAAGTGGTCTCGTTTGGCTTGAGCGTGAGCACTTCCTCATTACGAGTTACACGAGCCACGCCCGCCACCACCACCCAATGTTCACTACGCTGGCGATGATACTGCAAACTGAAGCGGTGTCCGGGGTTGACTACTAATCGCTTCACTTTATAGCTATTTCCATTCTCCAATACGGTAAAACTTCCCCACGGCCGTATTTCTGTTTTCACTTCTGCCAAGGTTTGAGACAACTTCTCCTGCCCCCTTTATACGTGTGGAATCAACGAGTATCAACTACATTATAAATATATTTTAGACGCTCGCTCCTCGCAAGCAATAATCATCTTTGTGACAATTTGGTATTAGGGAAAAGTTTTTAGGCAATGATATGGTCTATTTCTCTACACGCTTGCGTGCTGTACATACAATCGAGACTCCAAAAGGGAGATTTATGTAATGAAAGAGCCACTTTTCAAAAGCGAGCAACCATATCAGTAGCTGATTGAGAATAGCAGGTAATTGTATATGTGATGTCTTGGGATGTGTAGAACGCTTAAAGATTCCTTGCACAATTCTAATGCAGAGAATGGGAAAGAATAGTGTCGTGATAAAATAGCTACAACGTTCGATCTCGAAGCCTGCCAACATCAGCTTGTTGCGTAGTTCATAAGCAGTGTAGCGACGGCGGTGGTGTAATGCCTCATCATGCTCGCTCCAAAGGAAACCATAGGCGGGCACCGTGACAATCAGTACCCCACCCGGTTTACAAATACGATAGAGTTCACCCATTGCTTGAAGATCATCATTGATATGCTCAAGCACATCTAGGGCAGTAATGATATCAAAGCTCTCGGAACGATAGGTGAGTCGCTCTAGCCTTGAAATAGTCAATTCATTGAGGCCACGCGCACGACAAAGCGAGATCGCTTCTGGTGCAATGTCAACACCAAAGCCTATACCGTAGTGGCTAATTGCTGCTAGATTCGCACCTGTGCCACAACCAACATCAACAATACGCCCACGACCGTGTGCTACTACTTCTTTACGTACGATCTCAGAGATTAGTGAACGACGCGCAACAAACCACCAGTAGTAGTTCTCGAGCGTGTACATTGTCTGGTATTCACCATGTTCCATAATCTACTTATCTACAGTAGTGCTCTCGGTGTGCAGCGGCGCGTGTTTTAACACCATCAAGCAACTCTGCTGGTATGTTAAGTTCACCAAGTCCCACACCTACTTCAATGTCTGGTTTTGTGATGCCATGAAAGTCGCTACCACCAGTAATGAGTAGCTCATAATGCGATGCCAGACGTTGGTATTGCTCAATCTGGGTAGCGCTATGACGACTATAGATCACTTCCATACCATCTAGACCAGCCTCTTTCAAACTAGCAACAATCTTATTTAGCTCTGCTTCATCACGTGTACGTAGTTGGTAGGGATGTGCAAGCACGGCTACACCACCAGCACCTCGTATTGCTTCGATGGCTGCACTAGGCTCTAAGCGTGCCTTATCTACATAAGCTGCTGCTCCTTTAGCAAGAAACCGATCAAAAGCTTCTTGCGCAGTTGCGACATAACCCTTCTCTACCATTACACGAGCAAAGTGTGGTCTCCCTATTACTACACCACCTGCCTTGGCCTCTACTTCGTCCAGCGTAATATCGAAACCGAGCGCCTGAAGTTTGGCAACAATACGTGGGTTGCGCTGATTGCGCGCATCTCGCAACTGCGCTAGTTGTGAACTTAGTACCGGCGCATCAAGAGCAATATAATAACCTAGTATATGCATTGTGCCGGTCGAGAATTCTGCTGAGATCTCTAGCCCTGGTACAATCTCTACACCAAACTCACGCCCTGCTGCCATCGCTTCAGCAAGACCATCTAATGTGTCGTGATCGGTGACGGCAAGCGCGCGTACACCTTGGCGTGCGGCGCGCATTACCAACTCGCGCGGTGTAAGGCTGCCATCGGAAGCCGTTGTGTGCGTGTGCAGATCGATCATAACTTGACCTCCTGATAAATATCGGCGCGCGTGCGCCAAAATGACCTTTATAGTAGGTCCCGCACGTCTGCCTGTCAATCGTCCTGAGGATCCCTGTGGAAAGCCGCCTCACATGCCACTCTTACGTCTACTGCTGGGAAAGCTGCCCCCCAAGCCGCTTTCCTGCCAATTTCGATCTACAAACCACTATTATTTAAGCTGCCATATACCTTGCACTATGGATGTTGATATATTACTGCTAGAGAGTCGTGTCAGCCTAGAAAAACCGTTTTTTTCTCTGCCCTCGCTGCTAACTTAATAGCAACATCCGGTAAAATTTCTGCTTCTTTGAAAAAAAACATTGACAAGTGG
>JBFLVQ010000441.1:0-8165 GCA_040758525.1 Acidobacteriota bacterium
CGCTTCGCATCAAAGATCGGATCCCAGCTTAGAGCCATTCTGATATGGCAGCGGTTGGTCGTGAAGATCAAGGAATCCCCTTCTTCAAAAAATGCGCCTTTTGCATTTTTAAGAAGGGGAGGTTCAACTGATTGATATAGCTACCTTAACTAGTGGCCTGTGCGGATCATTTGAAGCAATCTCTAACTGGGCACGAGTAGGGCTACGCCTTTGTGTACGCGCAGATACCAGTACCACCTTAACTGCCTGCTCCATACCCGGCTCAAGCACACCATAGTCTGGTTGTATTGAGAAGAGTGTGCGCACTACAGGTTCTGGTGAGACTACTTCTGCTGCCCAATATAAGCGAAACAGGCCCTGATTATAGATCGCCAATGAGGCCACACTATCGTTTTCTCTTAATGTAAAATCTAGTCGCTCGGCAGAGATGTTAGCTGTCACTAAGGCTGTTCCACAACAGGAACAGAAGAGATCCTTGCTGGCACATAGCCATTGCTGGCATTGCCTGCACAGACCTGGCATTTCTCGCTCTGCGCTCACCTTACACCTCGTGTAAAGCTATCCAATTGTATACTTAAAGCGTTTAAATAATAGCATTATACGGAGTTTGATGGCGATAATGACTAGGCGGGCGGGGTCTCAAAATAGGGACCATAAAGTTCTACCAAAGTTTCTTGCTCTATTCTAACTTCCTGTGCCCGCTGCATAGCCTCTCCTAGAGTGGCCAACTGACCACGTTCAACTTTAGCGAATTGGGCGTTTGCTGGTGATTGTGCACGCTTAAGTCGCACCATAGGCAGGTATGCCCCACCTCCACAAGCATAGATCAATGTCTTCCCCTTTTCACTATGTGGGTCGCTTACCAATCGCCAGCAGCTTGTCTTTGATGAAGAGGCAATAGTGTCGATAAGGCTGCGGCCATCACGTCGCAAGATCAGATATGAGAATTTTAGCGACTCTTTACGATTGCCTATTAGCTTATCAAGCTGAGTAATAATGCTGGGACGTTGCCAATCGACGCTGCTATGACACCAATCACGCACAGAAACACTCAGCATAGGACAGTTGTTGGCGGTTGGACAGGGGCTGTAAATAGTAAAACCGTACTGATTGATAAGCAGATCATGCAATTGCATTAGTGCCTGAGTAGTATCTTTAAGCGCTGGCTCAATAATAATTATGCTGCCATCACTAGCTAATCTTGGACCGATCTCTTCCGCCAGCCAACGAGCACGCAGTGCGATTGCGGCCGTATTATTGCGAAATAGTTCATTAAGAAAGTTTGCCGCAATAATTAGGTCGTATTCTCCATCTACTGTCGCTGGTAAACCAGATTCGAGTTGTACTGGATAAGTTTCTAGACAGTGACTGATTGGATAAATAGTTTCTAGATATTGGGAGACTAACCAGCGGTAATCTTCTAGTGATTGCGAAGTTAAATCAACACCAACAATGCGTAGTTGTGAATAAGTAAGACCGCGAGCAGTATTAAGATAATCTAGCAGTCCCAATGTTGCTGCACCTTGTCCTGCTCCTAAATCTAATAGACGTAGTTCTTGGCCTAGCGGCAAACCCCCTGGATGTATGCTCAGTTCATTAAGTAGGAAGCGAATTTTAGGGAGATTGCTAGGTAAGTAGTAGAGCAGATAGGCACGTCGCAAATCAGCGTCTTTCAAATAGCCGCGAGCAAACTTGGCACGATCGGTAAAACTTAGTGAAAGTGTTGCTAGGCTACGTGCCACAGGGGCAAGCAATCGCTCTGGTAGGTGTCCTGTCTGATACTGGGCTGCCAACGCTGGTCCAAAAGCACGTGTTAGCAGCAATTGTTCAATAGTCTGCATAATGTCTTAGGATATTTTATTCCCCCTTACGGTAAATTAAATCATTAAGAAGAGAAAAAGCACAGAGAACACTCCATCATTCTCTGTGCTTTTCTGTCCCTTAGAGAGACAAACTACTATTGAACGTGCAAAAAGTTATTAGCTCACCCCGGCTGGGCGGGGAATTGCTCGCTCACGCTTAGCCTCTTTCTCCTTAGCTGGTTCAGGCTCAGGTGGGTTAAGACTCTCAGGAATCGACATACTGAGCGTCTTACGCACTTCCACTTCAATCCGCTTGCATAATTCACGATTCTCAGTAAGGAGATTCTTGGCATTGTCACGTCCTTGGCCAAGTCGCTCTCCTTTATAGGAGAACCAAGCGCCACTCTTATCAACAATCTTATGCTCAACGGCAAGATCGAGCAGATCCCCTTCACGGGAGATTCCATAGCCATAAAGAATATCAAATTCGGCCTCTTTAAAGGGAGGAGCAACCTTATTCTTAGCTACCTTGACACGTGTGCGGCTGCCAATAATATTCTCGCCATCTTTGATCGGACCAATACGACGTATATCGATACGCACAGAGGCATAGAACTTAAGCGCCCGACCACCAGTTGTTGTCTCTGGTGAACCAAACATTACTCCAATCTTTTCACGTATCTGGTTAATAAAGATCAAACAGGTATTGGAACGTGCTACTACCGCCGTCAATTTACGCATTGCTTGCGACATTAGACGGGCTTGCAGACCAGGCTGCGAATCGCCCATATCACCTTCCAGTTCTGCGCGTGGCACAAGCGCAGCGACAGAATCGACTACCAGTATATCAAATGCGCCAGAACGAATTAACTGCTCGCTAATCTCAAGTGCTTGTTCACCACTATCTGGCTGCGAGATGAATAGATCATCAACACATACACCAAGTTTCTGAGCATATTCTGCATCTAGGGCATGTTCAGCATCTATATAGGCGGCATTGCCACCATTACGCTGTGCTTCAGCTACCACATGCAGAGCCAGTGTAGTCTTGCCAGAACTCTCTGGCCCATAGATCTCGACAATACGTCCGCGTGGCACTCCACCCACGCCGATCGCTGCATCCACGCTTAAGCTGGTAGTGGAGATTGCCTGCACATCGGCTACCTTCTTGTCGCCTAGACGCATAATAGCGCCTTTGCCAAACTGCTTCTCGATCTGGGAAAGGGCCATCTCTATCGCTTTGTTGCGTTCTGATTTAGTATCGGCCATAGCTTCTGCTCCTTACTTCGAAAACGGAGATTATCCGTCTAATCTGAATTATGCCAAAATTGTATTAGGCGAAATATAGGCAAAACCTGCTTCAATGTCAAGTATTAAATGTCAAGTATTACCTGCGTTCAACAAGATAGATACCTAATCTGTTAATAAGTCGGCAGCCAATGTCGCTACTTCACTTGCGAAAATTTCTTTTTCTCTGCCTCTATTTTACGGTTGTATTCTTCTTTGAGCAGTTTCTTGACATCTTCTAATTGCTTCTTCAACTCCTCTGTATGATTCTTTAATTCTTCTTTAGTATATTCCTGTCCTCGAACTCTAATCATCGTGGGAGAGAACTCTTCTCCTTTATTGCTTTTCAAAAGCATTTCGAAATTGGTCAAAGCTTCCTCACATTCCTCAATCTGGGACAACAGTTGATCGCGACGCGCTACCGTGTCCGGCTCGCCTTCATAAGTATCGACACTGGCGGCAGCAAGTTTTGCGATCTGTTCTTGGCGGTAACGTATGATCTCGTTAACACTATCGCCAACGATCTCAATATCGCCATCTGGCACTTTGGCAAGCTGCTGAATAGGTAGTTCAAATCCGCCCTTTTCGTACCTAGCTTGATAATGCAAGGGAATACGGAGCAGCGTACGCTGGTAATCAATACGAATCGCAATATGTCCTTTAGGGGGATCAACACTAATATGGATATCTTTTTCCGATACGATCAGATTGCGCTGTCTAATTGCTACACGCACACGATCACGTAGCGCAAGTATGGTAGGTTTATTCTCAAGAATCACACGTAAGTTATCCTCTAACAGATAACGTTGTCCAAATTGCATACCCAAGCTGACGGCTAGATAGAGGATAAAAACACCGATCCCAAGCTTGAGCATACGTTGTAGGAAAATATGGCTAGAATGCTCCTCTTCTTTCTTTTTGGCCTCATACTGCATGGCACTAAGCGGTACAAAGGTGTTTGGATTGATCTCTTCAAAGACACGTCGGAATTGAGGTATATTGCCGAGTTCATACCAATGACCACCACCTTTGCGTGCCTTATAAGTGGTGCGTAGTCGCCCACTGCGTATCCAGGCTTCTACATCTTCGGCCATCATATTGTCATGGATCAGCCCATTAATGTCGATCATCCAAAGACTAGATTCCATCACACTAGTCTTGATGGAATGATCTGATTCGCTGACAACCTTAGTAGTCTCACGTGCTTTCTCTACGATCTGATCAGTCTGAGCGCTAGTTTCAATCGGTTGAGGGGCTTGCGAAACCTCATTGATAGGGTCTGTAGGAGGTTTCTGATTAATCTCTGTTTGATGGATCTTGGCCTTTTCTGTGAGGTACGAGAGCATCTCATAACCATCGGTGACAAGCAATGGATCGGCTGGTACTTGGCCAAACATCTGATGTGTTTTCACTGCCGATGATTCGGACAGCGAGAGATCCTCATCCTCAAAAGAGAGTGAGCTAGACATCTTTTGAGTTGCCGCCATTAGCGCGGTCTTGCGTACTACTTGATTCTCGTCCGACTGATAGTTCTCCATCGCTTCGGTAGCACGCGGTGTTGGCGTAGTAGTAGGTAATGGAGTCTCCACAATTGGCTCGATCTTAACATCGGCGCCAATGGCACGCAGTTTCTCTGCTATTCGGGTTGCTTCCTCTTGAGATTTGGTCTTTTTGACACTAGCGCGACGATTCTTAAGTAGTTCCTCAGCACGTTCTAGTGAGAGGCCAAAACTACGCTGTAGACCTTCTAGTAGACGCTGTCGACCATCTTCAGAGTTCTCTAGCAGACCTTGGAAAATTACCCGCCACTGGGTAGGCTCGCTAGTTGGTAGCGATGCTGAGGGTAATGCATTAGGAGTAGTTGAGATCTCTAAAGCTGCCTCAAGCTGATTGGCTAGATCGGTGGCACTCTGCTGGCGGCGAGAGGGCAATTTTTCCAAAGCACGCATCACTACTCGCTCAAGCGGAGCGGGCACATCCGGCAAGACTTCGCTAATCGGTCGAGGATCTTTGGTTACCTGCTGCACAATAATGGCTGGTGCGGTGGGCGCATTAAAAGGCACGTCACCAGAAACCATCTCATAGAGCATTACCCCCAGCGCATATATATCAGCACGATGATCTACAATATTGCCGCTACACTGTTCTGGAGACATATAGTGTGGTGTACCTAGTACATTGCCTGTTTCAGTAATACGGCCCTGCTGTTGTACATCTTTAAGCTTTGCAATACCAAAGTCGAGTACACGGGCAATCTCCTTACCATCCACCACCTCGATCATCACGTTATCAGGCTTGAGATCACGATGAATAATACCAGCGCGGTGTGCCGCTGCGATCGCTGCACAGATCTGGCGACCCAGTTCAACAGTACGGGCAGGGGGGAGTCGTCGCTCACGATCAAGTATGTTACGTAGTGTTACTCCTTCAATATATTCCATCACCAAATAGGTGATGCCTTCAGTTGTCTGCCCAAAGTCACTCACCGGCACAGCATTGGGATGCTTGAAGCGTGCTGAGGCTTCGGCTTCGCGACGAAACCGTTCAAAAGAGCTAGGATCCTCCTCAACAATATCATGGGATAAGATCTTGATGGCTACTTGCTTGTTAAAATTGGTGTGGCGAGCCGAGTAGACTGCACCCATGCCACCGCGTCCAATTCGCCGCTCAAGTTTGTATTTACCATCTATCGTCATTCCGATTAGCAGATCAGTACTGTAATCGCGTTCAGATACTATCGCTAACTTTGTGTCATCATCGGGACAGCGTAATTGACTCTTATCGTAGAACTCTTTTTTGCACTTTGGACAGCGTTTCATAACAGACAATCCGGTGTCTTCTCGGTTGGGTAGCTCAATCCCATTTTAAGCGGAATCACGCGCAGTGTCTGCAATTATTTTAATTGTTGTTCCGGTATAAAGGTAACCTAAGGGAAAAAATTTTTCGAAATATTTTTTCTTGCGCAACTTTTCTCTCCCGATTCCGATAATTAGTGTGAAAATCTTCAAAACAAAATGTTCTTTGATAGTAAAATAAAGTCGCAGTAGTTCGTTCTTCATTAATCGGGAGAATGACAGAGATTTAGCAGCAAAGGCGAAACAGATAGGCAAAGTTTTGAGCAATTAGATTAGCGTATAAAAGTATCTGATATATAACGGGTGCAAGGTTCTGATTTCCTGATGCCAGCCAGCCCGATGGCTGATCTGGTTACCCTATTTAAGATATAAGTGCTACCATTGATTGTATAAATGTTCCCTATTTTCCATTGATTTTGACTGCTTTCGATCTTGCTCGCCTCTATTAACGTTTCTGCCTACTCACTTTAATTGCGCAAATCTCCCTAGCAATTCTCCCTAACCGGCAATAAAGCTAACCTAGGTGTATTCTCACCTGTAGTAATCTTTATTGGCCAATCGACTCATCAGCATTGCCGCCAACCATCGCGGTACTACCTAAACTTGTGGAGATAAACTTCCCATTGCGGAATTAAAGGAGAGAATATGGCCATCAATAATATTAACAACACCAATATCCCCAACGTTAATACCACTACCAATAACACTCAATCTACTATTAATAATCAAGGTTCATTAGCAGGCATTAGAGCTCAGAGACTGGATAGCAACATTCAAGCAAGCCCATTTGCGCAGGGAGGTTCATTTTCACCTTTTAGCTCAGGATCGACTGGTATTACAGGTCAGAATGGTATGAATGGTATGGGTGGCATGAATATGATGAACAATTCACTGCAATTACTACAGTCTCAGCGTGCCGCACGTGCTGGCGCACTGAACAATTCCCTTGCCGCATCACCACTGAGCCAGCTTGCCGGTCGCGTCCAATTCGCCGCCTCCCAACTTATCCAGGGTATTCAACAGGCGCAGTTGACTGGTATTGGAGTAAACAACTTAAATAGTCTCTTCAGTCAGTTCCAATTAGCTCTGCAACAGTTTTCCCTCTTTGCATTGCGACAACAGGCCGCTGGTCAGCCGCTTGATCCTAATGCAATCGCTGGCGTAGCATCAGCAGTGCAACAACTACAGGGCTTTCTTGCCAGTATAGGTAGTCAACTGGGTGGTATTTTCGGTCAGGGTGGCGGTCAGATGGGCGGTGGCCAGATGGGTGGTCAAACTGGCGGCAGTCAAGGTGGTATCTTTGGTCAGGTAGGAGGATTGAACAACTTCCAATCTTTTCTTACTCAGGTGTTACAGTTCTTACAATCAAACAGTGGGGGAAGCGGTTTTAACAGGGCGCCGGTGGTAAGCGATCCAACCCAGGGAGTGAATCCAAACACTGTAGGCAACAACCTCTTCGGCCAGTTAGGTGGCTTTGGACAATTTGGCAATGCTATTGGTACGGTAGGTGGCATAGGTGGTTTTGGTCAAGGTCAGATCGGGGGGATAGGTGGTTTTGGTCAAGGCTCATTAGGCAGTGTATTGTTTGGTGGAATACTACCATCAAACCTACAGCCCAATAATGTACAGGGTCTACTCAATAAACTTGTCTCTTCAGCTAGTCTTTTTGGTATCAGTGGCGCCAATTTAGCTTTGCTGCAATTACTCTCCTCACAAATGCAAACTAATAGAATGCCGGCCAATGTTCAGCAGCAAGTTCTCTCTTTCTTCCGCAATCAGAATCCTAGCGCAACTTCAACTTCATTTAACATTGACGCATTGTTGGCCAATCCAATAGTCTCGAATTTTCTAGCTAAATTGAATCTGTAATCGAAGGGAAATTTTCTGTCTGCCCAATCCTCGCATATGCGAGCTTGATACGGCCTGACGATTAAGTCAGGCCGTTTTTCTGTTTATACGTAGCTAACCTTGTAACCAGAGTTTTAAGACCGGCTACTCCAAATGAAGAGAACCTAACGTCGAGAAAGGACGACGGAGGATAAAGAATAGCCGATCTGACAGGACGATGAGCCGCTAGTTAGCAACGTTGCCGGAGCTTGTGACACTCCGCACGCGCTAAAAGCGCGGCGGCTTCTTGCGAACATTAGAAGCACCCACGGATAAGCGAAACTCGCAGTAATTGCAGCGTGGCTGCTACCGCATTGAGTTCGTAGTTGCCAGC
>JBFLVQ010000442.1:0-8126 GCA_040758525.1 Acidobacteriota bacterium
GCTACCTGGAAAAGTGTCTCGACAAAGCTTCAGCCAGAGATACGAAAATATCAATTACAAGAAAGTAAAGGCATAAATGGCGCGGGCAATGCCACCGACTCGCAGTTAGCCACATTGATAGAATTTCTTGATTGGGATTGGCATTATATAAAATCTTTGCAGAAAAGAGTTGCCGATTTAGTAAAGTCAGCCGAGCATAATCGCCGCCTGATTGGAGCTATGGTTGATGATCTTCTACATGATATGAAGAAGGCTGTTATGTTGCCTGTTTCAACTCTACTAGAAGTATTTCCCAAACTTGTTCGCGAACTCTCGCGTGATCATGGTAAAGACGTGAAGTTGATTATTGAGGGTGGAGATATTGAAATAGACAAACGTATTTTGGAGGAGATGAAAGATCCCTTAACACATCTATTAAGGAACTGTATTGATCATGGTATTGAAACTGTTCAGGAAAGAGAAAGAAAACAGAAACCTCCGCAGGGCACCATTACCATCACGGTTGCACAGAAGAATGGTCGTGTAGAGATACTAGTTGCTGATGACGGCATAGGAATCGATATCACTAAAGTAGCAGCAGCAGCGCTCAAGCTGGGATTGCTATCTCAAGCCAGCACGCCAGCGCCACAGGGTGAAGAACTGTTGCCCCTGATCTTTCACTCTGGTCTATCTACTAGCCCAATAGTTACCGATATTTCCGGTAGAGGGCTGGGACTTGCTATTGTACGAGAGAGAGTCGAAAATCTTGGTGGAGCAATATCTGTAGAAACTGTCCCTGACCGCGGATCATCTTTTCGTATTCTCCTGCCGCTTACACTAGCAACATTTAGAGGCACTCTGGTTAAGGTAGGTGAAGCGATCTTTGTTGTTCCTAGCGTGAATGTAGAGCGGGTTGCCAGAATAGAAAAGACCGATATTAAAACGGTCGAAAATAGAGAGACTATTAGGCTCAATGGAAGAGCTATTTCTCTTGTTCGTCTTGGCGATGCTTTAGAATTGCCACACAAAGATAAGCAGAGAGCAGACTCGAAGTTTATCTTTGTGTTGATTCTAGGCTCAGCGGACAGACGTATTGCCTTTAGTGTAGATGAGATTCTCAATGAACAGGAGGTAATGGTAAAGAGTCTGGGCAAACAGCTCTCACGTGTTCGCAATATTGCTGGCGCAACAATTTTGGGAACTGGTAAGGTAGTGCCTGTCCTTAATGTTGCGGATCTGATGAAATCGGCAGTAAAGGTTGTTTCAGCTCCTGCTAGCAGCTATGCCACTTGGCAAGAAACAGGATCGAAAAGAAAAGCCATTCTGGTAGCAGAAGATTCGATTACGGCAAGAGCGCTGCTAAAAAATATTCTTGAGTCGGCAGGATATTATGTCAAAACTGCTGTTGATGGTATTGACGCACTTACTACCCTTAAAACGGAAGTCTTTGATCTTGTCATATCCGATGTCGATATGCCTAGAATGAGTGGATTTGATCTTACTGCAAAGATTCGAGCAGACCAGAAACTTTCCCACCTGCCGGTAATATTAGTGACGGCTCTGGAAAGAAGGGAGGATAGAGAGCGCGGCATAGATGTGGGCGCAAACGCCTACATCATCAAGAGTAGTTTTGATCAAAGCAACCTTTTAGAAGTCGCACGTAGATTGATATAACATTGCCAAGCTCGACTGGAGGATAGATGATAAATGTCTTGATAGTGGAAGACTCTACAGTTGCCTTGGAGTTCTTATTATATGTCTTCAATTCTGATCCAGAAATTCATGTCGTAGGTGTAGCACGCAATGGCGAAGAGGCGATTGAAGCGGTAAAGCGTTACAAGCCGAATGTTGTCACAATGGATATCAATATGCCGAAAATGAACGGCTTTGAGGCGACACGAAAGATAATGGAGACATTTCCCACGCCAATAATAATTGTCAGCAACAGTTGGAACGCTAGTGAGGTTTCAACAACATTTCATGCTCTGGAAGCGGGAGCCTTGATGGTAATTCCGCGTCCTGCTGGAATAGGACATCAAGATCATGAAAAAACCGCACAAGAGCTGATAAACGCTGTGAAATTGATGTCAGAAGTCAAAGTAGTGCGACGCTGGCCGAAAACAGAGAATAAAAGACCGCCTGCCCTTCATCTGCCACAACAAAGAGTTGAAACTGATATACAGATCGTAGTAATAGGGGCTTCAACGGGTGGACCTATTGTTCTACAGACAATATTAAGTGCACTGGCGGCAAACTTCCCTGCCCCGATCCTTATTGTTCAACACATGGCATCCGGATTCATAACAGGGTTTGCTGATTGGTTGGGCGCAACAGTTTCTCTAACCGTTCGTATTGCGGCAAATGGTGATACTCTTCAGCCCGGCAATATATATATAGCTCCGGATGGATTTCAATTACGCGTTGGTATCGGAGGGCGAATTATTCTTGCTAAAGGCACAACAGAAAACGGTCACTGTCCATCCGTCTCACACTGCTTTCGATCGGTTGCTGAAACCTATGGTAAGAATGCACTGGGGATCTTACTTTCAGGTATGGGAAGGGATGGCGTCGAAGAGCTTAAAATAATGAGAGAGTATGGAGTTATCACGATTGCACAGGATAGATCGAGTTGTGTTGTTTTCGGCATGCCTGGTGAAGCGATCAATATTGGCGCGGCGCAGTATGTACTCAACCCAGAAGGTATTGTCGAGCTCTTACAAGAATTAGTTGTCGAGAAATAGTGAGTAGAGCTTGGGGGGAATAGATAAGGAGGAGATCAGTATGGTAAGTCGCATAGGAAGTCATAAGACAATACTTGTTATTGAAGATAGTATTACTCAAGCTCAAAAGCTCCGCTTCTTTCTCGAAGAACGTGGTTATGAATGTATTCTTGCGCAGACCGGTATTGAAGGGCTTGAAGCCATACGCAAGCACAAACCCACTCTTATCATTAGTGATGTGTTGATGCCACAGATGAATGGATTCGAGTTTTGTAAGCATGTGAAATCTGATAATGAACTTAAGGAGGTGCCAATAATATTATTAACTTCTCTTGCTGATACGGTAGATATTATTCGTGGCCTTGAATGCGGGGCAGATAATTTTATTACTAAACCTTATGAAGAGGATTATCTACTAGCAAGGATTGAATACATTCTTACAAACCGAGAACTGCGTAAGCGGGATAAGCTGCAAGTAGGAGTTGAAATAGAGTTTGCCGGTCAACGCCACTTTATTACATCAGAACGGCAACAGATTCTCGATCTACTTATCTCGACTTATGAACAGGCAGTGCAAATTAACGACAAATTAAAATTACGAGAGAGAGATCTGGAGGTCTCTAATCTGCATCTTTCTGCGCTCAATGCGATCGGTAATACCGTAAGTCAATCATTAAATATTGATAAAATTCTTAATGATGCCTTTGATAATTTGATCGATATTCTTGAGATCGATTCTACAGGGACTCTTCTGCTTGCAGAAGAAGGAGTAATATTAAAACCTCATAGAAGTTTTCCCGATGAACTTGCTAGGATCATAAGCGACCAGGCTACCAAAGGAGAATTGGTAGAATTTATTTTAAAATCTCAAGAGATAGTGGCGCTACCGCTTGAATTGAATGGCTCGGCAAAAACCAGGTCCATTATCGATGCTCAAGAAATAAAGAGAGTAGGTTTCCATTCGTTCATCCTTGTGCCGTTGAAGGTAAAGGGCGAAGTCATAGGTATAATGTTGATTGGTATACGTCAACAAAGAGAATTTAGACAGATTGATAAGGAGTTGATACAGAGCATCGCCAACCAGATTGCCGTAGCAATCGAAAACGCACGTTTATATGAGTTAACCTGCTCCAGGCATGTGAATGAACAAGCCGCACTGCTTAAATTCTCACAGCAATTGCTTGCCGCGTTAGATTTTGATGAGATTTTGACTTATACAATAAATGCCGTAATAAAAATTTTGAAAGTAGACTTCTGCGGTATATTTCTTCCTGATCTACCAGGTGAAACCCTGGTTATGCACACTTGTGTGGGGCCGGAAAGCGAAAAATTACAAGGATTGAGCGAGCCAATTGGGGAAGGAACAATACCAGGCTATGTATTTTCCCAAAGGAAACCCGTCATTGTATCGAATACAACCTTTGCGCAACATCGTTCCATTGCCTGGAAAATTTTCCAGAACAAGTTTCCATCTTTAATAGCAGTGCCAATAATATCTGGTGATAATACGCTGGGCGTTCTTATTACTGGTTCAACGCAGATTCGCCAGTTCGATGATGCGGAAATACGGCTGTTAAAATTAGTTGCCAATCAAGCCGCGATAGCAATGCAAAATATGCTGGCGAAAGAAGCATTGCGTAAAAGTGAAGCAAAATATCGCTTGTTATTTGAATCTAATCCAGAGGCAATGTGGGTCTATGATGTCAACACGTTAAGATTTTTAGCCGTTAATGATACTACCATTGCTCGATATGGTTATTCTCGTGAGGAATTTCTTTCCATGACAATCAAAGATATACATCCGCAGGAAGAGATTACTAGAATAATGGAGACGATCGAGCAGCTAAGAACATCTCCAGAAAAGATTACTTCTATGGAAGCAATCAGGCATTGTAAAAAAGATGGCTCTATTATTTGGGCTGATGTCAGTTCACATCAGATCGATTTTATTGATCGTCAAGCAAGACTTGTGCTTGCTACCGATATTTCCGAGAAGAAGCTGCTTGAAGAGCAACTCCGTCAGGCTCAAAAGATGGAGTCAATAGGCACTTTAGCAGGCGGGGTGGCGCATGATTTCAATAATATTTTAACGGCTATCTTCGGTTATACGGAGATCTCTCTGCGTCAGCTTACTCCTCAACATCCGGTTTATCGGTTAATTCAAGAGACCAAGCAAGCCGCAGAACGAGCCGCGACCCTTACCCGTCAACTGCTTGCTTTTGCTCGTAGGCAGGTGTTGGAATCAAAGAATATTAATCTTAACAACGTGATCTCCGATTTCGAAAAGTTCTTGCGAAGGATTATTGGTGAACATATAGAGTTGAAATTTATCAAAGCAGATGATCTTGCCACTGTGCACGCAGATATTTCACAGATTGAACAGGTATTGATGAACCTCTGTGTCAATGCTCGTGATGCAATGCCACAAGGAGGCAAACTGATTATAGAGACAGAGAATATCATACTGGATGAATCATACTGCCGAACTCATGCCTGGGCAAAACCTGGCAAATACGTAATGCTGCAAGTCAGTGATAGCGGCACGGGAATGGATAAGACTACACAAGAGAGGATATTTGAGCCCTTCTTTACAACTAAAGAACCTGGTAAAGGGACTGGGTTGGGTCTATCAATGGTCTACGGCATTGTTAAACAACATGAAGGATTGATCCAGGTTTATAGTGAACTAGGGCATGGAACAACTTTCAAGATCTATCTGTTGGCAGTCTCGCATCCAGCAGAAATTATTAAGCGACAGACGACGACTGCCCCGCTGAGAGGCGCTGAGACTATCCTGATTGTTGAAGATGAAGTTGGATTGCGCAATCTCACCAGTATGGTGCTGGAAGCGGAAGGTTATAAAGTATTGATGGCTGCCAATGGCGAAGAGGCTTTGCAGGTGTTTGATAAACATAATGAGCAGATTGATCTGGTAGTTTCAGATGTAGTGATGCCAAAAATGGGGGGAAAAGAACTATTTGAGCTTTTAAGCACACGTAAACCAGATCTGAAATTTCTTTTTGTGAGCGGCTATAGCGCTAATACAATAAGCGAAAAGTTTATCATCAGTGAAAATCTGGATCTTTTACACAAACCATTCGGTCCTTTAGATCTACTTCGCAGTATACGTGATATTATTGATAGATAAGTCTAATCGTGACACTCCGCACGGGCTAGAAGCGCGGCGGCTTCTGGGCGCGTAGGGAAACGGTAAGGTGATTCTTAAGCACACCCGCGAATAGTCGCTACCGGCAGTAATTGAGGCGTGGCCTCTACCGCATTGGGAACGTAGTTAACGGCGGATACACTGGGCGGTGCCACTTGCCCGTCTCGGCTTTCCTGGCCTGCGCCGGTATAGAGAAGCGAAACAACCTTATCTTTCGATAAGGACTTTTGTAGCGAAACGGAAATGTTGTATCTGGCAAACAAACGCAGGGCAATGTTATTAGCAGCGTTCAGATCGGCATTGCCTTTGTGCCCATTAGGACAAGTGTATAGTGGTGCCCCTGCTCGATACTCTATGGGTTCTTCACCCTGGTTGTGGCGTGCTACTTTAGTACCACAGTAGGCGCAATCTCTGCTGGTATTGCGGGGATTAACGCGGCTGGTGATAATGCCCAACTCAAATGCTTTGTACTTGGTGAAGGCGAATATCTTACCCCTCAACCAGAATGAACGTTTAGAGTTTGCTCGGCGACTATACTTGCCTCTCTCTGGTCTGAAGTTAGCGAGATGCTCAAAGACAATTACTTTTGCTCCATACTCAGCAGCGAATTCGACGATGCGCCTGCTCACTCTATGGGCTTCGTACTTATCGATATTGTTAACTTTTGCCCATAGTTGCTTGTTGTCTTTCTCTGCCTTATTGAGGCTGCCGGTTTTACTGCGTTTGTTTGCGATACGACCCAAAGCACGCTTCCTACGGCCACTTAAACTATCTCCGCCGCCGATAAAGCGTGAAGCGATAAGGGAACCGTCGGCTCTGAGTATTCTACATACTGCCAAGTTGTTGTTGATGTTTAGATCCACTGCACAGATACAGAACTCACCATCTGCTTTGATCTGTTGTTGGATCTTGTTAACTTTGATCTGTTTTTCAATGGGAATATGAAGAGTAATACGTTTAGCTTTGAGCACCAACTTGGGACTAGCTGCTTGCCAGTCCGGTGGGGTAGTGCGACCAGCCATACGAAACTTTATCCAACACCAAGTAGTGCCAGTGAAAAGCTTGAGCAGCACATTACCACCATCAAACCTATACATTCCAGCATAGAGCAAAGGATGTTGATGAAACTCTCTAGGTGGTACTGGTGGTCGCTCAACAAACTTCTTACCTTTAACTTCAGCTTTTTCTTTTTGCTTATGCCAGCGCTCAAGATTCGAGTAGAAAGATCTGGCTCTACCAATGGCACTGTTAATGCAAGCACGGCGAAACATGGCTGGCAATTCCCAAGGCAATGGAAATGTTGGCTCAGGATTGAAAACTGTTTTAACACTAAGTTTTTCCAAGTGAGTAAGCAGTTGTTTGGTTGGCAACTCAAGCAACGATTGGTGGCCTTGCAAGATATCAAAGTAAAAAACAATCGCTTGATTGAAAAGTTCAGATGTAGCTGCTACCCAATCAGGGTGTTTAGTTTCAAGTTGTTGGATGATGGTTTTGGTTGCTGTTGCCATCCTATACACCCTTTTGTGCAGCTACATACTTGGCGATGGTTTCACTTGATACATTACCGGCGGTTGAAGCGAAATACGAACGACTCCAAAGTGATGGCAGTCGTCTCAAGACAGCATATTTCTGGCGCAGATGATGTGAAGTAAGACCTTTGCATTCTTTCACTACTTCTGCTGCTGGCGTGCAAGGACAAGCGCGAACAAACAGATGGATATGATCAGGTTGTATAGCCAATTCCAATATTTCCCATTTTCGCTCTTGGCACTTTTGTCTGATCAAGGTTTCGCAATCTGCTTTTATCTGTCCACCCAAAACAGCTTTGCGCCGTTTGGGACACCAGATCAAATGGTAGACTATAAGGTGTACTCGATGCTCGTCTTGTTGATATTTCACGATGTCGATATTATCGTATATATCGACAAAAATTACAATCTTAAAATTGAACCTAAAGCTAATAATCACAATAAAAAGCAACGGCTAAAGCCAAAGAATAAACCTGCCTATCCGCTCGCCATAAATGGTCGGCGGCTTGCGGCGGGTTACTTATTGTCAGTTATTTGTCAGGGCCGTCTGTAGGTCTGTCTCTTCATCTAGGGAAAGAAATCTATCAAGATCATGGATAAAAATAATATCGCCGTCGATCTTTACTATGCCTTGAACATAATCCAAGCCGGCAAGAATGCTTTCTGCAGAAAGTATATCTTTTTCCAGACAGTCGATTATTCCGTTGACTCTGTTCACTACTAATGCAACCA